>NZ_JBEOYD010000008.1:0-353050 GCF_040296885.1 Streptomyces sp. NPDC001980 | reverse complement strand
GTGCGGGTGGGTGGGGGCTGGGGGAGGAACTGCGCGCTCAGCCCCCACCCACCCGCACCCGGGGTGTCTCGTGCAGCACCCGGCTCATGTCCCGCACCGCCTGCCAGGTGCCACGCCAGGTCCCCGTCACCTTGGACGTACCGGTGCGCGGCAGGTACGGCACCTCGTGCTCGGTGATCCACCACCCCGCGTCCGCCGCCCGCACCACCATCTGCAGCGGATACCCACTGCGCCGGTCGTCCAGGTCCAGCGCGAGCAGCCCCTCGCGGCGAGCGGCCCGCAGCGGACCGAGGTCGTGCAGGCGCAGCCCCGTGCGCCGCCGCAGCATCCGCGCCAGCGCCAGATTCCCCGCGCGGGCATGCGCCGGCCACGCGCCCCGCCCCTCGGGACGCCGGCGGCCGAGCACCAAGTCCGCCTCGCCGTCCAGGACTTCTCGCACGAACGGCACGAGAAGGCCCGGATCCAGCGAGGCGTCGCAGTCGCAGAAGCAGACGATGCCGGCGGTCGCCGCGGTCAGCCCCGCATGGCATGCCGCGCCGAAGCCGCGCCGCGCCTCGTGGACGACGGTCGCCCCGTGCGCCCGGGCGATGTCCGCCGAGCCGTCGGTGGAGCCGTTGTCCACCACGAGGGCCCGCCAGCCCGCCGGGATCCGGCCGAGCACCCAGGGCAGGGCCTCCGCCTCGTTCAGACAGGGGAGGACGACGTCCACGTCCGTCGCAGGGGAAGGGGAGGGAGAAGAAGGTGAGGTGGTCACGGCCTTCACCCTACGAACGCGAACCGGACATTCCGGGCCTCGGCTGCTTACGAAACGCGGACGTCGGCGCCCGGCGTCGCCGGTGCCCCCCGCCTCCCTGGTTTCTTACGAAACGCGAACGTCCCACCCCGAGCCCACGCCCGGCCGCGACACCCGCGACGGCCCGGTGCGAGGGTGGAGGCATGCAGCAGCCGTACGAGCTCACCGAGGCCGAGGCCACCGCCGGTGCCGCCCGGGTCCTGGTCGTGGACGACGATCCGACCGTCGCCGAGATCGTCGCCGGGTACCTGGACCGCGCCGGGTACCTGGTCGACCACGCCGGCGACGGCCCCGCCGCCCTGACCCGCGCCGCCGCCCACTGGCCCGACCTGGTCGTGCTCGACCTGATGCTGCCCGGCATGGACGGCCTGGAGGTCTGCCGGCGGCTGCGCGGCCACGCCCCCGTCCCGGTCATCATGCTCACCGCGCGTGGCGACGAGGACGACCGCATCCTCGGCCTGGAGGTCGGCGCCGACGACTACGTCACCAAGCCGTTCAGCCCCCGTGAACTGGTCCTGCGGGTGGAGTCGGTACTGCGCCGCAGCCGCCCCGCCCCCGCCGACCGGTCCTTCTCGTGCGCCGGGCTCACCCTCGACCCCGGCGCCCGCCGCGCCACCAAGGACGGCACCGAACTCGCCCTCACCCTGCGCGAGTTCGATCTCCTCGCCTTCTTCCTGCGGCACCCGGGGCGGGCGTACAGCAGGGAGGACCTGATGCGCGCGGTGTGGGGCTGGGACTTCGGCGACCTGTCCACCGTCACGGTCCATGTCCGCCGGCTGCGCGCGAAGGTCGAGGACGACCCGGCCCGGCCGCGGCTGATCCAGACGGTGTGGGGCGTCGGCTACCGTTTCGAGCCGAACGGAGAGCACAACCAGGGCAGCCAGGGCAGCCAGGACAGCCAGGGCGGACGGGAAGGGGCGGCCTGACCATGCGTGACACCTTCCTCATCGCCCTGTACGCCTTCGCCGGCGCCGCCGGCACCGGACTGCTCGGGGCGGCCGCGCTGCGCCTGCTGCGCCGCCGCTCGCTGACCGCGTCCCTCGCCGTGGTCGCCGCCGTCGGCGTGGTCGCGATGCTCGCCGGCACCCTGGCCGTCGCCTGGGCGATGTTCCTCTCCTCGCACGACCTGTCGGTGGTGACGACCGTCGTGGCGATGGCGGCCGCGGTGTCCCTCGCGACCGCGCTGATACTGGGCCGCTGGGTCGTCGCCCGCAGCCGTGAACTCGCCCTCGCGGCACGCTCGTTCGGCGAGGACGGCGACTTCGCCGCACCGCCGGTCCCGGCCACCGCCGAACTGGCGGAGGTGAGCCGCGAGCTGGCGGCGACGAGCGCGAAGCTCGCCGAATCCCGGGAACGGGAGCGGGCGTTGGAGACCTCGCGGCGGGAACTCGTCGCCTGGATCTCGCACGACCTGCGCACCCCGCTGGCCGGTCTGCGGGCCATGTCGGAGGCTCTGGAGGACGGCGTCGCCAGCGATCCCGACCGCTATCACAAGCAGATCCGCACGGAGGTCGAGCGCCTCAACGACATGGTCGGCGACCTCTTCGAACTCTCCCGCATCCACGCGGGCACGCTCGCGCTGAGCCCGAGCCGGATGTCGGTGTACGACCTCGTCGGCGACGCCCTCGCGGGCGTCGACCCGCTGGCCCGCGAGTACGGCGTACGGCTGGTCGGCGACCGGGTGGAGCCGGTGCCGGTCGAGGTGGACGGCAAGGAGATGAGCCGGGTGCTGGGCAACCTGCTGGTGAACGCCATCCGCCGGACACCCCCCGACGGCACGGTCGCGGTCGCCGCCGAGCGGTCGGCCGAGGGTGCCGTCGTCCTGTCCGTCACGGACGGCTGCGGCGGCATCCCCGAGGAGGACCTGCCCCGCGTCTTCGACACCGGCTGGCGCGGCACCCACGCCCGGACCCCGCCGGCCGGAGCCGGCCTCGGCCTCGCCATCGTGCGCGGGATCGTCGAGGCCCACCGGGGCCGGGCCACCGTGCACAACATCCCCGGCGGCTGCCGCTTCGAGGTCACCCTGCCGACGGCGCCGTAACGCTGGCGCCACGGCCCGGCGCCTACTCCGCGTGCGCGAACTCCCGCATCCCCTCGGCGAACCCGACCTCGGCCTTCCAGCCCAGTTCGGCCCGCAGCCGTGACGAGTCGGCCGTGATGTGCCGTACGTCGCCCAGCCGGTACTCCCCGGTGACCACCGGCAGCGGCCCACCGTGCGCCTCGGCCAGCGCGCGGGCCATCTCGCCGACGGTGTGCGGCTCGCCGCTTCCGGTGTTGTACGCGGTCAGCACCCCCTGGGCGGGCCGTGCCTCCAGGGCCACCGCGTTGGCGGCGGCCACGTCCCGGACGTGCACGAAGTCCCGGCGCTGCCGCCCGTCCTCGTACACCCGGGGTGCCTCGCCCCGGGCGAGCGCGGAACGGAAGAAGGAGGCGACTCCCGCGTAGGGGGTGTCGCGGGGCATCCGGGGCCCGTACACGTTGTGGTAGCGCAGCGACACCGCCGACCCGCCCGTCGACCGGGCCCAGGCGGCGGCCAGGTGCTCCTGGGCCAGCTTGGTCGTGGCGTACACGTTGCGCGGATCGACGGGCGCGTCCTCACCCACCAGCCCCGGCGTCAACTCGTCCCCGCACACCGGGCAGTTCGGCTCGAACCGCCCCGCGTCCAGATCGGCGACCGCGCGCGGCCCGGGCCGTACGACACCGTGCCGCGGGCACTCGTACCGGCCCTCCCCGTACACGACCATCGACCCGGCCAGCACGAGGTGCCGTACCCCCGCCGCGGCCATCGCGGAGAGCAGTACGGCCGTACCCAGGTCGTTGCGCGAGACGTACTCCGCCGCGTCACCGAACCCGACTCCGAGCCCCACCATCGCGGCCTGGTGACAGACGGCGTCCACGCCCGCGAGGGCCCGCCCCACCGCCACCGGACTGCGCACGTCGGCGCCCGGATCGTCCCGGACGTCGAACACGACCGCCTCGTGCCCGCGCTCCGTCAGCGCCTCGACGACATGGGACCCGATGAACCCGGCACCGCCGGTGACCAGTACACGCATGAGGCCACGCTAGGCGCCCGCGGCCCCCGGACCACGCGCCCACGCCCGCACGTCACGACTCCGTAAGACGGGACGCCGCCCCCGGCCGCACTCGCCGGGCAGACCCCAGCGCAGGGCCTGTTGAACGGCCCGGCCGGGGGTCACGTACCTGTCCCTGTGGGGCGGCGCGGTGCTGCCCGACGGCATCGAAGCGCGCGGCAGTCGGTGCCCGGAGGAAGGGTTGCGCCATTTCAGTGGATTCGAGTCGCCCGGCCGGGAGCACCCTCGACCTGGCCGCCCCCCTGCGCCGGGGAGAGAGCGGCAACGGTGCGGGAGCGCAGGCCCGGCCGCAGGTGCGGGGCCTGGACGGCCTCCGTGGTCTGGCGGCGCTGTACGTCGTCCTGTTCCACTGCTGGCTGTACACCTTCCCGGGCTATCCGCACAGTTCGGCGCCCCCGTGGCTGGGCGGGCTGATGTTCGGGCGCCTTGCCGTCGTCTTCTTCCTGGTGCTGTCCGGGTTCTCCCTGGCGATCTCCCCGGCGCGGCACGGCTGGCGGTCGGCCGGTGTCGGCGAGTTCCTGCGCCGGCGCGCCTGGCGCATCCTGCCCCCGTACTGGGCGGCACTGGCCATGAGCCTGCTGATCTCGCGGTTCGTGGTGCCGGCCTCGCACTTCGGGCCGCCCACCGGCGCGACGGTCCTGGTGTTCGGCCTGGTCGCCCAGGACATGGTCACCGCCCCGACGCCGAACGGTGCGTTCTGGTCGATAGGGGTGGAGGCCGAGCTCTATCTCCTCTTCCCCCTTCTCCTCCTCGTCCGCCGGCGCTCGGGCGCCGCGATGCTGGCCGCTTCGGTGACACTTCCGGTGGTCGTCATCGGTCTTACGGCGGCCGGCGCCAACCCGGTGGAGGGCGACAACTGGCTCGCTCCCCATCTCGCTCCGGTGTTTGCCGCAGGCGTGGCAGGCGCGGGCATCGTCACCGCGTCGGACAGGGTGCGACGACTGCCGTGGGGGTGGTTCGCCGTCCTCGCCGCCCTGCCGGTCCTGGCGCTCGGTGCCGTCCGGGGTTCCGTCTGGACGGTGAACCACTACTTCTGGATCGATCTCGCCATCGCTCCGGCCATGACGATGCTGCTGGCCGCCGTCGCCACCGGAAAACCCGCCGTCCTCGTACGGCTCCTGACGGCACGTCCCGTCCACGGCCTCGGCAGCTTCTCCTACAGCCTCTACCTGATCCATCTCCCGATCGTCATGGCCGTGATGCGCCGAATCGCCCCGCATTTCGTGTCGCCGGGACTGCCCACGTTCTGGTTCACGCTGGCGGTGGGCCTGCCGGTCTCGATATGCGCGGCGTGGCTTTTCTCCAGGTTGTTCGAAATTCCATTCAAAAAGAACAGGTCCTGGAAATCAATTGTCGCGGCTCGTTCCGGTGCCGCGGTTCGTTCTCCGGACGTCAGCCCGTGACGGTGGACTTCTGGCCGGCGGGAGTGACGGCGTACCACTCCCCGTCCTTCCCCTGGCCGTTCGTCTGTCCGGCCGCAGTGTCGCCCACGTACCGGTAGAGCGGCCAGCCGGCGAGGGTGAGCTGTGTCTCGCCGTTCCGGTGGACCGTGCCGAGGAGGCTCTTCTCCACCCCCGAGGTCTGTACGGACTCCGGCACGATCACCGGCAGCCACGTCTTGGTGCAGGCGCCGGAGCACGTCCACTTGGAGGGGTTCGCCTGGTCCTTGTCGTAGCGGTAGAGGGTCAGCCCCTTGTCGTCGGTGACGATGCTGCCAAGACCCTGGGCCGTCCTGGTCGTCACCACGGCGGTCGTCGCCGTCTGCCCGCTCGCGGGGCTGCCGCCGACGGCCGGCGCGGAGGTCCCCGGATCCGCGGTGGCCGACGTGACCGGGGCAGCCGGTGCGGCGTTGCCGGCGCCGGTGTCGGTGCCGTTCGAGGAGCCGCACGCCCCCAACAGGAAAGCGGAGGCGAGCCCCAGAGCGAGGCTCGGGCCGATGCGTCGCGGGATCAAGGAAGGTGCCCTTCGTCGGAGTCGCGTCTACCTGCTCCTTCAGTACGTCGGCCGGCTCCCGCCCGCTCAGCCGCCGCGGTCATGTGACGCACTCTTGACCATCGCAGGACGCCCGCAGCGTGATTTCAGGAATCTCAGGCCATGGAGCGGTCTCTATGGGTTGACCGTGGAGTCGCTGGAATTGCTGACAATATTGTCGCCAATGAATTACGTTCGCTGCCGAGATCGAGACAAGCGCCCCGTGAAGCAGTTTCAGAACTCTCCGGACACCCGCACTGGCGCTCCCATCGGCGAAGAAATCCCGTCATGCCGTCGCCCGCGGTTCGGAAACTGCTGCGCCTCGCGAAGGAGACACGAAATGACGCACAAGATGAACCGCAGGGCCCTGATCAAGGGAATTGCCGCGGCCGCGGTCGCCGTTCCGGCAGTGGGGATCGCCGGCGGCACGAACGCGTCGGCGGCGACCGCGTCGTCCGGCACGGCCGCGTCCGACTCGCTGGCCTTCGACCCCGACGCGTACACCGAGATCACGACGACGATCTCCACCGACGACGGCGACAAGGAGGTCACGTACCACTTCTGGTCGGCCATCACCTACGTCACCGACCCGGTGGACGAGACCTACCAGAGCCTGACCGTCAGCGTCCCGGTGTCGATCGACGGCACCGCCGTGGACGCCACCGACGCCCCGATCCTCGTCTCCAACTCGATCGGCGGCTACCTCCCCTCCTCGGTGTCGACCAACACGGGCGTGAGCAGCAGCCGGGCGCAACTGGCCATCGCGGCCGGGTACGTCGCGGTGGAGCCGGGCGCGCGCGGCCGGACCCTGGTGGACTCCAGCGGTGACTACTACGGCACCGCGCCGGCGGCGATCGTCGACCTCAAGGCCGCGATCCGGTACGTGCGCTACAACGCGGGCACCATCCCGGGCGACACCGACAGGATAGTGACGGCCGGGACCAGTGCCGGCGGCGCCCTGTCGGCCCTGCTGGGTGCCTCCGGCGGCAGCTCGCTGTACGACGACCACCTCAGCGCACTCGGTGCGGCCGACGCCGACGACATCGTCTACGCCACCGGCGCCTGGTGCCCCATCACCGATCTGGAGAACGCGGACGGCGCCTACGAGTGGAACTGGGGCACCAACACGCTCAGCAGCGGCGAGGAGGTCGACCAGGACGTCTCCGGGGACCTGACAGCCCTGTTCGAGACGTACCAGTCCGGGCTCGGCCTGACGGCGGACGACTACGGCACCATCACGGCCGACAACCTCGACGACTACCTGCTGGCGACCTACCTCGAACCGGCGGCCACCACCTACCTGGCGGACCTGTCGGACGACGACCGGACCACGTACCTGTCCTCCAACACCTTCATCACCTGGGACGGTTCGTCGGCCACGTTCTCCTGGTCCGACTACCTCGACCACGTCGGGAACCGCGGCAAGGACGCCCCGGCGTTCGACGCCTTCGACCTGTCGGCCGGCGAGAACAACGAGTTCGGCGTCGACACCACCGAGGCCCGGCACTTCACCGACTACAGCCTGGCCAACGACACCTCCGGCACCGGCGGCACGTCACTGGACAGCGACATCCCCGGCAAGCTGAACATGATGAACCCGATGTACTTCATCGGCGACGGCAACGACGACCGGGCCACGTACTGGTGGATCCGCACCGGCACCAAGGACACCGACACCGCGCTGACGATCCTCGGCAACCTCGCCCTGAGCCTGGAGAACCTCGGCGACGACGTCAACGCCCTGATGTACTGGGACGCCGCCCACGGCGCCGACGAGGACCCGGGCGACTTCATCACCTGGATCGGCGACGTGACCGGCTACACCGGCTGAGCGGAACCGTGCCCCCGCAAGGGGCGCTGGGGGTACCCCCAGGCGCCCCTCGGTCACCGGGGGAGCGAGAGCAGGTGCCACTGCCAGGCATCGAGGGCGACGAACAGGCCCGGGTCGACCAGTTCGTCGCCCTCCCGGTCGTAGGTGCTCCCGTCGAGCAGCCCGGCCAGTCGGCACGAATGCCCGCGCAGCTCGTCCCAGGGCAGGGGAACCCGCCCCTGGGCCGGCTCCCCGGAGTAGTTGATCACGACGAGGCAGTGGTCCCGGCCCGTGGTCCAGGACCAGGCGAGCAGATCGCGGTGGGTGTCGTTGTCCGGCCAGCCGGTGCAGTCCAGCAGCCGCCACTCACCCTCGCGCACGGGGGCCACGGCGGCCACGAGACGGTCGTGGAAGTCGCGCAGGGAGGCGTCGGCCGGCTCCTCGGGCCGGCGCGAGAGGAACACGGGCAGGCGGACCCGGCGGCCCTCGAACTGGCCCTCGTGCCAGAGGGTCGCGCCGGGCAGGGTGGCCACGGCCACGGCCGCCGCCCGTTCCTTCTCGCCCGGCAGCGTGGCGGCGGCCCGGGGCTCGTCGTGGTTCTCCAGGAACCGGACGAGTCCGCGCTGGTAACCGAGGCCTGCCTGCACATGGGCACGGACGGAGCCGGCGTCCTCGTGGACCAGACGGTCGTAGAGCCGCTTGTCGTAGCAGTGGTCGAAGCCCTGCTGCTGGAGGGCCCATTCGAGGTCCCAGTACGCCTCCGCGACGAAGAGGAGGCCGGGGTGGCGCTCCCGCACCCGGCCGATGACGAACGGCCAGAAGTCCTCGGCCGGGACCTGTCCCGCCCGCTCGCCCCAGGTCTTGGCGAACACGTCGTTCATCGGCAGCATCGCCATGTCGCAGCGCACGCCGTCGGCCTGGTCGCCGATCGACACCAGCGTCTCGACCGTCGCCGCCCGGAGCCGCTCGCTGAAGGCGTTCAGCTGGACCACGTCCGGCCAGGGCGGGAAGTAGGGGTCACGGCCCCGGGCGAACACGGCCTGGGCGGCCTCCAGGAACGACTCCGGAGAGCGGGCCAGGTCCTCGGGCGTGCCCTGGACCAGGCAGTCCGGGCGCTCGGTGAGCCAGGGGTGGTCGGGGGCCACGTGGTTGGGGACGTAGTCCAGGATCAGGCGCACTCCGCGCGCGGCGAGTTCGGCCCGTGCCGCGGCCAGCCCCTCGGGTCCGCCGAGGGACCGGTCGACGACGTAGTTCCGTACGCAGTACGGGGATCCGGCGATGTCCGCCTCGGTGAGGCCGGGCAGCGCCTCGCGGAAGGAGGCGAGCAACTCCTGGTTGTCCAGGGCGATCCGCAGCCCGGCCGGGCTGCGCTCCCATACGCCCATCAGCCACACGGTGTCCACGCCCGGCCGCGCGACCTCGTCCCAGACCTCGCCGGGAACGTCGCCGAGAGTGACGGGGCGCCCGTAGCGTCCATTCAACTCGCCCAGCCAGACGAGGGTGTTGATCTCGTAGATCACCGTCATGACAGCGGCTCCTCCCGCAGGGCGCCCCAGTCTCCCGCGCCGACGACATGGAACAGGGTGGCGGTGACCGCGGCCAGGCCGGTCCAGCCGGTCTGGTGGGAGGCGCCGAGGCCGGCGCCGTTGTCGCCGTGGAAGTACTCGTAGAACAGGATCAGGTCCTTCCAGTGCGGATCCTTGGCGAACCTGGGCTGGGCGCCGTGCACCGGGCGGTGGCCGTTCTCGTCGCTCAGGAAGGTCGAGGTGAGCCGGCCGGAGATCTCGCGGGCGACCTCGTACAGGTTCAGCCGCCGGCCGGAACCGGTCGGGCACTCCACGATGAACCCGTCACCGTGGTAGGCGTGCAGGTTCAGCAGGGCGCGGACGAGCAGGACGTTGACCGGGAACCACACCGGGCCACGCCAGTTGGAGTTGCCGCCGAACATGCCCGAGTCGGACTCGGCGGGCAGATAGCCGACGCCGTACGTCTCCCCGTGCACCTCGAACGTGTAGGGGTGCGCCGCGTGGTGGCGGGACAGGGAGCGGATGCCGTGCGGGCCGAGGAACTCCTCCTCGTCGAGCATGCGGGTCAGGATCCGGCGCAGCCGGTCCTCGTCGAACAGCGCGAACAGGTGCCGTCCCTCCGCGCCCGACCCGAGGACGTCGTGGGAGGCGACCAGACCCTCGACGGCCGGGTGCCGCCGCACGAACTCCCGGGCACCCTCGACGAGTTCCGGGAACCGGCGGTCGGACCAGGCGCCGACCACACTGGTCGCGACGAGCGGGATGAGGCCGACCAGGGAGCGGACCCGCAGCGGGGTCGCGCTGCCGTCGGGCAGGCGCAGCACGTCGTAGAAGAAGCCGTCCTCCTCGTCCCACAGGCTCGCGTTGTCCTTGCCGATGCGGTTCATGGCGACGGCGATCCACGCGAAGTGCTCGAACAGCGTCTGCGCCTGCTCGACGTACACCGGGTTCTCCGCCGCCAGCTCGACGGCGATCTCCAGCAGGTTCTGGCAGTACAGCGCCATCCACGCGGTGCCGTCGGCCTGGTCCAGGTGGCCGCCGGTGGGCAGCGGTGCGCTGCGGTCGAAGACCCCGATGTTGTCCAGTCCGAGGAAGCCGCCCTGGAAGACGTTGTTGCCGTCGACGTCCTTGCGGTTGAGCCACCAGGTGAGGTTCTTCGTCAGCTTCTGGAAGGCGTTCTCCAGGAAGGCCCGGTCCCCGCGGCCGGTGCGCTGCTTCTCCAGCTCGTAGACGAAGAGGACGGCCCAGGCGTGCACGGGCGGGTTGACGTCGCCGAAGTTCCATTCGTACGCCGGGATCTGGCCGTTGGGATGCAGATACAGGCGGCGCAGCAGCAGCTCCAGCTGCGACTTGGCGAACCCGATGTCGACCATGGACAGCGCGATGGTGTGGAAGGCGAGGTCCCAGGCCGCGAACCACGGGTACTCCCAGGTGTCCGGCATCGACATGATCTCGTCGTTGACCATGTGGTACCAGGCGCTGTTGCGGACGCGCGGGTCGGCGGCGAGCGGGTCGACGCCGTGCTCGGCGAGCCAGCGCTCCACGTCGAGGTAGTAGTACTGCTTGCTCCACAGCATCCCGGCCAGTGCCTGCCGTACCAGCCGCCGCTCGTCCTCGCCGAGACCGTCCGGGACGACACCCTCGAAGAAGGCGTCGGCCTCGGCCCGGCGGGTGTCCAGCACCTCGCCGAAATCGCCCCACGGATCGGCGAGTTCACCGTCCGTCAGGCGCAGACGGACGGTGGCACTGCCGCCGGCGGGCACGGTGAGCACATGGTGGACGGACGCCTTGGTGCCGGTCCGCTCGGGATTGACGGCGTCCTGCTCGCCGTGGACGACGTACCGGCCGATGCCGTCCTTGACGTAGGGGGTGGCGTTGGGGCTGCCGAAGATGCGCTCGTTGTCGGTGTCGTTCTCGGTGAAGAGGGTCTCCGCCGCACCCTCGAAGTACAGTCGGCGCGCGCCGAGTTCCGCGTGGTCGGCGAGGATCGCGCCGTCCGCGTGCCGCAGGCCGGGCACCGCGGTGCCGCCCGCCCACGACCAGGTGTGCCGGAACCACAGCGTCGGCAGCAGATGGAGCGTGGCCTCGTCGGGTCCGCGGTTGTGCGCGGTGATCTCGACGAGCAGGTCCTCGGGGCCGGCCTTGGCGTACTCCACGAACACGTCGAAGTAGCGGTCCTCGTCGAAGACACCGGTGTCCAGCAGCTCGTACTCGGACTCGCCGCGCCCGCGGTCCCGGTTGACGGTCACGAGCTCGTCGTACGGGAACTCCGCCTGCGGGTACTTGTAGAGGAACTTCAGGTACGAGTGGGTCGGTGTGCTGTCGAGGTAGAAGTAGTACTCCTTGACGTCCTCACCGTGGTTGCCCTCGGCGTTGGTGAGGCCGAACATCCGCTCCTTGAGGATCGGGTCGCGGCCGTTCCACAGCGCCAGCGCGAAGCACAGCCGCTGCTTGTCGTCGCTGACGCCCGCGATGCCGTCCTCGCCCCAGCGGTAGGCCCGTGAGCGGGCCTGGTCATGGGTGAAGTACGACCAGGCGTCACCGCCGGGGCTGTAGTCCTCGCGCACCGTGCCCCACTGCCGCTCGCTCAGATACGGCCCCCAGCGCCGCCACGCCACCCGCCCCGCGTCGGCCGCCGCCAGCCGCAGCCGCTCGGCATCGGCCCTGCCACCGCGCTCCGTGTCATCCGCGTTGTCCGCCATCGCACGCCCTCCCTGTACGGCACCTTCACTCGGACTCGGACACCTCTGTCCCGGACACCTCTGTCCCGGACACTTCGGACTCGGACGAATCAGCCCGCGGAGGTGTTGTAGTTGACGATCCCCTCCACCATGAGAGCGATCGCACCTGCCAGCGGGCTGTCCGCTTCCGTGCTCACCACGTCGGGTAACCGGTGTGCTTCCTCCTCGCTGGCTGCCACCATGCCCCAGAAGGCGTTGAAGCCCGAAGGATCCACCGGTTTGTCGGTGGCCGCTCCGACGGTCATGACGCCGCCCTGCTCGGCCACGGCGAGCGCGCCCATCTGCCGCAGCGTGCCGGGATCCCGCCCTTCGGCGGCCACCACGCTCCACCCCGTCACCTCCACGCACCGCAACGCGGCGAGAAGGCTGCCGGCACTGTTCTGGCCGGTCAGGACGATGTCGGGGAGGACAAGGGCCACCGGCCCCCGGGTCATCGGCAGACCGGAGCGGATCGCGCCTTCGAGGCCCGGTTCAAGTGACTCGTCCTGGTAGACGAACACCATCTGCAGGGTCTTGGCATACCGGGCGAGATAACCCACGGTGTCGAGCTTGTGTGTTCCGAACACGACGACCACGCGCACGTTGAGGCCGCTCTTGGCCAGTTCGACGACGGCTTCCAGGCTGCGGTCCAGCACGGTGACCCCGGGGGCCAGACAGTGCAGCTCTTTCGGATAGGGCGCACTGAAGCGCGTTCCGAATCCGGCGCAGGGCAGGATGATCGAGACATCGGGGACGGGCGCGGGAGAACGATGCATGGAGTGGCTCTCGGATTCTGTTGTAGATCGGGGAACCTTGCGCGCCTTGCAGGTTGCGTGCGGCTCCAGGCCGAGGCCGCACCGCGGGCCTGGAGGACATGCTCGCGATCACCGTAGTTACCGGGGGCGGCTCCGGGCGAGATGGCCGCTGCCCGACGAGGCCCGGTATCGCATCCGCATGGGGCACGGCGTGCCTGGGTATCCAGCACCACGGTGCTCGCGGAACCTCCGCAGCCTCCGGTGTCACACACGTACGGCATGGACCGAAACGCAGGGGAAGACAGAGCGAAAGAGGGCGCTGGATGCGGGTGCTGTTGTCCACCTACGGGACGCGTGGCGATGTCGAACCCCTGGTGGCCCTCGCAGTTCGGTTACGGGCGCTTGGCGCCGAGGCGCGCATGTGCGCCCCGCCCGACGAGGAGTTCGCGGAGCGGCTGGCAGGGATCGGCGTGCCGCTGGTGCCGGTCGGCCCGCCGGTGCGGGAACTGATGCGGGGGACGACTCTGCCGTCGGCGGCGGAACTGTCCCGCTACCGGACCGAGATGGTCGGCACGCAGTTCGACGTCTTCCCCGCGGCGGCCGACGGGTGCGACGTGCTGGTGGCGGCCGGCCTGGCGCAGATCGCCGCGCGGTCCGTGGCCGAGGCCGCGGGCGTCGGCTACGTGTACGCGTGCTACTCGGCGGTCAACCTGCCCTCGCCCCACCACGCCCCGCCACCGCGACCGGGCTGGCCCGAGCCGGAGGCGAACGACAACCGCACGCTGTGGGAGCTGGACGCCCACCAGGTGAACGCGCAGTTCGGCGAGGTGCTCAACGACCACCGGGCAGCGATCGGTCTGCCTCCCGTGGACAACGTCCGCGACCACGTCTACACCGACCGGCCGTGGCTGGCGGCGGACCCGGTCCTGGGACCGTGGCGGCCGACCCCGGGCCTCGACGTCGTACAGACAGGTGCCTGGACCCTGCCGGACGAACGCCCGCTCCCGGCCGAACTGGTGGCGTTCCTGGATGCGGGGGAGCCGCCCGTCTACGTGGGGTTCGGCAGCATACGGCCGTCGCCGGACATCGCCCGCAAGGCCGTCGAGGCGAGCCTTGCCCAGGGGTACCGCGTACTCGTCTCCCGCGGCTGGGCCGACCTGGACCTGCCCGAGGTCCGGGACGACTGCTTCGCCATCGGCGAGGTCAGCCACCAGCGGCTCTTCCCCAGGGTGGCCGCCGTGGTCCACCACGGCGGCGCGGGCACGACGCTGACGGCAGCCCGGGCGGGTGTTCCGCAGGTGGTGGTGGCTCTCCAGCTGGCGGACAACCCGTACTGGGCCGGCCGGGTGGCGGCCCTGGACGTCGGCGCGGCGCTGGACGAACCGGCTCCGACCGCCGAAACCCTGCGCGTCGCGTTCAAGGCGGCCCTGGCCCCCGAAACCCGGGCGCGGGCCAGGGCGCTGGGCGCCAGGCTCCGCACCGACGGCGCGGCGGTGGCCGCGAGCCTGCTCCTCGACACGCTCCGGTGAGCGGAGCCGGCCCGCCGGCCCGCCGGCCTGTGACCTCAGGCCGCCCGGCGCTCTGTTCCGACCGGCGTGGCAGCCGCTGTTAGCGTTCGGATGCATGGAAGACAGCGTGTACGTGGGCAAGGCGGGCAAGGACGCGGCAACGGACCGGGGATGGCTGCTCGGCCACTTCAAGGAGCACGACGACCCCCGGCACAGCCACGCCGTCGAGGTCAAATGGGGTGTCCACGCACGCGGCGAACAGCGGACGGAATGGGTGAAGGGCGAGGTGCGCACAGCCCTCCTGGTCCTCATCACCGGTCGCTTCCGCCTGGAGTTCCCCGGCCGTAGCGTGCTCCTGGAGGAGCAGGGCGACTACGTCGTCTGGGGCCAGGGAGTCGATCACTCCTGGGTCGCGGAGGACGAGTCCGTCGTCCTGACCCTGCGCTGGCCTTCCGTGCCCGGATACGCCGCGCCGTAGGAGGGGCCGCCGGCGTCCGACGCGGGTCGGGCAGCTGTGGAGGCGCCTGCCCCGAATGCCTGACCGGCGCCGGTGGAGGGTCAGGCGAAGAGGATGTGCCGCAGTACGCGGGCGAGGTGGTCGGTGAGCCGGTCGGCCGGCAGCGAGGCGAGGGGCTCGGTCCGTGCGATGTACCTGCTGAACGCCACGCCGATCATCTGGGCCCCCACGAGCGCTACCCGGGTGTCCAAGTCGCCGTCGGCCGTGGCGGGTTCACCCCCGGCTTCACTCCCGGATTCGCCGGATTCGCCGGGCTCCCCGGGTTTCCCGGGTTCATCGGGCGAGAGGACGGACCGGTAGACGGCGGCGCTGTGCTCCTGCATCGCGGTCAGGAGGTGGGCGGCGGTGTGTTCGTCGTGTGCGGCACTGCGCAGGAGAGTGATCAGCGGGTCGTTGGCCGCGTCGGTCTCCATCCTCTCTACGAAGGCGTGGGCGATCCGCTCGGGCAGCGTCGCCGCGTCACCGGCCGCGACGCGCTCCAGGTCGCGGTTGCCCGGCACCGCCGCGAGGAAGAGCCGTTCCTTGGACGAGAAGTTACGGGTGATCAGGCCGTGGGTGACGCCGGCCCGGCGCGCGACCTCACGCAGCGTCGTACGGGTGTAGCCGCGCTCGGCGAAGGTGTGGCGGGCCGCCTCGAGGATGGCCGCCCGGTGACCCTCGGGATCCCGACGGCGCCTGCGCGGCGGTTCCTCGGCCGGCTCTGCGTCGTTCACGGCACCTCCTTCATGTGATCACTCTACGGCCGGCGGAACGCAGGGCCCGCGACCGGTGCTACGTTAATATCCAGGTGGATATTAACGACGGAGGGAGCCATGTGGTGAGCGCCGCGACGTCCCTGCTGGTGGAAGCCGCGCAGAGTGCCGGCGCGCCGACTGCGGCGTCGGCGGAGTAGCGTGACTTCCTGGTGGCGGCACTGCGGCACCATCACGAGAGCGAGGACGACGTGCTCTGGCCGCCACTGACGGCCGCAGCCCCCACGGACGCTGCCGGGCCGGCCGAACTCGAAGCCGAGCACGACACTCTGGACGCGGCGCTGGACGCGCCGGCCGCCGCTCCCGTCCGGGACGACGCCGACGGTCGGGTGGTGCTGACCGCCGCGGCGACACGGGTGCGCGACCTGGTGCACACCCACCTCGAACGCGAGGAGCCCCTGTTGTTCCCGGCGCTGGCGGCGCACCTGTCCGACGAGGCCTGGGCGCAGTTCTCCCGCGGGGTCATCGCCTCCGCCCCACCCGTGGGCGCCCACCTCAACATCGGCTTCTTCGAGCAGGTCGGCACCCCCGCGGAACTCGCGGTGGTCACGGCGAACCTGCCGCAGGCCGCCCTGCCCCTGGTCCCGGCCCTGCGCGAGCAGGCCCGGACCACCCTGACCAGCCTCCAGGCAACCGACCACGGAAGGACCCTCTCCGCATGACCAGCACTCTCATCGTCGGCGGCAGCGGCGGGCTGGGCAGCGTCATCGCCCAGCACTTCGCGAGCCGCGGCGACGACGTCGTCATCACCAGCAGGGACAAGGAGCGCGCCGAGACCATCGCCGCCCGGATCGGTCCCGGCATCCGTGGACTGGCCCTCGACCTCGCCCAGCCCGAGACGATCAGCGCCTCGCTGGCGGACGTGACCGAGGTCGACCACCTCGTGATCACCGCCGTCGGCCAGGCGGCGAACACCCTGGCACAGTTCAGCATCACGGACGCCGTCTCGGCCGTGACCATGAAACTCGTCGGCTACGCGGAGACCGTCCGCGTGCTGCGCGACCGGTTCACCCCGGACGCGTCCGTCGTCCTCTTCGGCGGGCTCGCCAAGGAACGCCCCTACCCCGGCTCCACCGTCGTCAGCACCTTCAACGCCGGAATCACCGGCCTGGTCAGGACCCTCGCGGTGGAGATCGCCCCGCACCGCGTCAACGCACTGCACCCGGGTCTGATCGGCGACAGCCCCAAGTGGCGCGACGTCCCCGACCCACCGCACTCGGCCCGGACACCGATCGGACGGCTGGTGACCATGGCCGAGATCGCCGACGCCACCGACTTCTTGCTCCGCAACACCGGCATCAACGCCCACGACCTGTACATCGACGGCGGCCTGCTGGCCACCTGACCGATCCCCACCCGGGCGGCACCGTTCCGGCGCGCCGGGACCACAAGAACGGCCGACGGGCCCGCACCCGCGCTTTCAGCAGTTCCGGCCGGCGCTCGGAGTCCGGGCGGGCGTGGGTGAGTTGCCGGGGCCATGGCCGGCCCTTGCACGCTGTTCGCTAGCATCCCTGGGCATGACAATGCGGGGGTGGCGACTGGGTGTCGTGGTGGTGCTGGCGGCGCTCTGTGTCTCCGGCTCAGGAGGGCCGGAGGCCATCCGTACGGCGTCGGACCTTGGCCCCCTCCCGGCCGACCGCTACGACTTCACGGCGCAGGACTACCAGCGATCGCAGCGGGCATCGGCGTTGCTGGTCCGGCAGTGCATGGCGGAGCACGGCCACCCGGACTTCCCGCTCGACCCCCGCTACCCCAGCGATCCCATCGTCGCGACCGCGGTCGGCACCGACTACGGTGCCCTGGATCTCGACGCCGCCCGCCGCTGGGGCTACGGCTGGGACCCGGCCCAGTCCCGGGCTCTGCAGCCGAAGGGCCGCCGCATGACCACCGCCGAGTATGCGGATTTCCCCACCTGCACCGCGGAGTCGAGCCGGCGGCTGATGCGCGGCATCGACGTCAAGCGGGACTGGCTTTACGCGACTACACGGGAGATCGAGGTCGACAAGGCCGTCAAGCGCGACCCGCGCCTCCGTACGGCGTGGGATGTGTGGTCCCGCTGTGTGGCAGACCAAGGATTCACGCGCTATCCCGACCCCGTCGCGGCGTATACGGACACCACCTGGCAGCGGGGCAGCGACGGCAACACCCGGCATACGCCCCGCGAGCGGGCCACCGCCGTCGCGGACGTCACCTGCAAGCGCCGCCACCATACGGCCGAACTCTGGCACGCCGTCCGGGCGCGGCAGCAGGCCGCGGACATCTCCAGGCACCGTGCCCGCTACGCCGCCGGGCTGCAGGCACTGCGGACGTACCGGGCCGCCATCGCCGAGGTGCTGCGGACGCTCGGCTAGCGGGGCACCGACGCATCTTGGGAGCAGACCTTTGCCCTCGTCCCGCGTCCCCCGTCCGACGGCCGCCGAGCCCGCCCCGGAGCCGGTCCGCCTCGTCGGCGCGCCGCCGGCCGCCTGCCCGCCCGAGCGCGCCGCTGGAGGCGGACGTCCGTACGGCGCTCGGCACCCCGCTCGCAGGGTGCTTGACGGGTGTTGCCCACGTCGTGACCGCGGGGCCGGATACGCCGAACCCGCCCATCTGCGCGGTCGGCAGGAACACCGCGGTCGCGAAGCCCCCGACACGCTCAGAGCCGGTCTTTCCGCTTGAAGATGAAGCACGGACCGGTGCACACGACCACCATCAGAACGATCACGAAGGGGTTTCCGAGTGAGTTCCCAGTGCAACTCCGGCATCTCCCTGAAGTTCATCCCGTAGACCGTCCCGACCGGCGTCGGAGCGAACGGGATCGCCGCCCGAGAGGAGATCTTCTTGAAGTCCTCCGCGAGGTGGCCCTGACCTGCGGAAAGGTTATCGATCTTGGCGCTGACCTGCGATTTTCCCTCTTTGGCGGTCTTTCGGGCTCGTCCTCGGTCGCGCAGTCGATTCTCCCCGCGCGCTCCCCAGAGGTATTCACGCTCCCCGGATTCTCCCCGGCGGGGTCCGGGGGAACGCTGCGACGATCGCGTCTGCGAATGGGGTGTGGCATGTGCCGTACGTGATTCCGGATGCATCGGCATGTACTCAGGGGATGGGCCTTCTCGATGCCGTGAGGGCCGAGATGGCGGTTTAGGGCGAGGACCCTTTGCCGATAGCGGATGTGTGGGTGAATTTTTTGCGGTCCGCGCCGGCGGGTAAGACGTCATCCGCTTTCCGGACGCGTTCGTCTGATTCGGGCCGGCATGAATCCGGCTTGTGGGGGTGGGGGAGGCGGACCGGGGGCATGGCGGCGACGGTCCTGCCTCCGGACCGCCAGGTCGAGGGGCTGTGGTCGAAGACACCTGGTGGAGCGGGGTGGGCACGCCAGGTGCAGGGCCGGAGAGTTCATGCCCCTCGCGGCGTCTCGTGTCCACCACCCACCTCCGCGGCGGGACCACGAACCCGCTGCTGTCGGCGGTGCGTTTGACGATCTCGCACGTGAGCTGGAGCTTCTCGCCTGTCCGATCGGCCGGGCGTCCCGTGTAGCCGCCGTCGACCCGGACGGTGTGGAAGCGGCGGCGCGGCGCACGGTGGCCGGTCGCACGAGGAGTTCGCAGGTACGTGAGGCCGCGGAATGCCGCCGCGGCGTCCTCTTCCGGAATGCGCCGAGTGCATCAATGTGGCGGAAAATTGTCGGTGGATCTGGCGAATTCCTTTCGCCCTGACGCCGGAATGGTTTGAACGAAAGGCCAATCGGTGTGATTGGGTAGTATAGTATGACATGTCCATGATTTGCGTAAGGCGGAGTAATGCATTCCTTTGAATTTTGATGGCTTGGCGGCCGCCCGGATTAGTACTATCCTCTGGTGCTGCGGTTCCGAGACCGTCACCAGGTCGCCGGGATCGCGCTCTTGCTCACCCTTCCGGGGTGGGTTTCGTAGAGTATTTCGGGGGGAAGATGAATCGCGCGCTGCTCATGTGATCCGCGACTTCTATGGAAGTACTTCGTGCGGACGCATTGACCTGTAGATGTTTCTTTAGAGGCGCGTAATCGCCCCCATGGAGTCATGGTCAGAAGACCGTTCCTTTGGCATGGCGTCTCGCTTTCCACACCTCACTGTGGCCGATCCGAGCCCTGAATCGGCTCAGAACCGTGCCCACCGACGAGGCACCACCCGTGTGCTGTCAGGAGACCAATGAGTACCCCTGCTCCCGTCCGTGTGATCTGCCTGCCCTTCGCGGGTGCCGGCGCGAGCTTCTTCCGGCCCTGGAACAAACTCGCCCCGGACACGGTCCAGTTCGCCCCCCTCAACCTGCCCGGCCGGGAACGCCTGCTGGACGAGGAGCCGTTCACCGATCTGCACGGCGCGGCGGACGCCCTGCTGCCCGCCGCCGTCGAGCATGCCGAGGCCGCTCCCGTCGCCCTGCTGGGCCACTGCTTCCTCGGCGCGACGCTGGCCTACGAGATCTGTCTCCGGCTCGTCGCCGCCGGGTACGAGCAGCGGATACAGCACCTGTTCGTCAGTGCGGCCCGCGCGCCGTTCCTCGGCAACTCCGCGCAGACCGCCGGGCTGTCCGACGAGGAGTTCCTCGCACATGTCCGCCGTATCACCGGATACACACACCCGGCCATGGAGATCCCGGAGATGCGCGAGGTCCTCATGGGCGCGCTGCGGGCCGACTTCCGGATGGACGAGGGCTACACGCCGACCGGGTCCGGTCCCGTCGAGGTCCCGGTGACGGCCGTGTGCGCCACCGACGACGCGATGGTCCCGCGTGCGGCGCTGGCCGGCTGGAGCGAGGTGACCCGGGGCCCGTTCCGTCAGGTCGAGGTGGCCGGCGGCCACATGTACGTCGCCGCCGACGCACAGCCCCTCATCGACATCGTCGTCGGTACGCTGGCCGGCTCGACCCCGGTCGTGGAGGTCTGAGATGCGACTGCGTGGCTCCGTCGTCATGATCACCGGTGCCGCCCGAGGCATCGGGCGGGCCTGCGCACTGCGCGCCGCCGCCGAGGGCGCCGACCTCGTCCTGGTCGATGTCGACGGCGACCTTTCCGAGGTCCCCTACAGCCTGGGGTCGCCCGCGCAGCTGGAGCACACCGCCGACCTGTGCCGCAAGGAAGGCGCCAGTGTGCTCGTGGCGCCGGCCGACGTACGCAGCGCCGAAGCGGTCGAGGCGGCCGTCGAGCTGGGAATCGATCGCTTCGGGACCATCACCGGGCTGATCAACAACGCCGGCATCGGAGCCCCGTCCGGCAAGCCGGCCCACGAGTTCACCGAGCAGGAATGGCAGGTCATGCTCGATGTGAACGTGTCCGGTGAATGGCGGGTGCTGAAGGCTGTGGTCCCGGTCATGCTGCGCGACGGCGGCGGATCCATCGTCAACGTCGCCTCCACCGCGGGTCTGGTCGGCTACCGCCACTTCGCCGGTTACGTGGCCAGCAAACACGCCGTCGTGGGACTGACCAAGTCCGCCGCCCTCGACTACGCCCCCCACGACATCAGGGTCAACGCGCTGTGCCCCGGTCCGGTACGTGACGATCCGGCCATGGACGGCCAGATGACCGCGGTCGTGGCCGACGCGCTCGGCATCAGCTACGACGAGCAGGAAGCGGTCTACCTGGAGTCGGTGCCGACCAACGCCCTGGTCGACCCGCTGGACGTGGCGGACGCCGCGGTCTGGCTGGTCAGTGGCGAGTCCCGGAGGGTCACCGGCACCGTCATCACCGTCGACTCCGGCTTCACGGCCCGCTGACGGCCTGAGGAAACGGCGGCGGCACCGGCAGAGCGGTTCGTTCACGCTGCGGCGACCGACGGACCGGCCGGTGTGCCGCACCTTCACCCGGCCCGTAACCCCCGGGCCACCCGCCGGGCGCGACCGCGCCCGGCGCGTTCACCGGTTTTCCGAAGGAACCAGACCACCATGGCACCGACCACCTCCCGCGCGGTGCGGAGCACCGCCGACAAAGGCAGCCACGCCCTGATCCGGCGGCTCTCCGCAGGCGACGACATCGGCACCCTGCGCGGCCGACTCGGCACGGCCTCCGAGCGGCAGCCCGAACTGGCCGGCCTCCGCCTCTGGGACGAGCCGGTCGCAGCCGGCGCCGACGACCCCGCCGCCGAGGAACGCCGCATACGCGAGATCGGCCGCTCGGTGGCCGGCCTCGCCCGGCTGACCGTCCTCACCTACGCCGACGGCGCCGCCGACCTGCTGATAGTGGCCCACCGAGACCGCCTCGGCCGGTCCGGTCTCGGTGCGCTCGCCGACCTGGCGCAGGGCACGGACGTCACGGTGACGTTCCCGGCCGGGCCAGGGCCGCGGCCGGGCCCGGCCGCATGGGGCCTGGGAGAACCGACAGGACGCGGCGAGCCCCTTCGGGTTCCGGTCCCGGTGACCCGGGCGCGTGTCGGCGACGCGAAGCAGGCCGCCGCGGTGGCCCGCGACGCCGTGGCGGCGACGCTTGCGCACTACCGCGTCGCGGACTCGGCCGCCTTCACCGTGCTCGTCGACGACACGGTCTCCTGCCACACCACGAGGAACCCCGACGACGACGAGGACGCCCCGTCCCTCGGCGCACTCGCGCTGACGGTCGGCACCGCCGAGGACGGCACCGATCCGGCGGTCGGCGTGTTCGTGGTCGAGACGGGCCAGGACCGCTACGTCCCCTTCACCGCCGCGCCGTTCCCGGTCACGGTCACCGTGGAGGTGACGCCGGAGCGCGGTCCGGCAGCCGTCCTCACCACCGAGGACTCCGTCATGGCGCCGGTGGGCGCCGAGCAGTTCGCCCACGTCCTCGGCGCACTGCTGGACGCCTACGCGCTCGGCACCACCGACGCGGCGCTCGGCGAGGTGGCGCGACTGCCCGAGGCCACGGCGGCCGAGATCATCGAACGCGGCCGCACCGCGGGCCGTACCGGATTCCGGCCCACGACCGTCCCGGCCGCCTTCACCGACCTCGTCCGTGCGCAGCCGGACGCCCCGGCCGTGTCCGACCACGCCACCACCCTGACCTACGGTGAACTGGCCGAGCGCGGCGGCAGGATCGCGGCGGGGCTGCGCGAGCGCGGGGTCCGCGCGGGCGACCACGTCGCCGTCTGCCTGGGCCGCGACGTGGACACCGTCGCGACCATGCTCGGCGTGATGATGGCCGGTGCCGCCTACGTGCCGGTCGATCCGGCCTACCCGGCCGAGCGCCTGGCCTACACCGCCGCCGACGCCGCCGTGAAGACGGTCGTGACGGCCGCAGCCGATGACGAAACGTTTCCCGACCACCCGAAGGTGACCACCGCCGAACTCCTGGCCTCGTCTCCGGCGGACGCGGCGGACACGGTAGCCGGGGGCGACCCGGCCGACATCGCGTACGTCATCTACACCTCGGGCTCCACCGGCCGGCCCAAGGGCGTGGCGGTCCCGCACGCCAACGTGGCGGCGCTGGTCGACGCGACCCGCGCGGACATGTCCCTCGGCTCCTCCGACGTGTGGTCGTTCTTCCACTCCAGCGCCTTCGACTTCTCGGTCTGGGAGATCTGGGGCTGCCTGCTGACCGGCGGTCACCTGGTGGTGGTCGGCGCGGACACGGCCCGGTCGCCCGAGGACTTCCACGACCTCCTCGCCGCCCGCGGCGTGACGGTCCTCAGCCAGACACCGGCGGCATTCGCGGCCCTGCAGGAGGCCGACGCCCGCAAGGGCACCGCCCTCGCGGTGCGCCTCGTCGTCTTCGGCGGCGAGCCGCTGGACGTGCGCATGCTCCAGGGCTGGTTCCGCCGCCACCCTGCGACCCGCTGCCGCCTCGTGAACATGTTCGGTATCACGGAGACCACCGTCCATGTCACCGCTCAGACGGTGACCCCCGGCGATGTGACAGCGGTGAGCCGCTCGGTGGGACGGGCGCTGCCCGGCTGGTCCGTCTCGGTACGCGACCGCCGGGGCGCGGTGCTCCCGTACGGCGTACCGGGTGAGATCTGGGTCGGCGGGGCCGGCCTCGCCGACCGGTACCTGAACCAGCCCGAGTTGACCGCGGCGCGTTTCGTCGACGACCCGGTGACCGGCACACGCCAGTACCGCAGCGGAGACCTGGGCCGACTGGCCCCGGACGGCCGACTCGACCACCTCGGCCGCATCGACAGCCAGGTGAAGCTGCGCGGATTCCGGATCGAACTGGACGAGATCCGCTCGGTGCTGCTCGCCGACCCCGGTGTGACCGCGGCCGCCGTGACGGTGCACCAGGCCGTCGCCGGCGATTCGGCGACCGCACGGCTCGAGGCGTACGTCGTCGTGAACGGCGACCGCGGCGTCGACGACATCCGCCGGCGCATGACCTCCTACCTGCCCGCCTACATGGTGCCGTCGACGGTCACGCCCATCGCCGCACTGCCGTTGACCGTCAACGGCAAGGTGGACTCCGCCCGGCTCAGGGAACTGGTCCGGTCCGCGCCGGAGCCCGCCGCCGGACCCGCACCGGCCGACACCGGGACCGACACCGGGACCGACACCGTCCTGAGCCAGGTCCTGAGTGCGTGGTCCGAAGTGCTCGGCGAGGCAGCCGAACCCGACGACGACTTCTTCGAGAGCGGCGGCAACTCGCTGCTCGCGGTGCGCCTGTCGGGCGCCCTGCGCCGCGCGGGCCTGCCCGCGATCTCGCTGCGCGAGCTGTACGTCCACGCCACCCCGACCGAACTCGCCGAACTGTTCGCGCGCCGGACCCAGGACGCGTCGGCATGACGACGGCATCACGGCGGCCGCTGCTCGCGGTCGTGTACGACACGGGCTCGGCCTCCGGCGCCACGATCCGCGCCGCCGCGGGCCGCAGCTGCGACCTCCTCTTCGTCGGCGACCGGAACCGGCCGCAGGTCGCCGAGGCCTGGGCCGGCCTGGCCCCCCTCGGCGCGCTGTGCGACGTGACCGGACTGGACGACGCCGAGCGGGTGCGGGCCGTCGCCGAGCACCGGCCGGCGGGGATCGTGACCTTCAGCGAGTACCAGCTCGCCGAGACCGCCCGCCTCGCCGAGGCCCTCGGTCTGCGCGGTCACGCCCCGCAGACCGTGGCGCTGCTGACCGACAAGATCGCCCAGCGCGGCGCGTTCGCCGCCGCGGGCGTCGACACGATCCGCTTCCGGCCCCTGTCGCCGGACCCGCGGGCCGCCATCGAGGCAGTGGGCCTGCCGGCCGTGGTGAAACCGCGCCGCGGAGCGGGCAGCAAGGACACCTTCCGGCTCACGACGGCCCAGGAGACCGAGGCGGTCCTCGGCGCGCTGCCCCACGACACCGAGTTCGTCGTGGAGGAACTGCTGCAGGGGGATCCGGGCGTCGCCGGGGCGTTCTTCGGCGACTACGTCTCGGTCGAGTCCGTGCACACCGGGACCGGCTCCCGACAGGTCTGTGTGACCGGCAAGTTCCGGCTGGCCGAGCCGTTCCGCGAGACCGGGATGCTGCTGCCGTGCTCGCTGAGCGCCGCGGACCAGGACGCCGTCCTGGCGGTCGACGCGGCCGCGGTCAAGGCGCTCGGCGTGACCAGCGGTGTCACCCACACGGAGATCAAGCTGACCCCTGACGGGCCGCGGGTCATCGAGGTCAACGGCCGCGTCGGCGGCTACGTCCCGGAGATCCTCAAGCGTGCCGCCGGGGTCAACCTGATCCGGCTCGCGATCGACGACGCCCTGGGCCTGCCGGTCCGCGGCGACCTGACGCCCCGGTTCCACGGCGTCACCTACCAGTACTTCCTGGCGGTCCCGGACGACGGCGGCGGCACACTGAGCGCCGTCGAGGGTGTGGACGAGCTCGCGGCGCTGCCCGGCGTCGACCACGTGGAGGTCCACGCCGCCCCCGGCCGGACCTACGACCGGCAGGACGGGACGCAGAGTCACCTCGGAGTCGTCTACGGGCACGCTCCCGATCACGCCGCCCTGGAAGCCACCGTGACCTCCATCGACGCGACATTCCGTCCCGTCTTCCGCTCCCAGCCGGACAGGCCGACGACATGACAGTCACCCTCACCCAGTCGGACCCCGGGCCGGGCGCTCACGGACCGGCCGCCGACTATCCGCTGGACGCGACCGTGCACGAGGTCTTCACGCGGATCGCCGAGACCACCCCGGACCGCACCGCCCTGGTCACCCCGACGGCCTCGGTGACCTACGGGGAACTGCACGAGGCGTCCACCGCGTCGGCCAGGGCGCTGGTCGCCGCCGGGGTGCGGCCGGGTGACCTGGTGGCGGTGCGGCTGGGCCGCGGCATCGCCTGGATCACGGCGTACCTGGCGGTCCTGAAGGCGGGCGCGGCGATGCTGCCGGTCAGCACGCGCGAGCCGGACCAGCGGGTGGCCCTGCTGCTGGCCGACAGCGGGGCGAAGGCCGTGATCGGCAAGGGCCTCACCGCCCCTGCCGGGCTGCCGGTGCTGGACGCCGGGGCGAGCGGTCCGCGGGACACCGCACTGCCCGGAGACCTCCGGGCCGAGAGCCCCGCCTACGTGATGTACACCTCGGGGTCCACCGGAGTCCCGAAGGGCGTCGTCGTCTCGCACCGCAACGTCCTGCGGCTGGTGGTGAACTCGGGATTCGCCCGGTTCGGGCCGGACATGCGGGTCCTGCAGACCGGAGCGGTCTCGTTCGACGCGACCACCTTCGAGGTCTGGGGGCCCCTGCTGGCCGGGGGCTGTGTGGTGCTGGTGGACGACGACACGATCCTGGACGCGGCCCGGCTCGGCGCCGCGCTGCGCGAGCACGCCGCGAACACGCTGTGGCTGACGGCGCCGCTGTTCAGCCAGCTCGCCGGGCAGGAACCCGGCCTGTTCGCGCCGCTGCGGGAACTGTTCGTCGGCGGGGACGTCGTCGTCGGCCGGCATGTCGCGGCGGTCATGGCGGCCTGCCCGGACCTGCGCGTCGTCAACGGATACGGGCCGACGGAGAACACGACGTTCTCCACCCTGCACACCATCACCGAAGCCGACACCGCCGGGACGATCCCGATCGGCCTGCCACCGGCCAACTCCTCGGCCTACGTACTCGACGAGGCCCGCAGCCCCGTGCCGGCCGGCACGGCAGGAGAGCTGTACGTCGGAGGGGACGGCGTCGCGCTGGGCTACCTGAACCGTCCGGAGCTCACCGCGGAACGGTTCCTCACCGACCCGTTCCGGCGAGGCGGGCGCATGTACCGGACCGGTGACCTGGCACTGCGGCGTGCGGACGGGGTCATCGAGTTCCTCGGCCGGACCGACGACCAGGTCAAGGTGCGGGGCTTCAGGATCGAGCTCCGCGAGATCGAGGAGGCGCTGCGCGGCCACCCCGAGGTCGTCGACGCGGTCGTCGTCCTGCGCGACCGGGGCCCGGAGCCGGCCGACCGGTACCTCGTCGGGTATGCCGCGGCCACCAGCTGGCTGGACAGCCGTGACCTGCGCGCCTACCTGGCGTCGAAGCTCTCCCCCCACCTGGTGCCCGGCTATCTGGTCGTACTCGACGAACTGCCGCTGACCGCACACGGCAAGGTGGACCGGGCGGCGCTGCCGGACGCGGTGTCGATGCCGGACATGCCGGAGGAGTACGTACCCGCCGAGTCCGAGGCCGAGAAGCGGCTCGTCTCCCTCTGGGAGGGGCTGCTGGGCATCGACACGCCCGGCGTCCTCGACTCGCTGCTCGACCTCGGCGTCGACTCGCTCGGGGCGGCACGCCTGTCACGTGCGATCGCGGACGAGTTCGGCCGGAGCATCCCGGTCTCGGAGATCCTGGGCCGGCCGACGATCCGTGAGCTGGCCGCGGTCCTGGACGGCGCGCCCACCGAGACCTCCGGCCACGTGGACGGCGCGCCCACCGAGACCCCCGGCCACCCGGACGGGGCGCAGCAGCGCGACACCTTCGCCCTGACGTCGGCGCAGCGCGCCATGTACGCAGCGCAGCGCAGCCGGCCGGAGACGGTCCAGTACAACGTCTCGCTGCTGATCGACCTGGCACCCGACGTCGATCCGGCCGCCCTGGAGCGGGCCTTCGCGGAAGTGATCGGGACCCACGACGCACTGCGCACCGAGTTCACCGACGGGCCGGACGGCCCCGTACAGCGCGTCGTACCCGCGGTGCCCTTCCACCTGGAGCAGCGGCACGCCCCGCTGGATCCCGTCGCGGAGATCCGGCCGATCGCGCTCGACCGTGCACCGCTGCTGCGGGCGACCCTCTCCCGGGACGCGGACGCGGCACAGCTCTTCGTCGACGCACATCACCTGATCCTGGACGGGGACTCGCTGCGCCGGGTCTTCGCCGACATCGACGCCGCCTACCACGGGCGTCCCGTCGAGGCGCCGACACGGTCGTTCGCCGACTACCTGGCCTGGTCCGAGGGCGAGGCCGCGGCGGCCCGGCGGGAGGCCGACCGGTCCTACTGGAAGGACGTCTTCCGCTCGGCGCCCGCGCGGCCCGAACTCCCCGCGGACCGACCGCGTCCGGCGCTGCGGACCTTCGCCGGCGCGACCACCCGGCTGCACTTCGGGCCGGAGCGCACCGCACGGATGCGAGCGCTGGCGGCCGAGCGGCGGACCACGCTGTTCCCCGTGCTCGCCGCCGGGTACGGAGCCTTCCTGCGCACTCTCACCGGGAGTGCCGACGTCACCCTCGGGGTGCCGACGATCGGCCGCGGCGAAGCCGCGTTCGACCGGACCGTCGGCATGTTCGTGGACACCGTCTGCCTGCGGCTCGACGCCGGTGCCGAGACGCCGCTGGCCGCCCTGGTCACGCAGGCCGCGGCGGGAATCGGCGGGGCCCTCGTGCACAGCACCTGCGGCCTCGACGAGCTGGCTGCGCTGACCGGCGCCGAGCAGATCCCGGGCCGCACCCCGCTGTTCGACACCATGCTCGCCCTGCACGCCGCGGATCTGCTCGCCGTCGACTTCCTCGGCACACCGCTGACGCTGCGCCCCTTGTTCCCCGGACACACCATGTTCGACCTGAACCTTCAGGTGTACGACCACCCGTCGGGGCTCCGGGCCGACTGGGAGTACTCGACCGAGCTGTTCGACCCGCCGACCGTCGAGAGCTTCAAGGAACTGCTGCTGGCGACCGTGGACCGGCTGCTGGACGACCCCGACGAACCGGTCGTGCCGCCGTCCGCCGTCCCCGCAGCGCCCTCCGCCGTGCCGGCCTTCGACTTCGACTTCTGAGACCGACGATGAATCACACCCAAGGAGCCGTCCTCATGACGCCCGACCTCACCGCAGGCCAGCGGCGCGTAGCGGCGGCCCAGCGCCCCGAGGCCGCCGCCTTCTGGACCTCGCGTCTGGCCGACGCGACCGCCGTCGGATTCCCCGCCGACCGGCCCTCCGCCGACCGCGCGGCCCATCGCCACACGGCCGAGCTGCCGCTGGACGCCGACACCGGCGAGCGTCTCCAAGCCGTCAGCCGGGGGGACGCCGAGGCCGCCGCCGTGCTGCTGACGTCCGTCGCCGTCGCGCTGCTGCGCTCCTTCACGGGCGTCGACGACCTGCTCGTCGGCCGGCTTCCCGCCGCACCCGGAGGCCTCGCCGACGTCGTCCCGCTCCGCACGACCCTCGCCGACGACGACTCGCTCGCCGCGGTCGCGGCCCGGCTCGGCACGGCGGTCGGTGAGAGCCGCCCGTACGAGGACTACCCGGTCGAGCTGGTGGCCGGCCTGCCGGAGGTCGTCGTCCTCGGCGACGCCGGGCCCGCCGACGACCGGCTTCCCGCCGCGGACACCTTCATCGGCTTCGGAGCGGCCCGGCGTTCGCTCGTCGTCCGGGTGGACGGCGCCCGCTTCCTGCCGGAGTCGGCGCACCTGCTCGCCGAGCGGTGCCGCACCCTCCTGGCCGCCGCGCTGGACGCACCGCGTGCGCCCCTGGCCGGACTCGACCTGCGCACCGAGCACGATCGCGAGGTCACCGAAGCCGCGAACGACACCGCCCACCCCTTCCCCGACCGGGTGACGCTCTCGGAGCTGTTCGCCCGGACCATGGCGGCCCGCCCCGGGCAGACCGCGATCGTCACGCCCGAACGCTCCTACACCTACGCCGAGCTGGACCACGTGACCGCACATCTGGCGGCGCGCCTGCGGTCCGCCGGTGTCGGGCGGGACGTGATCGTGGGTGTGCTGGCGGAGCGGTCCTTCGCGGCGCTGGCCGGGATCATCGCGGTGATCAGGGCCGGCGGCGCGTATCTGCCGCTGGACCCGTCGCTGCCGCAGGAGCGGCTGGCCCACATGGTGTCCGACAGCCGGACGGACCTGGTGCTGGCCGACGCGGCCTCGGCCGGACGGCTGCCGGGGGCCGGAACCACGGTGATCGCCCTCGACGACGCGGTCCGGGAGGCCTTCGAAGCGGAAACAGCCGACCCGGTCCCCTTCGGCAGCCCCGACGACACCGCGTACGTCATCTACACCTCCGGCTCCACCGGACTGCCCAAGGGCGTCGTCGTCGAACACCGCAGTGTCGTCAACCGCCTGCACTGGATGCAGCGCACCTACCCCCTCGGTGACCACGACGTCATCCTCCACAAGACCCCGACCGCGTTCGACGTCTCGGTGTGGGAGCTGTTCTGGTGGCTGATCGAAGGCGCCGCCGTGTGTCTGCTCGAACCGCGGGGCGAGCGCGAGCCGGACGCGATCGTCGAGGCGATCGACCGGTTCGGCGTGACCGTCATGCACTTCGTCCCCACGATGCTCGGCGCGTTCCTGGACTACGTCGGAGCTGCCGACGCGGCCTCCCGACTCGCCCCGCTGCGCCGCGTGTTCGCCAGCGGCGAGGCCCTCGGCCGACACCACGTGACCGCGTTCCACCAGCTCGGCACCGGCGCCGAACTGGTGAACCTGTACGGCCCGACCGAGGCCACCGTCGATGTCAGCCACCACCGCACCGCCGCCGACGACACCGTGGTGCCGATCGGCCTGCCCATCGACAACACCCGGCTGTACGTCCTCGACGCCGCGGGCCGCGAGCTGCCGATCGGCATGCCCGGCGAGCTGTACATCGCCGGCGCCGGACTCGCCCGCGGATACCTGCACCGCGAGGAACTGACCGCCGAGCGCTTCGTGACCGACCCGCTGCCCGGCGAGGACCGCGCCTACCGAACCGGCGACCTGGTACGGCGCCTCCCCGACGGCGCCATCGACTACCTCGGCCGCATCGACTTCCAGGTCAAGCTGCGCGGGTACCGCATCGAGCTCGGCGAGATCGAGCAGCGGCTGCTGGCCCACCCTGAGGTCACCGACGCCGTCGTGGTGCTGCGGACCGGCGACGACGGCCAGGGCCGACTGTACGGATACGTCGTCTGCGCCGGCGACGTCACCGAGGACGACCTGCGCGCGCACGCCGCCGTCACCCTGCCCGCGTACATGGTCCCCGAGCGCATCGTCCCGCTCGCGGCCTTCCCGCTGTCCCCGAACGGCAAGCTCGACCGCTCGGCGCTGCCCGAGCCGGCCGTACGCACCTCCGAGTACGTCGCGCCCGAATCGGAGGCAGAGCGTGCCCTCGCCGGCATCTGGGCCGACGTGCTGGGCGTGGCGCGGGTCGGCGCGACGGACAGCTTCTTCGCCCTGGGGGGCAACTCCATCCACTTCGTCTCGGTGCTCGCCAAAGCCCGCAAGGACGGCATGGAGTTCACCTTCCAGCAGCTGTTCGCCCATCCCACGGTGCGGGAACTCGCGGCGGGCGTCGGCGAGGCGGCGGCCGGAGACGCCCCGCCGACGGAGTTCGGGGCCTTCGAGCTGATCGGCGACCGCGACCGGGCCCTGATTCCCGAGGGCATCGAGGACGCCTATCCGATGGCCATGCTCCAGTCCGGGCTGATCTACCAGAGCGAGATCATGCACGGCAACACGAGCTACCACGACATCATCAGCTACCTGATCCAGAGCTCCATCGACCCCGGGCTGTTCCGCGAGGCGGTACGCATCCTGGTGGAACGCAACCCGATCTTCCGTACCAGCTACCACCTGCACGAGTACGCGGAGTACCTGCAGCTGGTGCACGAGCGGATCGAGGAACTGCCGCTGGTCGTCCACGACATCCGGCACCTCGGCCGGGAGAAGCAGGACGCCTGGTACGACGAGTGGTTCCACCGCGAGCAGAACCGGCCCTTCGACTGGGACGAACCGGGGCTCTTCCGGTTCCACATCCACATCCTGTCCGACGAGCTCTACCGGTACAGCGTCAGCCAGCACAACTCGGCACTGGACGGCTGGAGCATCAACCAGGTGCACGTCCAGCTGTTCGGCATCTACTACGCGCTGCTGGAGGGGCGGACCGTCGACACCCCCCAGGTGGTCAACCATCTGCGCAACTTCATCGGTCTCGAACGGCACGCCATCGACTCCCCGGACTTCCGGGAGTTCTGGCGCATAGCGCTGGACGGGCGGCCGCACACCGAGATCCCGCGGCTGCGGCCGGCCGAGCCCGGCGAAGGCCTGGACGTGGTGTTCCGGGACATCGAACTGCCGGACGGCCTGTCGGACCGGATCGTGGCCCTGGCCGGGCGGCTGGGCGTGCCGGTGAAGAACGTCCTGCTCGCCGCGCATCTGCGGGTGCACACCCTGCTGTGCGGAAACCTCGACGTCATCACCGGATACGAGCACGGCGGCCGGCCCGAGCTGCCGGGCGCGGACCGCGCGCTGGGCGTCTTCCTCAACACCATGCCGCTGCGGGTGAAGGTGGCCGAGGGGACATGGACGGAGCTGATCCGGCAGACGTACCGGAGCGAGGCCGAGCTGCTGCCCTACCGGCGGTATCCGATGGCGAAGGTGAAGCAGGACCAGCGGACCACCGACCCGCTGTTCGAGACGGTCTTCAACTTCACCCACTTCCACTCGCTCAAGGCGCTGAAGGAGCTGCCGGAGTTCGCGCTGCTGGACGTACGGGCAGCGGCGATCACCGAGTTCCCGCTGCGCGCGGAGTTCTCGCAGCACTTCTACACGGACGAGGTACAGCTCAGCCTGCACTACCACACCGGGGTGTTCGACACCGAGCACATCGAGCGGATCGGCGGGTACTACCGCCGGGCCCTGACGCACATGGTCGACACGCCCGACGCCCCGCATCACTCCGCCGAGCTGCTGGCGGAGACGGAGCTGGCGGAACTCGCCGCGTTCAGCGCATCCCACCCGGACGCGACGACCGTGGTCGACGCGGCCGGGGGGACGGCCGCGCCCGTCGGGACGACCGGCGACGTGGTGGTCTCGGGGCGTCCCACGGGGCGGCGCGGGTTCTGGCGACCGGACGGCGTCCTCGCATTCGTGGACCACCAGAACTCCGCCGCGGCGGTCGAGGAGGCGCCGCCGGCGCCCGCGACCACCCGGCCGACGGTTCGTCCGGACAGCGCGGACGTACTCGCACCGTTCATCGAGCGGATCCGAGAGGTCTGGGCCGGGGTCCTGGAGACCGAACCGGACGGCATCGACATCGACGACGACTTCTTCGACATCGGCGGCAACTCGCTGGCCGCGCTGCGCGTGAGCGTGCAGCTGAAGGAGTGGGTGTCGCTGCGCGACGTGATGCGCAGCTCCATCCTCCGCGAGCTCGCGGAGGCCGCGGCGGAGAAGGCCGGCTCCGCCCCCGCGGAGGAGGGCGCCCTGCTGGCCCGGTTCACCGAACCCGCGAACGCCGCGGCGACCGTCGTCCTCCTGCCGTACGCGGGAGGCAACGCCGTGCACTTCCGGCCGGTCGCACAGGAACTCGCCCGGCGCGACATCACGGTCGCCGTGGCCGCCGCCGAACTGCCCGGACACGCTCCGGGGGCCTCGGGTGCGGATCTGCTGCCCTTCGACGAGATCTGCTCACGTCTGGCCGCCGAGATCGATGCGACGACGAGCGGGCCGCTGGTGCTGTGGGGCCACTGCGTCGGCTCGGCCCTGGCTCTCGCCCTGGCACGGCAGCTCACCGAGCGGGGCCGGACGGTGCGGCACCTGTTCCTGGCCGCGAAGCTGCTCGCCGATGCCGGCACCATCCGCGACACGCTGGGCAACGCCGAGCGGCTCTCCTTCGGCGACGTACGCGACCTGGTCGTCGACTGGACGGGCTCGACAGCGATCGACTCGGCCGAGGAGGCGACCCGCGACCTGCTCGTGCGCACGTTCCGCCACGACTCGCTGACCGCCAACACGTACCTGCTCGGCCTGCGGACCGCGCCGCCGGAGCCGCTGGACGTGCCGTGCACCGTGGTGATCGCGGCCGACGACCCGGCGACCGAGGGCTACCGCGAGGCGTACGGAGCCTGGGAGACGGCGGTCCGGGCACCGCGGCTGGCCGAACTGACACACGGCGGCCACTACTTCGCGCGGACCCGCCCGGAGGCGGTCGCGGACCTGCTGGCCACAGCGGTCCACGAGACACCGCGGACCTGACCGCCGACCCGCCCGGCACCCGCACCCGAGCGGGGGGAGGACCTGTTCCTCCCCCCATCGCCCCCCCACCCCGCCCCCCACCCGGCCCGTCCCTTAGGAGCCAGCCCGTGACCACCCCTGAACCCGCCGAGCCCCCAGGGCGCCGCCGACTCGCCGTCGCCCTTCTCGGCCCCGCGGCAAGCCTGCGCGGCGCCCGCACCCTGCTCGGCATCGGCCTCATCGACAGCACCGGAACCGGTCTCTACCTGGCCGGCTCGGCCGTCTACTTCGTGGCCGTCCTCGGCCTGAGCGCCGCGCAGGTCGGCTTCGGCCTGTCCGTGGCCGGGCTGCTCGGACTGGTCTGCCAGCCCGTCCTCGGCTGGCTGGCGGACCGCCACGGCCCCCGCCAGGTGCTCGCGCTGCTCCACGTCTGGCGGGCCCTGAGCTTCGGCGTGCTGCTTCTCGCCGATTCCTACTGGCAGTTCCTGATCGCCGTCGCGATGATCGGCGTCGGACAGCAGGCCCTCTCGCCGATCTACCAGGCCCTCGTGGAGCGCACCGTCGGCGCCGAAGGACGGCTGGCGATGATGGCCCGCTCCCGGGTCGTCTACAACGTCGGATTCTCCCTCGGCGGCCTGGCCGCCACGGTCGCGATCGGTTACGGGACCCGCACCGGGTTCTCCATGATCATGCTGGGCAACGCCGTGTTCTGCCTCATCGCGGCCGCCATGCTGGCCGCGGCACCGGCGGCCGACGGCGAGACCGGCTCGGCCCGGCGCGCACCCCTGCGACTGGCCCACCTCCGCAACAAGCGGCACCTGGCCGTCGCCGGGATCAACGGCGTGCTCAGCCTGCACATCTCACTGCTCGGCGTCGGTATCCCGCTGTGGGTGACGCTGCACACCGGCGCGCCCCGGTCCACGGTCGGCGTGCTGCTCGTGGTCAACACGGTCGTGGCGGTCCTCGGGCAGGTATGGGCGTCGAAGGGCTCCGACACCCTGGACGGCAGCGTCACCGCGCTGCAACGCGGCGGTTGGGCGCTGGTCGCCTGTTGCCTGTTCTTCCTCGTCGCGGCCCACACCCACGCGACCCCGGTGGTCGTCGTGCTGCTGATCGCCGGCGTCATCGTGATGACGGGGGCCGAGCTGTTCCAGTCCGCGGGCGGCTGGGGCGTCTCCTACGCCCTGGCGCCCGAGGAAGGCCGAGCCGAATACCTGGCCACCTTCAATCTCGGTACCGGTCTGCAGTTCGTCCTCGGCCCGACGATCGTGACCGCGGGGGTGATCGACCACGGCACCCTCGGCTGGGTGGTCTTCGCCGGCTGCCTGGCGGTCGCCACACTCGCGGTGCGGCCCCTGGTCGCCGTCGCCCAACGTCCGGCCCCGGCCGGGAAGGGAGTCACCGAGCATGCGTGAGCTTGCAGAGCCCCACGGGCCGCGCGGCAGGATCAGGATCGCGGCGGCCCAGGCCTGCCCCGTGCCCGGCGACGTCGTGCGCAACGTGGCGACCGTCGCCGCGTCGATCCGGGAGGCCGCCGCGCTCGGCGCCCAACTGGTCGTGTTCCCGGAGAAGTTCCTCTGCGGCTACGAGCCGGACCTGGTCGCCGCGGACCCGGCCGGCCTCGCGGTCTCGGTGGACGACCCGCGCCTGGCCCCGATCGCCGAGGCGTGCCGGGACAGCGGTACGGCGGCGGTGGTCGGTGCGGTGTCGGCCGACGGCGACGGCCTCGCCATCTCGGTGTTCGTCTTCTCCCGCGCCGGTTCCGTCGCCGGGCGCTACGACAAGCAGTTCCTCTTCGGCAGCGAGACGGGCCTGTACCGTCCCGGTACAGGCAACTGCACCCTGGAACTCGACGGCTGGCGACTGGGCCTGGGCATCTGCTACGACTCCGGGTTCCCGGAGCACGCCGCGACGGTCGCCGCCGACGGCTGCCACGCGTATCTGCTCTCCGCGCTGTTCAGCGTCGGCAACGGTTACCAGGAGTCCCGCACCTGGCTGCCCGACCGGGCCCGGGACAACGGCCTGTACGTCCTCATGGCGAACCACGTCGGGCACACCGGCGGCTGGCACGCGTGCGGTTCCAGCGCGGTATGGGGCCCGGACGGCACGGTGCTGGCCGAAGCCGGACCGGAAGCCACCGAACTCGTCTACGCCGACCTGGAGCCGACGGCGTGCCGGGCGACGGCGGCGGACGGTGCGTCGTTGCGGCCGGCCCTGCTCCTGTCATGAGGAGCACCGTGACCGGGAGACGGTCGTGAACCGGGGCCGCCGCGGCTGGCTGCGCCGGTTCCACGCGCGGGGCGGGGCACACATCCGCCTGCTCTGCTTTCCGCATGCGGGCGGCACGGCGAACTCGTTCTTCGAGCTGTCGTCGAAGACGCCGCCCTGGGTGGAGGTGGTGGCGGTCCAGTACCCGGGCCGCCACGACCGCTCCGCCGAGGCGCTCGTCCCCAGCGTCACCGCGCTGGCCGAGCAGGTGTGCGCGGAACTGTCGGCACAGACCGACGCGCCGCCCCTGGTCCTGCTCGGCCACAGCATGGGCTCGCTGGTCGCGTACGAGGTCGCGCACCGCCTGGCCGACCGCTCCGCCGGCCCCCTCGGCCTGGTCGCCTCGGCGGCCGTCGCCCCGGACGCCCGGTTCCGCGACACCCGGGCTCTCGACGACGCCGATCTGCTGGCCGACCTCGGGGCGCTCGGAGGCTTCGACGAACTCCTCCTGCGCGACCCCGAATTCGTCGCCATGGTTCTGCCGATCATCCGGAACGACCTGTGGGCGTCGGAGACGTACCGGGTGCCGGACCGGCCCCCGCTCCGTTGCCCTGTACAGGCGCTGTACGGGGCCGATGACGCGTTCGTCCTGCCGGACCGGGTTGCGGGGTGGAGCCGTTTCACCGACGCGGACTTCTCCTCGCACGCCTTCGACGGCGGCCACTTCTTCCTCGACGCGAACCGCGCCGAGGTGCTTCCCGTACTGCTCGATTTCGTCGGCCGGGTGGGGAGGCGAGGGCTGAACGCGGAAACGCGGCCGGCCCGCGACTGACCGGGCACCCTCAGGCGCCGGATCACTCCCGGTTCCACCGTCACCTACGGCTACGACGGGCTCGGCCGGCTCACATCCGAGACCGTGGTCCCCGACGCCGCCCGACGGCCGACCGGCCGCGGCGGTCCGCTGTGCTGCCCGAACTGTCCGCGGGGGAGCCCTTCCTGCCGCTGCTGCTCAGCGTGCCTGGTCGTATCGCCCCAGGAACCGGAACTCCCCGTCTCCGGCCTGGTAGAGGAAGCTTGCGTTCACCGCTTCGAGCGTGTGCGTGGCGTCCTGGGTGAAGCGGATCGGCTTGGCCACGCCGTCGTAGGCAGTGTGGAAGAGGCGTTCGGCGACCTGGCCGGGCTCGATCTCCGCGCCGCCTCCGAGTGCGTCGAGGGTGCGGGCGATCAGGCCGACGGCGTCGTACGCCTCGGCGGCCCATCGCCCGGGTGTCTGGCCGTAGCGTTTCCGGTACGCGGCGGTGAACGCCTTGGACGCCTTGGTCCCGGCCGATTCCGGTTCGGTGTACGGGGCTTCGAATATCCAGCCTTCGGCCGCATCGCCCGCCGTGGTGAGGAAGGCCGGCCGCATGACGGGCTCGAATCCCATGCGGGGGCCGGTGAATCCAGCCGCTGCCAGGGCGCGGGCGCCGGCAGCGGCGCGGCTCGGGGAGACCCCTGCGTGGATGACGGCCTGCGGGTCGGTGGCCAGGGCCTTGGCGACGGCCGGGCGGAAGTCGTCGGTGTCGGCCGCCACCGGGTGGACGGTGACCGTGCCCTCGCTGGGCGGTGCCTCGCGGATGTACTGGCTGATGTCCCAGGCCGTCTCTCCCGCGGCCTGGTCCTCGATGACGGCGGTACGGCGCGTGGAATGCACCCGGGTCAGGTAGAGGATGAGCGGCAGGGCGCGCTCGGAATCCGATGTTCTGGTCTCGCACACTGTGCGCCGTAGGGAGTCCGTGGACAGTCCAGACTCGTCGGCGTCGACCGACACGAGCACGAACGGTGTCGACGCGGCCGCGTAGAGCGGACCCGCGGCGCGTGCGGCGGCGGTCGTGGTGGGGCCGATGACCGCGAGGACGGTGGACCGGGCGAGCAGGCTGCGGGCCGCGTCCTTCGCCCGTGCGGTCTCGCCTCGGTCGTCGTACCGGGCAAGGGCGAGGCGGTAGGAGACGTCGGGGCGTGCGTTGTGCGTGGCGACGGCGAGGCCGGCCCCGCGTTCCTGCGCTGTTCCGGTGTCCTTCTGAAGCCCTGTCAGGTCGGCCTGGAAGCCGATGGTGTGGGTCGGCACGGTGGGGGGCGTGCCGGCCGCCGCGGTGTTCCGTCGGTTCAGCAGAACGGCGGCGCCGGTGCCCGAGGCGGCGACCGCCAAGCCGCCGAGCGCGAGAATGCGGCGCCGGGGCAGCTTCCGGACCGTCTCCGGGGAGGTACGGGCCGGCGGGCGCGGCGGCGGGTTGAGGGCGCGGGAAGAACGGTCGGCCACCAGCCGCAGCACCTCGGGAGGCAGCCAGTCACCCTGCCCGGTGGGCCCGGCCCCCCGGCTCGTGCCGCGCTCCTCCGCTCCGCCCGGCGCCCGGCCGGTCACCGCCTCGAACGCGTCACGGAGTTCGGCGGCCGTCGGCCGGTGCCGGGGGTCTTTGGCGAGGCAACCGGTGATTGCCGCGTACAGCGGTGGCGGCAGGAGACGGTCCAGGCCGGTGAGGTCGGGGCCCTCGTGGACGGTGCGGTACAGGACCGCGGCCGCGTCGCCGGTGCCGAACGGCCGTCGGCCCGTGGCCGCGTACGCCAGCACGCAGCCGAGGGAGAAGACGTCGCTGGGCGGGCCCACCTCGCCCTCATGGGGCCGGGCCTGTTCGGGCGAGAGGTAGCCGGGGGTTCCGATGATCGCGTCGGGGGCGGTCAGCGCGGTGGTGCCGGTGCCTTGGGCGATGCCGAAGTCGATCAGCCGGGGCCCGTCCTGCGCGAGCAGGATGTTGGCGGGTTTGACGTCGCGGTGAACCAGGCCCGCCGCGTGCACCTCGGCCAGCGCCTGCGCCAGACGCGCGCCGAGTACGACGACGGTGCGCGCCGGGAGCGGACCGTGTCCGTCGACCGTCTCGGCCAGTGACGGCCCGGGCACGAAGGCGGTGGCGAGCCACGGCTCGCGCGCCTCGGTGTCGGCGGCCGTCACCGGCACCACCCAGCGGGCGTCGAGCCCGGTGGCCAGCTGTACCTCGCGGCGGAAGCGGGCCCGGAAGGCGGGATCCGCGGCGTACTCGGCGCGGATCATCTTCACGGCGACGACCGCCCCGTCGGCGGCGCGGGCCAGATAGACCGTGCCCATGCCGCCGGCTCCGAGCCGGGCGAGCAGCCGGTGCCCGCCCAGTGTCTCGGGGTCCTCGGCCCGCAGCGCACGCATCGCCTGCTCCCGCCGCCGTCAGGACGCGGGCAGCGTGCCGACGTAGGCGAACCGGCCGCCGTCGACCCGGTAGTGGTAGGCCCGCTGCATGGTGAGCTCTTTACTCTTGTCGAACGCGTACGTCGTGCTCAGCCCCTTGAACCGAGCCTTGGTGAGGGCCTCGGTGACCTGGGCGCGGCTGGGGCGTCGGACGCCCTCCCGGGCCAGGGCGGTGAGCCGGTCGGCGACGAGGCGGGTGGTGTCGTAGGCCTCCGGCGCCCAGATACCCGGTGCGCTGCCGTAGCGCTTGCGGTAGGCGGTGGCGAAGGCACGTACGGGTGTGGCGTCCGGGCTGATGTACGGGGTCAGGGTCTGCCAGCCGTCGGCCGGGTCCCCCGCCGCGGTGACGAAGGCCGCGGTGGCTGTGGGCGCGTCCAGGAACCGTGGCCCCGTGAAGCCCCGTTCGGCCAGGGCGCGGGCGACCGTGGCGGCGCGCTCGGGGGTGCCGGTGCAGAAGAAGCCGTCGATGTCGTGGGCGAGCATGTCGGCGATCACCACGGACGCGTCCGGCGCGGCGGCGGGCACGACCCTGGCGTACAGGCCGGTTTCGTGGGCGCGCGAGGTGTCGCGGACGACCTGCGCGGACTCCAGGCCGGTGATCCGCCCCGCGCGGTCGATCAGCAGGCCCGGGCGGCGGGAACCCAGGGCGGCGAGGCTGAGGACGGTGTTGTAGACGGCGAAGGCGGTCATGGGCGAGGTGCGGAAATACGCCTTCGGTTCGGCCAGCAGGGCCGACTCCGCGGCGGTGAGGGAGAGTTCGGACACGGTCAGCACCGGCAGCCCGGCTCCCTCGTAGACCTCCAGGGCGGCCTCGGTCGAGGCGTAGCCGGTGGGGCCGAGTACGGCGAGCACATCGTCCTGGCCGGTCAGCTGTCGGGCCACCCGCTCCGCCCGGGCCGGCTCACCCCGGTCGTCCAGCACCCGGAGGGCGAGGGTGAACGGCTTGTCCGCTCGGGAGTTGAACTGCTCCACGGCCAGCCGGGCGGCGCGCTCCTGTGCCGTCCCGGCCTCCTTCTGCGGTCCGCTCAGGTCCGCGTGGACGCCCAGGATCCAGCGCCGTCCGGTGGACTGCGCCGCTGGATCCTGCTGGTCGTCGCCGCGCAGCGCCGCCCAGAGGGCAGCGCCGCCGCCTGCCGCGAGCAGGGCCGCGCCGCCCGCGGCCAGGGCCAGGACCCGGCGGCGCCCCGGCGCCCCGGCACCGGTGTCCGGCCCGGCGTCCGCGGAGATCTCGGTCGGTTCGATGCCGGGCAGGGCCAACATCTCGGCGGACCGGTCGGCCACCATGGTGACCACCGCGTCCGGCAGCCAGTCGATGGAGTCCGCCGGGGCGTCCTCCACCAGTTCCGTGTCCGCCTCGGCCGCCGTGGGCCTGGCCGCGGGCTCCTTGTCCAGGCATCGCCGAAGCAGCGTGCGCACCTCGGCGTCGTCGATGCCGTCCAGGTCCGGCGTGTCGTGGACGGTCCGGTACAGCAGCGCGTCCGCCGTGCCGGTGCCGAACGGAGGCCGGCCCGTGGCCGCGTACGCCAGAACGCAGCCGAGGGAGAACACATCGCTCGCCGGGCCGACCTCCAGGGCCCGCGCCTGCTCGGGGGAGAGGAAACCGGGCGTGCCCACCACCACGCTGTCCGAGGTCAGTTCCGTCTCCTCGGCAGCCGTGGGCCGCGCGATGCCGAAGTCGATCAGCCGGGGTCCGTCGAGGGCGAGCAGGATGTTGCCGGGTTTGACGTCCCGGTGCACCAGACCGGCGTCGTGCACCGCGGCCAGGGCCCGCGCCAGCACCTTGCCCAGTATCCGCACCGCGCGCGTCGGCAGCGGCCCGCGGGCCACGACCGCCTCGGCCAGTGACGGACCCGGCACGAACGCCGTGGCCAGCCACGGTGCCACGGCCTCGGTGTCGGCGCCCACCACCGGCACCACCCACGGGCTGTCCACCCGCCGGGCGGAGACCACCTCCCGGCGGAACCGGGCCCGGAACTCCGCCTGGTCGGCGTACTCCGGCTGGATCACCTTCACCGCGGCCAGGTCCCCGGCCTCGGTACGGCCCAGGTAGACCACGCCCATGCCGCCGGCGCCCAGCCGTCCCAGCAGCCGGTGGCCGCCGAGGCGGGACGGGTCGGAGGGAAGCAACCGCTCCATCACGCACCCCCCTCCTGGTCCGACTTCGTCCCCGGCGTCGAGGTGCCCTCGTCGGCGGAGGCGCCCGGCTCCGGTGATGCGGATCCCGATCCGGCGGGGCTCCCGATCTCGTCCTTCACGCTCAGCAGCATCTTGGGCAGGGCCCTCTGGACAAGGGCCCACAGGTCGTCCGGTTCGCGTCCCCGGCCCCCGCACACGGAGGTGCTGACCACCACAGGGCCCAGCGTGGCCTGGTCGTACTTGTACGGATACGGGCCGCCGTGAGAGTCACTCACGCACAGGCCCGTCTCCTCCAGTGACTCGTCGCTGTACTCGTTGTGTCCCTCGCCCCGCGCGTACGCGGTCGAGCTCAGTTCCGTGAGCCGCTCGCCCGGCCGCAGAAGCTCCTCCTGGCAGCCGAGGGACTCCTCCAGCATTCCGGCCTGTTCCCAGGCCGCGTCCAGCACCGTACGGTGCACGGTGATCGTGGCCGACAGCCGCACCAGCCCCTTGCCGCCCCCGGCGGGCACTTCGAAGTGCCGGGTCAGCGTGGCCAGTACGCCGGCGGGCAGTTTCTCCAACTGCCAGGCGCAGCCGTCGCCCAGCAGTGCCCAGCGGCTCGGGTCGCTCTCGTACGGTGTCGTCCGCACCACGCTCTGCCCGAACAGCTCCGGGCCGGCGATCACTTTCCTGATCAGCGCCCGTGCCTGGGCCGCGGTTCTCGGCTGCTTCGCGGGATCCGTCTCGAAGGTCGGCGAGGCCGTCGGCGTGGCGTCCGTGCCTGCGCTCGCGTCCGCGGCAGTCCCGGTCTCCGTGTCGCCGCCGCTTTCGCCGCCCGTGCAGCCGACCAGTAGTAACCCGCACATCACCAGGGCACCGCAGATGTGCGGGCCTCTCGCATACGCCACGATCCCGCCCCTTGTGTCAGTGCTCGTCCGGTGCTCGCCGTACCCCGCGCCGCGGGGGGACTGCCGAGTCGGCGTGTGCCCCGCCCCTGTACCGATGCCACTGGGCCATCCGGCGGTTCCCACGCTTCCGATTGCGGTCCGGTGGGCGACGACGACTTGCGGAGCCGATCGGATCGTCATCGCCTCACGCATGCGCGCGACCCAACTTGCAATGAATATAGGGCAGTTGAAGGCGACCGGAGGGGAGAAACGGGTCTCGACGGCCAAGGCACCCAGGGCTTCCTTTTCGGGCGGGTGGACGGCCCGGATGTGGGCGAGCTGCACAGCCGTCACCACCGCCAAGGACCTCCCCGCGGCGGCCCGCACCGCGACCTGCTGGATGCGCACCCCGCAGGCCCCGGCCGGCTACGTCCTCGAAGCAGAGCCAGTCCGCCGCCACGGACGCGAGATGCTGCCGTCGTGCGGTGATTCCGCTGAAGCAGCCGACCGCAGCCGGCCGCCCGCCGCCGCGAGGGTGGCGGTGTCGTCTCCGTGGTGCCGTCTGCCGTGCCGAGTGGACTGCGTGCCGGTTCGTGCTTGCCTACAGGAGGTACCGCCACTTGGTCATGCGGTCCTTCAGCTCGACGGTCCGTGGCATCGAGTGTCGGCAGCCGGGGGCACCGCCATGAAGGCCGCGTTCTTCCTGGGTGTGGCAGGACCAGCCTCCACCGGAACTCACATGCTCGGGTCCATCGCGTCCGCCCGGGCCTGCTCCGGCTGGGCCGCCATGGCCCTCAGCGTCTCGAAGGCGGTCGCCGTCGGGCTGGCCGGCTCGGCCTGGTAGACCACCAGCTGCTGGTGCGGAGCCCCGTTGACCGTGAAGGCCGCGAACTTGATGTGCAGGTCCCCGACCTGAGGGTGTTTGAGGTGCTTGCCCTCCTGGGACTTTCCCTTGACGTCGTGCAGTTGCCAGAGCGCGGCGAACTCCTCGCTCCGGGCGGACAGTTCCGCCACGACCTCGGCGATACGGGCGGACTCGGGGTCATGGCCGTAGGCGGCCCTGATCTCGGCGACACAGGAGTGCGCGGCCCGCTCCCACTCCTGGTAGAAGTCACGCCCCGCCGGGTCCACGAACACCATCCGGGCGAGGTTGTCGAACTTCTCGAAACCACTGTGCAGGGCCGTGGCCAGGGAGTTGCCCGCCATGATGTCGAGGGCCGGGCCCACGACGAAGGCCGGAGTGTGGTCCCATCCGTCCAACAGCTGCAGCAGCTGCCCGCTGACGTCGGCCTCGCCCCAGTTGTGCGGGCGCTGAGAGGCCGCCAGGCAGAGCCGGTTGAGATGGTCGGTGGACTCCGCGTCCAGTTTCAGCGCGTGCGCCACGGCATCGAGGACCTGTGCGGACGGGCTGTTCTCGCGCCCCTGTTCCAGCCTGATGTAGTAGTCGGAGCTGACTCCGGCGAGCAGTGCGACTTCCTCTCTGCGTAGTCCCGGCACGCGGCGTCGCCCGTGTTCGGGGAGACCGACGTCGTGCGGCTTCAGGGCTTCTCTGCGGGCTCGGAGAAAATCACCCAAAGGCGTCCCATTGCTCATGCGGCAAGAGTAGATGGATTTCGGCCGATGAGAAGCGCCGGTCACGCAATAACACGCATGGTCGAGCCGTGATCACAGAGGGTGGGGTTCGGGAAGGGGAGGGGGACCGAAACGGCGGGCCGTGATCCGTCGCGGTCCTGCCGCGTGGAGCCCGTAATCCTGGGTGTGTGGCGCCCGTAATCCTGGGTGTAATGCACCCACCGTCGGCGGAACTTTCCCGGGCGTTTTCCGCCTAGCCTCGATGACATGGACAACGACACGCACCTCGACCCGGTGGAAGGGCTGGGTCGGTTTCTCCGCACCCGCAGGGAACGCCTGAGCCCCGCGGCGGCGGGACTGCCCGCCGCCGGCCGGCGGCGGGTGCCCGGGCTGCGGCGCGACGAGGTCGCGACCCTCGCCGGGGTCAGCCTGAGCTACTACAGCCGGCTCGAGCAGGGCCGCGAGCTCAGCCCCTCGCCCAGGGTCCTAGAGGCCATGGCCCGCGTGCTGCAACTCGGTGACGGGGACAAGCGGACGCTCTTCCGGCTCGCCCTGCCCGGAGGCCGCCGTACCAAGGCACCCGTCCGGGTCGAGCGTGTCCGGCCGCACCTGCGGCAGCTGATCGAGAGCTGGACCAGGACGCCGGCCTTCATCATCGGCCACGCCCAGGACCTGCTCGCCACCAACGCACTGGCCGACGCCCTCTACCGCGACTTCGCGCAGCACGACAACGTCCTGCGCATGCTCTTCCTGGACCCCGCGGCGAAGACCTTCTACCGCAGCCCGGAGCGGGCCAGGCACCGGGCGGTCGCCGACCTTCAGCAGACCGCCGCGAGCACCCCGGAGGACCCCCGCATCCTGGAGCTGGTGGGTGAGCTGTCGGTCCGCAGCGGCGAGTTCCGCGCCCTGTGGGCACGCGAGTACACCCGGGTCCCACCCTACGAGATCAAGCAGGTCCACCACTCGGTGGTGGGCGACCTGGAGCTGCGGCACGAGGCCCTCGACATCCGCAGCGTCCCGGGCCAGCAGCTCGTCGTCCTGCAGGCCGAGCCCGGCTCCCCGTCCGCCGACGGGCTGGCCCTGCTGGGCTCCGTCAGCGCGCCCGAGGTGCCGCGCCGGCAGAACCCCGCGCGCGGCACCTGAGCGTCATCCTGGGTGCAGGACTCCCAGGAAAACCGCTGCCTTCATATCGCCGGGGAGGAGGGACAGACTCGAATACGTCAACAGGAAATCCCCTCGAAGGGGAAAGAACGAAAGAGGTTTTTCCCATGGCTACGTGGTTTGTCACCGGTGCCTCCCGCGGAATCGGCGCGGAAATCGCCCGTGCCGCTCTGGCAGGCGGTAACAATGTCGTGGTCGCCGTACGAAATCCGGAGCGGGTACCGGACGATCTGAAGAATTCCGGCAAGGTCTTCGCGGTCGCCCTGGACGTCACGGACAACGACAGCATCCCGCAGGCGGTCGAGGCGGCCGTGGAGCGGTTCGGCGGCATCGACGTCCTGGTGAACAACGCCGGCCGCGGCCTGCTGGGCGCGCTGGAGGAGATCTCCGACGCGGAGGCCCGGTCGCTGTTCGACCTCAACGTCTTCGGCCTGATCAACGTCACCCGCGCCGTGCTGCCCGTGATGCGCAAGCAGGGCTCGGGCCGGCTGGTGCACATCGGTTCCCGCTCCGGTTTCGAGGGCGAGCCGGGCGTCAGCCTGTACTCCGCGTCGAAGTTCGCGGTCGCGGGCATCAGCGAGGCGCTCTCCGCCGAGATGGCGCCGTTCGGAATCCAGTCGATGGTCGTCGAGCCGGGCGTCTTCCGCACCGACTTCCTGGATGCCAGCTCCCTGTCGGTCGCCCAGCACCGCATCAGCGACTACGACGACACCCCCGCGCACGTCACCCTGGACTGGATCGACCGGGCCAACCACGCCCAGCTCGGCGACCCCGTCAAGGGCGCCGCCCTCATCGTCGAGGTGGCCGCCACCGAGAAGCTGCCCACGCATCTCTACCTCGGACGAGACACGCTGGAGCGGCTCGACGTCAAGTACCAGCAGGTGCAGGACGACCTCGCCCGGTGGTGCGAGAAGTCCGCGGCCACCGCGCACGACGACGCCGCCTGACGCCGACGCTCCACCGGGTGCCCGACCCGCTCGGGCACCCGGAGCTTCCCCCGCACCGTCTCCCTCCCCGTCTCCCTCCCCTTGTCTCTCCCCCTCCTGTGATCAAAGAGATCGAGGTTTTGTGATGTCTGCTGCCCTGCTCACCGGTGCCCCCCTCGCCGGCCGTGTCGCCGTCGTCTCCGGCGCCTCCAGCGGCATGGGTGCCGTCACCGCCGAGCGCCTCGCCGAACTCGGCGCCACCGTGGTCGTACTGGCCCGCCGCAAGGAGCGTCTGGACGGCGTGGTCAAGAACATCGAGAGCGCCGGCGGCACCGCGCTCGCCCTGGCCGTCGACGTCACCGACCGCGCCGCTGTCCAGGCCGCCGCCGACCAGGTCGCCGAGCGCTTCGGCAAGGCCGACCTCGTGTTCAACAACGCCGGTGTCCAGCTCATCTCCGGCATCGAGGAACTCAAGGTCGACGACTGGCAGCGCCAGATCGACCTCAACATCGGCGGCCTGATGAACGTCATCGCCGCGTTCGTCCCGCACCTGACGGAGTCCGCGGCCGCGGGCAGGCCCGCCGATCTGATCAACACGTCGTCGATCGCGGCCACCCGCATCCTGACGAAGTTCTCCGTCTACTCCGGCACCAAGGCGTACATCAGCCACCTCACCCGGCTGCTGCGCGTCGAACTCGGTCCCAAGCTGGTCCGCGTGGCCACCATCGAGCCCGGCATGGTCGACACCGAGCTCCCCGACCACGTCACCGACCCCGACGCGTCCAAGCTGATGGCCGACCTCATCCACGACATCGACGTCCTGCAGAGCGCCGACATCGCCGAGACCGTCGCCTTCATGGCCGCCGTCCCGCGCCACGTCAACCTCACCGAGATCACCATCCTGCCCACCGCCCAGGCCATCTGACGTTCGTTCCGGCGTGGCGGGGGAGAGCAGCGCGGTGCTGTTCTCCCCCGCCACGCCTCCGTCGGTGGAGAGGAGCCGGGCGGACCGCAGGCCGGGCGGCACCTCTGAGCCTCCTCAAGTCGCTTGGCGCGCAGCGACCATGGCCGTCAGGCTGACGCTCATGACAGGAATCACGGGACCGAGCAGGAAAAACACCTTCGTGCTGACCATCCGGGACACGGACGAGGTCGCGGCGGCCCTGCGCCAGGCGCTGGCGGAAGCCTCGCCGGAGGAACGCCCGGGCCTGGAACGTGCCGCCGCTCTCGTGGAATCCACCGCCGCCGCCACCGAGACCCGGCTGCGTGCCCGTTGGGTCCGTTCCCGGCTCGCTGCCGCCGGCTTCACCGGGGACGTCGGTTCGGTCGCCGCGGTGAAGGCGCTGCGTCAGGCGGAGCCGAGGCTGAGCCTGCTCGCGGCGGTGCAGCTCCAGAGGGAGGCGGTGGCGCACCCCGAGTGATCCGGCGGCCCGCCCGACGGACACGGGCGGGCTGCCGGAGTACTCAGGGAGTCAGGTAGCAGCCCTTCCGTACGCCCGGCAGCGGGTCCGTGCCGCCGAACGCCGTGGTCGTGCAGGCGGTGCCGCCGGTGAACGTTCTGTAGACGAAGGTGCCCCGGGCGCCGTAGGCGACGGTCTGCTGCCCGCCGAAGGCGCAGGTGCCGGTCTCGTCGGAGCAGTTCGTGGCGTAGCCGGCCGGGCCGCCGGTGGCGGTGTAGCAGGCTTTCGACTCGCCGGGGATCGGGTCGCCGAACGTCGCGTCGGTGCACGGGGTGTCGCCGGTGGCCGTGAGCATGGTGAACGCTCCGAACGCGCCGTACGCCACCGGCTGTCCGGCGGCGGCCGAACAGGTGCCGTTCTGGTCCGCGCACTTGGTCCAGCCGCCGGCCGGCGCTCCGGCGGACGGCAGGTAGCAGGACTTGGCGACGCCGTCGACGGGATCGCCGAAGTGGGCGTTGGAGCAGGTGACGGACCCGTTGGTGACCTGGTGCACGAAGTCGCCGTTGGCGCCGTAGACCACGTCCCGGTTGTAGCCGGGTACGGCACAGGTCCCGTTCTCGGCCGCGCAGACGGTGTAGCCGGGCGGGCCGCCGGCGTCGGCGACGTAGCAGGACTTGGCGAGATTCGGCGCCGGGTCGCCGCCGAAGGAGGCGTTGGTGCAGGCGGTGGTGTCGGTCACCGTCTTGTACGTGTACGTCCCGGCGCCGTAGGCCACCGAGCGGGTGCCGCTGAAGGAGCAGGTGCCGCCCTCGCCCGCGCACCGGGTGTAGCCCGCGCGCAGCGTGCCGGTGGTGGCCGGGTCGGCGGACGCGGCCGGGTTGCCGAGGCCGGTGGCGGTCACGGTGTAGCTGCCCGGGGCCACGCCGGTGAGGTAGACGTAGGTGTCGTCCTGGCTCGCGCCGGTGATGCCGGAGGCGGGCGTGAAGGATCCGTCGCGCCAGACGACCGTGCCGTTCACGGACACCGAGACGTTGCCGCCACCGAACTTCGGGACGCCGATACGGCCGCTGGTGCCGGACGGGCTGGTCAGGTGCGCCGAGTAGGTGCCGGCGGCGGGGTCGCGGGACCAGGAGGCGTCGACGGCGCCCTGGGGCAGGGTGATACGGCCCTCGGCGCTGGTCAGGTCGCCGGGGTGCGGGACGAAGCGGTAGGCGCCGGCCGCCGACTCGGGTGCGGTGCCGAGCACGTCGAAGGTGAGCGTGGAGGTGGGGGCCGAGGACCAGCCGTGGGCCAGGCTCATGAACGAACCGCCGTAGGCCAGACCGCCGTCGGCCTTGAGGCCCTCCCAGAAGGTGCTCTTCGTGCCGATGTCACTGTCGAGCATGTGGCCCCAGGTGCGCCGGATCTGGTCCAGGGCGGTGTAGTCGTCGTTCGCCGTGAAGCGGGCGTTGAGCTCCATGCCGCCCGCGAAGGGCGAGACGTTGCCGCCCCATTCGGGGGTGGTGGGGCCGTACGCACCCCAGTTCTTCCCGAGCCCTGCGACGACGCTCTTCGCCTTGGCCGCCGAGTCGGTCAACCCGTACCAGACCGCGAGGGAGTTGCCGTCCTGCGGGTACAGACCACTGGTGGGGTTGTCCTTGTACATGCCCTTGGAGGCGTCCCACAGCCGGGAGTTGGCCGCCGCCCTGATCGCGTCCGCCTTGCCGGTCCAGCCGGCGGCGAGTGTGCTGTCGCCCTCGGCCGTGGCCAGGGTCGCGCCGCCCCTGAGCGCGGCGTACAGCAGCGCGTTCGCGGAGATGTTCTCCCCGCCCTGACCGACCCGGGCCCAGTCCTGGGTACGGGTCACGTTGAGCAGGTTGTTGCCGTCGATCTTGTTGGTGATGAAGGCCATCCCGCGCTTGTAGTCGGCCCACTCCGAGTCCAGCCATGCCCGGTCGGCGGAGTACGTGTAGTACGTCGACGTGCCCAGCAGTGTCCAGGTGTGGTACGTGTCCGAGCCGGTGAGGTTGAACGGCGGCCCCGACCACGGGATTTCGCCCTCCGCCGACTGCGCGTCGTACATCGTCGTGAGTGCGTTGCGGGTCGAGGTGAGGTCGCCCGAGTACGCGTACTGCGTGGGGACGGCGATGCCCATGTCGCCGGGCCATACGGTGCGGTCCCGCTTGGCGCCGTCGACCAGGACGGAGTCGCCCACGCCGACGGTCGCGCCGTTGTCCCACGCCGAGGCCGGCGGCGGCCAGGCGCGGCCCTGGTCCGAGGCGATCGTGTCGAGCTGGACCGTGTACGCCCCGGCGTACCAGATGCGGTTGAGCAGGTCGTCGCTGGAGTGGAAGTAGTTGGGGTAGTCGGCCGGGTCGGACTTCCCGGGTGCCGCCGTGAAGCCGAGGCTGACGCCCTGGAGGTCCACCCAGCCCGAGGTGTCGAGGAAGACGGTCAGGTAGCGGAAACCGCCGCGGAGTTGGGCGGTGGGGACGGTGTAGGTGCCGCCCGCGGAGGCCGTGGCGTAGAGGGCGCCGTCCTCGCCGTCGCGGCCGCTGCTGCGGTCGCTGGTGTTGCCCACGTACAGGGACGACTCGCTGAAGGCCAGGCCGACCCGTTGCCCGCTGTCGCTCGTACTCCCGAAGGACAACGTTGTCATGCCGGCGACCTCTTTGCCGAAGTCGAGGGTGACGGCCGACTGCGAGCCGGAGATCCGGGTCGGCTGTCCGCTCAGCACGTTCTGCGGGTTCGCGACGCTGCCGGACGTCCGGTAGACGGCGGTCGGCTTGAGGGTGCGTGAGGCCGGCGAGTAGTTCAGGGGGTCGGCCGCCGCCGTCCGGGCGTCCGTCGGGGTCTCCTTGGCGGACATCGGCACGGCATCGGTGGCGGGCGCCGGGCCCGTGGCGAGCACGGTGGCCGCGAGGACGGCGAGGCCGAGCAGATGGTGCCGGCCCGGGGGTCTGCTCAGTGGTGAGCGACGGCGCATGGAGACCTCCTGGGTGGGGGACGCGGGGACCTGGGAAACACGGTGTCTGAAACGATTCAAAAACGTGCCGAGCGAAGCCCCGGGTTTGTTGTGACAGCTGGATGCACGAGGAACCTCGCCGAAGTTCCACCGATGATGGGCGCCCGAAAACCGGGTGTCAACCCGTCACGGTCGTCTCTCAACTCCCTTGGGGTGAAGCGCCCTTGCGGCATTGACAGGGTCTCGCCAAGCCGGTTCACTGCCTCGCAGACAGGTATGGACCAGTGCTCGATTCCGGCCCGGCCCGACCAGAGCCGTCGGCCCCCGTCACGCGCGCCGACCGTCATCCCCCATCGTGAAATCGAGGCGAGCCCCGGTGCCCTCACGCCGTTCAGACATCGTTGTCGTACCACGCCTTCTCGGCTTCCTGCCGGCGGCCGCGCTCGCGTTCGCCGCCCTGGTGCCGGCCGCGACGCCCGCGTCCGCCGCCACCCAGGTCTGTGTCCTGGCCTGCGACACGCTCGACCCCTCGCAGGCCCGGCAGGAGACCTTCCCGGTGCCGGACAAGGACCTCAACGGCCGCCGCCTGGAACTGCATGTGTCCGCCGCGGACGACATGGCGTGGGCCAGCATCGACGACGGCGTGACCGGGGACTCGGTGTGGCTGGACCGCTCCTGGGACGGCGGCGCCACCTGGGAGGGGCTGCTCGGCAAGGCGAGCATCCCGGGCACCTGGACCGGCACCAGGACGCTGATGTACAACATCACCGACCCCCGCAACCACCGGCGCGGACTGGTCCGGGCCTGCGGTGACGCGGCAGGGGTCGGCTGCACGAACTGGGTCTATCCCACCGTCTGCGACACCCTCTGCGACGGCACGAGCGCGGGCCAGGCGGCCGGCGACGACCAGCCGGTACCGTCCACCACCCTCTACGGCCGCACCATCCGGCTGCACGTCGACCAGAAGAACTCCATGGCCTGGGCGAGCATCGACAGCGGAGGCGCCGGTGACGAGATCTGGCTGGACCGCTCCTGGGACGGCGGCTCGACCTGGCCGGACGGCTCCTCCCTGGGGCGTACCGCCACCCCGTCCGGAGCCACCGGCACCCGTACCGCGATGTACGCCACCCGCGACCCGCGCGGCCTCCTCTACGCAGGCGCGGTCCGCGCCTGCGGCCGGGAGGCGAGCCACAACGAGGGCAGCTGCACCGCATGGGTCAGACCCGCACCGACCAGGGCGCGCGCGGCGGCGGACGCGCTGATGTCGTCGTACGACCCCTACAACGGCTGGTGGCCGAGCAGTTGGTGGAACTCGGCCGCCACCCTCACCGCCCTCGTCGACTTCGCGAAGACCACCGGCACGCACGACTACGACGGGGTCATCGCGCGCACCTTCGACCAGAACAAGGGTGTCTTCGCCGCCGGGGTGCGCAGTTCGGACGCGATCGAGGGCGACTTCATCAGCCGGTCCATCGACGACTCGGGCTGGTGGGCCATCGCCTGGATCGACGCGTACGACTACACGGGCGACGCCCGCTACCTCGACGAGGCCGTCACCATCGCGAACTACGTCCAGCAGTACTGGGACACCAGTACCTGCGGTGGTGGCGTGTGGTGGGACCGTGAGCGGACCTACAAGAACGCGGTGACGAACGGGCAGTACCTGTGGCTGACCACCGCACTGCACCAGCGCATCCCGGGTGACACCCTGTGGCTCCAGCGGGCGAAGACGTCCGCGGCCTGGTATCAGGCCAGCGGGATGATCAACCCGTCGGGTCTGGTGAACGACGGCCTGACCTCGTCGTGCACCAACAACGGCTCCACCGTGTGGAGTTACAACCAGGGGCTGGCCATCGGCGGCTTCACCGAACTGTGGAAGTCGACCGGCGACAGCTCCCTGCTGACCACCGCACGGACCCTCGCCGACGCCGCGATCGGCAACTCGGCGCTCACCGTCGGAGGAGTGCTCACCGAGTCCTGCGACGTCGGCTCGGCGTCCTGCGACGACAACCAGAAGCAGTTCAAGGGCATCTTCATGCGGAACCTCGCCGACCTGGCGACCGCCACCGGCTCCGGAACGTACCGGAGTTACGTGCAGAAGCAGGCGGACACCCTGTGGACGCAGGACCGGACCTCTCTCAACGCCCTCGGTGAGCGCTGGGCCGGCACCAGCCCGAACCAGACCGACTGGCGGACCCAGGCGAGCGCCCTGGGAGCGCTCACCGCCGCGGGATGACGGTGACGGCGGGTCGGAACCGGCCGTCGAGGGACTGGCCTTGCTCCTCAGCCGGACCTCCTCCACGTCGAGCATGCGCTGGACGGTCCGCAGGACGATGTCGTCGATACGGCCGGCGTCCCGCAGGTCCGTGAGGGTGTCCCGCTTGACCTGGAGCAGGGCGACCGCACCGCCCACCAGGATTCCGCCGGCGTAGGACGGTTCTGCGGGTTGGGGTGGGACATGGCAGCTCCAAGCGGGTCCCCGGCCGGAGGGAAGAGCGGAAGGAGGAGCGGCCGGGGGACCACGGGACGGGGAGGGGCGATGCTCAGACGGCCGGGGTGTTCAGCACGTACTCGCGCGAGGCGTGCACCTCGCCGCGCAGCGCGGCCAGGTCGACGTCGAGGACCTGTCCGGCCCACTTGCGGGGCTCGCCGTTGACGAGGACGGCGCTGATGTTGCGGGCGTCGGAGCCCAGCACGATCGTGCCGATCGGGTCGTTGAGCGGCATGTTGTTGAGATCCTCGGCCCGGATGACCAGGAGGTCGGCCTTCTTGCCCGGGGTGAGTGAACCGGTGACGCCGGCCAGGCCGTTGGTGCGGGCGCCCTGGAGGGTGGCGAAGTCGAGGACGTCGTGGGTGGTGATGCGGGAGAGCTGCCGGTCGGTGCCGTAGGCGGCGTTGACCGCGCGCATCCGCTGGATGGCGTGCAGGGCCCGCATCTGGGTGAACATGTCGCTGGCCAGGGCGACTTCGACGTCGATGCTCAGGCCGGGGCGGATGCCGACGGACAGCGCCTCGTCGACGGCGGGGACCGCGGTCTCCAGACCGATCTGGGCGTCGGAGGTCGGCGCGAGCGCCACGGTGGTGCCGGAATCGCCCATCGCCCGCCACGCCTCGGGGGTCAGCCCGGTGGAGTGGATGAGGGTGACGTCGGGGCCGAGGATGCCGTCCTTGGCCCAGCGCAGGACCGCGTCGGAGGAGGCGGTGCCGAAGACGGCGTCCACGCTCACCCCGATGCCGAGTTCCTCGGCGACACGGGCGAGTTCCGGGCCGTAGGCGAGCGCCGGTCCGGCGATCTCGTCGGTGGCCAGGGTCGCCAGGCGCAGCGTGAGCAACTGGTCGTCGCTGCTGAAGTACTGCTCCTTGAGACGGGTCAGGTCGCCGGGCCACTGCCGGTCCCAGTCGCCGAAGTGCGGGCCCATGGAGGCGTGCACGCCACGGATGCCGGTGTCGCGCAGCGCCTCGACGGCGGCGTCGGAGTGCTCGCGGGTCCGGGAGTTGTGGGAGAAGTCGAGCATGGTCGTGATGCCGCTGTCGATCGCGGTCAGGGCGGCCAGTCTGGTGCCGATGTACATGTCCTGCGGCCGGTAGACCGTGGCGTAGCCGGCGAGGGTGGCCGTCACATAGCCGCCGAGGTCGTCGACGTCCGGCATGATCCGGCGCAACTGGGCCTCCCAGGCGTGCCGGTGGGTGTCGACGAAGCCGGGGGCCAGGATGGTGCCGGTGGCGTCGACGACCACGGCGTCCGCCGCGTCGAGGCGGGGGCCGACCGCGGTGATCGTGTCGCCCTCGACGAGGACGTCACCGCCGTCGACGACACCGAGGCCGGGGTCCATGGTGACGACGGTCGCGCCGGTGAACAGGATGCGCCGCCGGTCGGCGGGCCGGCGCCGGAGCTCTTCGAGGACGGCGGCGCTGGTGGTGTCGTTGAGGTTCATGAGGTTCTTCTTTCGGTACGGCGAGGAAAGAGGACGGGGACGGGGACGGGGACGGGGACGGGGTGTCAGCCGAGCTTCATGACGTAGCCCGCGTGGTGGAGTTCGTCGCCCCGGAACTCGCCGTAGGCCCAGAAGCCGAGGTCGTCCAGGTAGTCGATGCGGTCGCCGTCGGTCCAGTAGCGGCCCTGGTAGGCGTGCGGGCGGCCGCCCCGGGTCTCGTCGTAGCGGCCGCCAGCGGTGAGCTCCTGGTGCAGGAAGTCGTTCCGGTCGATCCAGACACCGACCCGCGGGCTGCCGGTCAGGTCCTCCGCGTCCGGGACGCCCGCCTCGGGTGCGGCGGGCCGGCCGGGGACGTCGGCGCCGGCCCACAGCACCGGTCGGCCCGCCGAGACGAGGGCGCGGACCCGCTCCGGGTGGGTCAGGAGGGTGGCCACCGCGCTCGGCACGTCGTCGGCGAGTTCGTCGGGCACCACCAGGAAGTCGGTGGTGTTGCCCGGGGTCAGTGTCGCGGCGTACTCCGAGCGGTGGCCGCGGCCGCCGGCCAGCGCGATGGCGTCCATGACGGCGGGGACGACGGTCGTGCCGGTGGCGTCGACGACGATGGCGTTGTCGTCGCCGGCCGCGGTGACGATGCCGGGCCCGACCCCGACGATCAGTGAGCCGACGAACAGGATGTCGGCGCCGACCATGGCCCCGATCAGCGGGTCCATCGTCAGGATCCGGGCATTGGTGAACAGGACGGGACGCCCCTCGTCGTTCGAGAGGATCTCGTCGAGGGCCTCGGGGTTCCAGCTCACGGTGTCGGCGTCGGTGACGGTGATGGTCATTGCGTGCTCCTCGGTGGAGTCGCCTCATCGGTGTGTCCGCTGCGGGAGTGCGCGTCGACGTGGGTCCGAGGCGAGTGTCCGGCGGCTACGGCAGCCGCCTGACCATCAGGTTCGTCGCGCGGCGGAACCGGAACCAGGCCGCTCTGTCCCTAGGTGCCGGGCACCCACGATCCGGCCGGCCCAGGATGCTGGGTGCGCCGCACCCAGGAAGCCCCCACCTGGGGAGACGGCGGCCTGGTTGCCACCGGCCGGCGGGCCGATCGTAGCGGCATGACCAGCAACGACACGCCCCGCGACCCGCACCCGTACGTCGGGATGTGGGTGACCGCCGACGGGTTCATCCGCCAGGAACTGCTGTCGAACGGCCGCTACGACGAGGCCCGCGGCAACCGCCCGAGCGCCTACACCGGCAGCTACACCGTCACCGGCGACCACCTCGACTACGTCGACGACACCGGCTTCACCGCCACCGGCGACATCCGCGACGGTGTTCTCCACCACGAGCACCTGGTGCTCTACCGCGAGGGCGACGACGGCGCCCGGCGGGAAAGCCGACCATAGCCGGTGTTTCGTGAGGGGCAGGGGCGGTATGGCTGGCCCTACCTGAGATTGGTCGGCCGCCGTAATGACCTTGCCGAGGTGCCGATGGTTCGATGACCGGCATGGTCACCCATCACCGACTTCTTGATTCCACGGTCACCCGAATCGGAGCCGTCTCCTGGCTCGCCGGCGCAGGAATTTTCGTTCTCGGAAACATCATCGCCCAGCTGGCCTGGAATACCCCGTACAGTCTGCGCAACAACAACATCAGCGACCTGGGGAACGTGTACTGCGGGAACACCGACCCCCTCGACAATCCACCCGTCCGCTATATCTGTTCCCCCGCGCATACGCTGTTCAACGGCGCGATCGTCGTGGCCGCACTGCTCGTCCTCCTCGGTGTCCTGCTCACCGCGCAGGCCTGGGGGCGAGGGCGGGCGTCGGTGACCGCTCGGGTGTTGATCGGCATCGGCGCCTGCGGGTATCTGCTCGCCGCGCTGTGGCCGGCTGACGTCGATCTCAATATGCACGTACTCGGTGCGCTGTTCATCATGGTCGGGGGGAACATCGGGCTGCTCGTCGCCGGAGTGGCTTTCGGCCGTGGACCGCTCAGGGCCCTCAAGGTGCCGACTCTGGTCATCGGGACGCTCGCGTTCGCCGGGACGATCGTGCACTTCGGCGACAACTATTTCGGTCTCGGAATGGGTGGCGCGGAGCGTATAGCGGTTTTCTCCCTGCAGGTCTGGCTGGTGATGACCGCCACCGTCATTCTGCGCGGTGTCGCTCAGCGAGCCGAATTCCGGAGATAGGCGAGCACCGCCAGGACCCTGCGGTGGGTGCTCTCGGCCGGCGGCAGGTCGAGTTTGCCGAAGATGCTCCCGACGTGTTTGCCGACCGTGGCCTCGGAGACCACCAGGGTCCGGGCGATCGCGGCGTTCGAGCAGCCCTCGGCGATGAGGCCGAGCACCTCGCGTTCGCGTGCCGACAGGCTCGACAGCGGGTCGCGCTGCCGCTGCAGCAGCTGCCGTACGACCTGCGCGTCGACCACCGTTGCGCCCGCCGTCACGCTGCGCAGCGTGACGGCGAACTCCTCCACATCGACCACACGGTCCTTCAGGAGGTAGCCCACGCCCCGGCCGTCCGCCGAATCGAGCAGGTCGGAGGCGTAGCTCAGCTCGACGTACTGGCTCAGGGCGACCACGGCCGTGCCGGGGTGGGTACGCCGCAGTTCGACGGCCGCGCGCAGCCCTTCGTCGGTGAAACCCGGTGGCATCCGGATGTCGGTCACCACCAGATCCGGCTCGTGCTCCGCGGCGGCCGCCCGGAGCCCCTCCGCGTCGCCGACCGTCGCCACGACCTCGAAGCCGAACCTGCCGAGCAGACTGGCCAGGCCTTCCCGGAGCAGCAGCCCGTCCTCGGCCAGGACTACTCGGATCGCAGATCGTTCTGGCCGCACGGAAGCTCCACACGTAGCAGGGTCGGTCCGCCGTCCGGACTGGACAGCAGTATTCTGCCGTCGACGACCGCCAGCCGGTCCGCGAGGCCGGTCAGGCCCGTGCCCCGCGCCGGGTCGGCGCCGCCGATGCCGTCGTCGAGGATCTCGACCGTCAGCGTCCGCCCTTCTCGCCGGACCGTGATCGAGGCGGCGGTGGCCCGGCTGTGCTTGGCGATGTTCGTCAGTGCCTCGGTGGCGACGAAGTACGCGGTCGTCTCCACGTGCCGGGGCAGCCGGTCCGTCACGTCCGTCAGTTCTGTGCGTACGGTGACCGGGATCGCGGACCGGTCGGCGAGCTCGCCGAGCGCCGCCGTCAGCCCCCGGTCGGTCAGCACTCTGGGGTGGATGCCGCGGATCAGCTCCCGCAGCTCGGCCATGAGCTGCTTGGCCTGCTCATGGGCGTCGGTCACGTTCTGGTACGCCTGGGTCCCCGGCGCGATGTCCAGACGCGCCAGGCCGAGCCGCAGCGTCAGGCTGACGAGCCGTTCCTGGGTGCCGTCGTGCAGGTCGCGTTCGATGCGGCGCCGCTCGGCCTCGAACGCGTCCACGAGCCGCGCCCGTGACCGTGCCACCTCCACCAGCTCGGCCCGCAGCCGGTGCTCGTCCCCGTCGCCGAGAAGGGCCCGCGCCACCGCACCGTGCGCACCGGCGAGCAGGGCCAGGAGGTAGGGCACGGCAGGAAGCATCACCACGCCCGCCAGCGCGTACCACAGGGCGTCGCCGACACTGTCGGCACTGCCGAACCCGAGCGCCACCGGAGTGCCGTCATGGACCAGCAACGGCGCGGCGATGAACCCGGCCACCAGGAACGCGACGCCGAACACCACCAGGTACGCCACCGGGCCGACCGTGACGAAGAGGACGGCATAGGCGACCTCGCGCCAGGTCGCCGCCTCGCGGCAGCGGGTCCGGACCCATGGCCAAGGACCGGGCCGCGGCGGCACCCGGTGGCCCGAGCGCACCGGACGCGTGTCCACCAGAGCCAGTCTCCTGCGCTCCGCGACCGTCAGCGGCATCGCCGCCAGCGGGGCGCCGACGGCGATCAGCACGCCCCCGCCCAGCACCGAGGCGAGCATGCCGCCTGGTGGGACATGGGCGCCGTGGACGACCTGCGACCAGGTCATGAGCCACGGCAGCGTCAGTGCCCCGATCACCACGCCGGCCGACAGCATCAGCGGCACCGACGCCAGCAGGTAGCCCAGCGCACGCCACGGCCAAGCGCCCAGGAGGAACCGGCGCCCCTGCATCGACTCCCACACGGTCTGCGGATTCCCGGGCACGGGAACAACGCTAACCGCCCGCAGCGCACGGACCCTGCCGGCCAGGCCCCGTCTTCGGGGTATGCCTGGCCATACCCCGGACGGACGGACACGAGAGCGCGGCGGTCAGCTTCTGGTCAGGATGCGCGTCCCGTCCGGGTCCTGCGTCTCCGGCACACCCAGGTAGGCGAGGTCCTGGACGAAGCGCTGCCGTGAGACGGGATGTCCGTCATTCAAGTCTCCTGTCGCCCGGGCCGCATCGGCCCGGAGTCGTAAGGGGAGCCCCCCCGTTCATGCCGTCGCCAGGGCTTCCGCGGGCGTGAGCCGGGACGCTCCGACGGAGGAGTGGACGCCGGCTCCCGGCGTGAACCCCGCGCACCGGTGGGTCAGTCGGGCCCGAGCCCCGCGTCCCGGGCCAGCAACGCCGCCTGGACCCGGTTCTCGCACCCCAGCTTCGTCAGGATGCGGCTGACGTACGTCTTCACCGTCGCTTCGCTCACATGGATCCGGGCGCCCGCGTCGGCGTTCGACAGCCCCTCGCCGAGGAGTCCGAGCACCTCCAACTCCCGTTCGCTCAGGGCCTCCAGGCGTCGCCGTGCCTCCTCGCCGCGCGCCGCGGCACGGCCCGAGGCGAGGGAGTCGACCACATGGCGGGTGGCGCCGGGCGACAGATACGCGTCCCCTGCGGCCGCCGCCCGTACCGCCTGGATCAGCTCGGCGGGCGCCGAGTCCTTCAGCAGGAACCCGGCGCCGCCCTCGCTCAGTGCGCGCAGTACGTTCTCCCGCTCGCCGAACGTCGTCAGGATCAGGGCCCGCACGGCCGGTGCCGCCCGGCGCAGTTCGGCCAGCGCGGACAGGCCGTCCAGTACGGGCATCTGGATGTCGAGCAGGGCCACGTCGACGGTGTGCGCACGGACCAGCTCGACCGCCGCACGGCCGTCGGCGGCCTCCGCGACGACGTCGATGTCGTCGGCGGAGGTGAGGATCATCCTGATGCCCGCCCGGATGAGCGGTTCGTCGTCCGCGACGAGAACCCTGATCACAGCTCTCCTGCTTGGTGGTCGAGGCTACGACGTGCTCATGGCTACGACGTGCTCATGAACGTCCGCTTCTCGATCAGTTTGCCGTCCCGGAAGCAGAAGCGGAAGGCGGGCGCCTTGCCGCCCCCGTCCGGCCAGTCCCCGCTCGACAGGTAGGACGAGCACGTCGCTCCGTGCGGTGCCGGGGGAGCACCGTGGTCGCTGTCCAGCGCCTGGGCCAGGAACGACCTGCCGTGCGGCAGCCTGTCCCGGACGGCCGCCTCGGTGTCGCCGACCCGCACCGAGTCGTAGACCGACGGGTCGATCACGAGCTTGTCGGCCTCGTCGCCCACCAGCTTGACGACGAACACGACGGCCAGCCCCCCGAGCACCACGAAGGCCAGCAGCGCGCCGCCGCATCCGATCCAGAGGCCCTTCCTCCTGCTTCCCATGGCGATGTCGAACTCCTTCTGTCTGTCCGGCGGACCGGACCAGTCGATGAGGTCGCCACCGTCTCCGGGCACCTGCCCTCCGCTCTGCCCCCGGAAGTCGTCCGCCGTGTCGACGAAGGTCGTCGTCTCCCGCCCCGGATAGGGCAGTACGCCCGCGATCCGGAACCCGCCGTCGGCCGTGGCCCCCGCGTGCACCAGGCCGCCGACCAGCCGGGCCCGTTCCTGCAGCCCGGTCAGGCCCTGCCCGCCGCTGACCACGGTCCGCCCCGCGTCCTCGGCCGTCGCGGGCACCGGTCCGTTGGCGACCTCGACCACCAGGGAATCCGGCTCGTAGCGCAGCGCCACGGTGACCGGGGCTCCCGGGGCGTGCTTGAGGGCGTTGGTGAGGGCCTCCTGCACGATCCGGTACGCGGCGTGGTCGGCGGCGGGGGCCAGCGGCCGTGCCTCGCCCGTGCGCCGGAGCTCCACGACCGCCCGGGTGCCCCGCGCCGCCGCCACCAGGGCGTCGACCCCCGCGGCGCCCCGGGTGACGGGCTCAGGTGCGTCCTCGCGCTCCCGCGCCCGGTCCGGGGTGCCGTCACGCAGGATGCCGACGGCCTCGCGAAGTTCGTGCATCGCGGTCACGGACGCCTCCCGCAGCACGCCGACCACCTCGCGCTGGCCGTCCGTCAGGCCCCGGTCCACCTCCAGGGCACCCGTGTGCACGGCGATCAGCGCCAGCTGGTGGCCGAGGCTGTCGTGCATGTCCTGCGCTATCCGCTGCCGCTCCCGCAGGCGGGCGTGGGACGCGACGATCTCGCGTTCCCGCAGCAGCTGGGCGTTCTGTTCGTGCAGCGCGCGCAGCAGCCTGTGCCGTTGGGCGCGGTAGCGGCTGGCCAGAGCGGGCACGACCACCGCCGCCAAGAACCCGAGCGTGACGAACAGCAGCGTCTGCGGCGCGGGCAGCGCGAAGGCCGCCAGCTGGACGGAGAGTCCCGCGTAGAGGACGTACGAGGCCGCGAACAGCGTGAGTGCCCGCCGCGGCGCCTCGATCCTGGACCCCGCCGACCAGCTCACGACCATCAGCAACAGCCAGAAGGCGCCGAGCACGCCCGCGAGCGCCGCGGTGAGCACCAGCACGCTCCCCGGGAACGCCCGCCGCAGCAGCGCGGCCACCACGACGGCCACCGCCACGGCGACCGCCCGCGGCACGCTCGCGTTCGGCAGGGTCAGGGCCGTGAGCAGGGCGAGCACGAGGGCCAGCAGCGTCTCGCCGACGATCCGCCGCCGAGGCCACATACCCGCCGCGCCCAGGTGTTTCCGGATGCCCTCCCGGACATCGAGGGCCTTCATCGTCACATCCACGCGCCCACGGTAGGCACCCCCGCCCGGGCACACAGCATCCGTTCGTCGCACCCGCGCGCGACGAAAGTCGCGCCACTCGGGCGACACGGCCACCGTCTAAGCTCCGGACCATGCGCGTTCTGGTCCTGGAGGACGATCCCGACCTGGGCCCTGTCGTCGCCGCTCAACTGCGCGGCGAGGGCTTCGCGGTGGATCTGGCGGGCACTCTGGCCGAGGCGGACCTCAAGCTCGCCGTCAATCGCTACGACTGTGTCGTGGCCGACCGCGCGGTGCCGGACGGTGACTCGCTCACGCTGCTGGCCGCGCACCGGCGTACGGGATCGGCGCTGCCCTTTCTGCTGCTGACGGCGCTGGACGCGGTGGACGAGCGGGTGGCCGGCTTCGAGCATGGCGCGGACGACTACCTGGTCAAACCGTTCGCCTTCGCCGAACTGGCCGTACGCGTACGGGCGTTGTGCCGCAGGGACCAGCCCGCGCGGCCGCCGGTCCTGCGGGCGGGCGACCTGGAGGTCGATCTGCCGCGGCGCCGGGTGTCCCGGGCCGGGGTACTGCTGAGCCTGTCGGCCAAGGAGTTCGCGGTGCTCGAGATGCTGATGCTGCGCGCGGGCGAGGTCGTGACGCGCACCGAGCTGATCGAGAGCTGCTGGGACGAGGCGAGCGAGCCGATGTCCAACGTGGTGGACGTCCTCATCGGCCAGCTGCGCCGTCGGCTCGGCCCGCCCGATCCGATCCGGACGGTGCGCGGTGTCGGCTACCACCTGGGCGGCGAGGAGTGAGGCGTCGTGAGACCGCGTCCGCCGTGTCTCCCGCCGTGGCCCGGCTGCGGCGCACCCGCCGGGTGATGACGCTCCTGTTCGCCTCGGCCACGGCTGCCTGTCTCGTCGTACTCGCCGCCGTCGCCGTCCGTATCGACGCCGGGTCCCGCAGCTCCGGCCTCGACCACGAGGTCGGCAGCCGTGCCACCGGTCTGTCGCGGGCGGTGTGGTTCGACGCGGGGGTGCTGCATCTGGAGCCGCTGCGGGAGGACGAACTCGCCCGGGGCGCACAGGTGCTGGCCGTCATCCGGTCGGCGTCGGGGAAGGCACCGTCGGTGCGGAACGTCGTCCCCACGCGCTCGGCGCTGCCCGACGCGGAACGGCTGGACCGGATCTGGCGGAGCGTCCTGGACGAACAGGAGACCGTGCTGGTCAGCGCGCCGTCCGCCGGAGGCGGGCGCTTGCGTTGGGCGGCGTCTCCGGTCTGGGACGACGACCGGATCGGGGCCGCCGTGCTGGTCGGCACCGAGCTGGCGCGCAGCGAGCACGATCACGACGTCCTGGTGCGGTGGCTGGCGCTCGGCTGTACGGCGCTGGTCTGTTGCGCGGCGGCCGTCGGCCATGTGCTCTCCGGCCGCGCCATGCGGCCTGCGGTGCGCGGGCTCGGGCAGCAGGAGCAGTTCCTGGCCGAGGCGGCACACGAACTGCGCACGCCGCTGGCGACGTTGCGGCTCGTGGTGGAGCGGGGTGGTTCCTCCGACGAGGCGCTGCGGCTGGTGGACCGGCTGAGCCGGCTGGTCACCGGGCTGCTCGCCAGAGCCCGGCTGGAGGCGGGCGCGCAGCAGGTCGAGCGGGTGCCGCTGCGCCTGGACCAGCTGGTGGAGACCACGGTCGAGGAACTACCGGACCACGCGAGCGTCACGGTGGCGTCCGAGCCGGTGGTGGTCCTCGGCGACCCCGGCCTGCTGGCCCAGGCGGTCCGCAACCTGGTGGAGAACGCCCAGCGGCACGGGGGCCAGGCGGGGGCGCCGGTGGAGGTCACGGTCGCGCCGGGGCTGGTGACGGTGCGCGACCACGGGGCGGGGGTACCGGCGGGGGACCGGGAGCGGGTGTTCCGCCGGGGGGTCACGGTCACCGGGGGGTCAGGGGCCGTCGCGGGTACCGGCGCCGGACTCGCCATCGTGCGCTGGGTCGCCGAGTTGCATCACGGCACCGCCCGCCTCACGGACGCCCCCGGCGGCGGGCTGCTCGCCGAGCTGCGGCTGCCGGTGCGCCCGCCCCGCACGACACCGGCGTCCTCATCGTCATCTCATGAAGGCCCCGGCACCGTGGGCGCATGAACTCATTGCGCACCCCCGGGCTGCTGGTCGCCGCGGGCGTCAGTGGCCTGGGCACCCTGCTCGTCGCCGTGAACCTGTTCGGCATGCCCTTCGGCGGCGCCCGCACACCGCCCTCGACCGACGTGGCCGTCCGGGTCGACCAGGTCGGCTATGTGCGCGGCGAGACGAAGCAGGCCTACGTCATGGGCCCCTCGAAGGCCCTCGCGGGAGCCCGTTTCAAGGTCGTCGACACCGGCGAGGGCAAGGTGGTGGCGGCGGGTCGGCTCGGTCCCGTCACCGGGCACTGGAACGCCAAGTACCCCTCGGTACGCACTGCGGACCTCTCCGCCCTGAACACCCCCGGCACCTACCGCCTCGTCCTCACCGGCACCGCGGCAGGCCGCTCGCCCGCCTTCCGCATCGCCGGCGCCCGGGAGCTGATGACCCCGCTGGTCCGGGACAACATCCGCTTCCTCCAGGCCCAGCGCGACGGAGCCGACGTCCTGCCCGGCGGCGCTCTCGAGCGCGGCCCGTCCCATCTGGCCGACGAGGACGCGACCGTCTACGCCGATCCGGACTACGACGAGGAGGGCACCGAACTGCTCGACGAGCGGCTGATCCCGACCGGCGACCGGGCCGACGTCTCGGGCGGCTGGTTCGACGCGGGCGACTTCCTCAAGTTCACCGGCACCACCTCCTACTCGGTCGCCGAACTCCAGCTCGCCCAGCGCGAGTTGCCGCACATGACGGAACTGTCCGCCGAGGCCTCGCACGGGCTGGACTGGCTGGACAAGATGTGGGACGAGGACAGCGAGACGCTCTACGCCCAGGTCGGCATCGGCGCGGGCAACGACGCCGTACGGACCGACCACGACGTGTGGCGGCTGCCGGAGGCCGACGACCGGCTCGACGTGCGGCCCGGTGACCCCGACTACACGATCAAGCACCGTCCGGTCTTCCGCGCGAACGAGCCGGGCGAGCCGATCACCCCCAGTCTGGCGGGGCGGGTGGCCGCGGCCTTCGCCCTCGCCGCGCAGCGCGTGGCCGGCACCGATCCGGAGGAGGCGCGGGCTTGGCTGGACAAGGCCGCCGCCGTCTACGACCTTGCCGACACCGACCCGGACCCCGGCGAACCGCTCTTCACCGCTTTCCCGAGCGCCTTCTACCCCGAGGACTCCTGGCAGGACGACCTGGAGTTCGCCGCCGCCGAACTGGCCCTGGCGGCACGGGATGTGGGGGACGACCGGGAGGGGGACTGGACGGCCGACGCGGCCCACTGGGCCCGCGCCTACCTGGACTCCGACGTCAAGGGCACCCTCGACGTCGCGGACGTGAGCGCCCTGGCCCATGTCGACCTGGCCACCGCTCTGGACGGCGCCCGGACGGGCGGCATCGGGGAGGCGGACCTGTACCAGGACCTGCGCCGCCAGCTGGACGACGGCGTCGACGGCGCCGGGCACGACCCGTTCGGTGCCGGCGCGGTCTACGACGACTTCGACGCCGTACCGCACACCTTCGGCCTGGTGGCCACCGCCCGCCTCTACGCCAAGGCCACCGGCGACACCCGTTACGCGGCCTTCGCCGGGCGGCAGCGCGGCTGGGCCCTCGGCGCGAATCCCTGGGGGACCAGCTTCGTGATCGGTGCGGGCGAGGTCTACCCGCACTGCCCGGAACACCAGTTGGCCAACCTCCGGGGCAGCCACGACGGCAAGGGCGCGATCCTGCGGGGCGCCGTGGTCAACGGCCCCAACGCGGCCGCGGAACTTGCGGAGTTGAACACCTTCCCCACCATGAAGAAGTGCACCGCCACCCCGCCGACCGGAGCCTGGACGGACTTCGACGGCAAGGGGTCGCGGTACGTGGACGACGTCGGCGCCTGGCAGACCGTGGAACCGTCTTTGGACTTCACCACGACGGCACTGCTGGCCTTCGCGCTGACGTAGGCGTCGCTGCTCGAAGGACTCGACCCGGTGCTCGACGTGGTGCTTGCGCCGGACACTGCGTCGACGCCGCAGTGTCATGTGTGCTCAGGGATCGGCGAATTACTCCTGTCCCAACGCTGTACGGGCGCCCCGCGTTCGAGATAGCGTCACCTCGCAACTGGGAATTGAAACGATTCAAACCATTCTTGCTCAAGGAAGAGTAGGGAGCGCCATGGCGTCGAACAGCACACCGGACAAGGGTCTTTCCCGGCGCACAGTTCTGGCCACGGCCGGCACTGTCGGGCTCTCGGCGGTGTCCCTCTCCGCCGGACTCCCCTCGGCAGAGGCGCTCCCGGCCGAGCAGACCTCCGCTTCCGCCACCGGCGGCCCGTCGCGCCGCGCCGGCGGCTGGCACCGGTACGTCCAGGGCCCGTCCTCCCGCACGGTCCGCCCCGCGCGGATCGTCGCGGTGAGCGGCGACGTGAAGAAGCCCGAGGCGTTGCTCAAGCCGGGCGGTGCCGGATCCGTCCTGCGGCGTCCGAGCCCCGCGGCGGCGCCGCGCTGGCCCGACGGCACCACGGCCGAGGCCTCGTCGGCTCATGCCGGCAACAACGGCAACGACGGGCAGCCGCGCACCTACGACGCCGCCAATGCGATCGACGGCAACCCGGACACCTTCTGGAACGACGACACCCTGGGGGCGTTCCCCGACGTCCTCACCATCACCGCGCCGCAGGTCACACCCTTGACGGGCATCACGCTGATCTCCGACAGCGACGGCGTGCCGACCGACTGGACGGTCGATGTGTGGCGCGACGGCGACTGGCACGCCGCCGCCACGGTCACCGGCAACGACGCGGTCCAGAGGGCCGTTCCGTTCACGGAGGAGGTCAGTACCGACCGCGTGCGCATCACGGTGACCAACGCGCAGGACACCCCGCACGGTTACTTCACGCGGATCAACGAGGTATGGCCCGCTCCCGTCGACCCGATTCCCGTACCGAGCATCACCGTTGACTTCGGCAAGGTCGTGGTCGGCTATCCGCAGATCCGGTTCACCTCGGCGTCCGACAACTCACCCGGGGTGCGGGTGGCGTTCTCCGAGACCCGGCAATTCCTCACCGACCGCTCGGACTTCACCCGCTCCGACCAGGCGGGCGGTGCCGGGCAGGGCACGGACCAGTTCGCCGTGCCCGCGAAGGGCGCCAACTGGACCGACCACAAGGGCTTCCAGGCCGGTGACAAGGTGTTCGCGGACGGGCTGCACGGATTCCGCTACCTCAGGATCAGCCTCGACGCGCTGGCCTCGGACAGCCCTGCCGCCCAGCCCTGGGGGACGGTCGAAATCGACTCGATCGCGTTGCAGTTCACCGCGTACCTGGGTACGCCCAGCACCTACCGCGGCTGGTTCCTCTGCTCCGACGACGAGTTGAATCGTTACTGGTACGGCGCCTCGTACACCAACGAACTGGTCACCGACACCTTCCGCCAGGACGACGTCGATCCACGCAACGCGTGGAGCGCCTCGCTGGAGGGGAAGCTGGTCCTGCAGGACGGCGCCAAGCGCGACCGCGACCCGTACGTCGGCGACCTCGCCGTCTCCGCGCGCACCCTCTACCTGACCCACGACGACGCCGCCGAGGCGGCCCGCAACGTCTTGGCCGACCTCGCCGACCATCAGCGCGCCGACGGCTGGATCCCGCCCGCCTCCATCGGGAACTACACCCTGCCCCTCTTCGACTACCCGCTCTACTGGGTCACCTGCAGCTGGGACTACGTCCTTTACACCGGCGACCGCCCGTACGCCACCCGCTACTACCCGACCCTGCTGAAGGTCCTCGACACCTGGTACCCCAGCGTCACCGACGACGCGGGCCTGCTGAGCAAGGGCCTCAACAACACCGGGGGATACGGCGACTACGCCTTCCTGGGCCGCACGGGCCGCGTCACCTACTACAACGCGCTCTACGTCCAGGCCCTCCAGGACGCGGCCCGGCTGGCCCGGCTGCTGGGGCAGGACGCCGACGCCGCGCGCTGGAGCACCAGGGCGGACACGGTCGCGCAGGCCGTCAACTCCGCGCTGTGGGACGCCGACGCGGGCGCCTACCTGGACTCCGCCACCGGCGCCGTGCGTCACGCCCAGGACGGCAACTCCCTCGCCGTCGTCACCGGCATCGCGAGCGCCGACCGTGCCGCAGCGGCGCTGGCGCATCTCGACGCGACGACCGGGCGGGCGTACGGGAACGCGTTCATGGACAACGACACCCTCTTCGACCAGGCCTCCCAGCGGGTCTACGCCTTCACCTCCTACCCGGAGATCGAAGCCCGTTTCCTGACCGGCCGGGCCGACTCCGCGCTGGACCAGATCCGCCGCACCTACGGCTGGATGGACGGGAACGACCCCGGCATCACCCACTGGGAAGGCATCGGGCCGGACGGATCCCTGTACGAGGGCGCCTACACCAGCATGGCCCACGGCTGGTCCACCGGTGTCCTGCCGGTCCTGACCCACCACCTGCTCGGTGCCCGGCCCACCTCGCCCGGTTACGCCACCTGGGAGGTGCGCCCGCAACCCGCCGACATCGACTGGGCGACCGGCCAACTGCCCACCCCACACGGCCCCTTGGGCGTCGAATGGGAGAACGGCGCACGCTCCTTCCGCCTCACCGTCCACGTGCCCGGACACACCCAGGGATCGGTCGCCTTCCCCGGCGACCCACGGGGGCAACGCGTGCGCACCGGCCGGCGGACACTGTGGGACGGCCGGCGGGCATCGACTCGCGACGTGGCCGTGGCCGACGGCGCGGTGACCGTGTCGGGCCTGGGGCCGGGTGACCACAGTTTCGTGTGCGAGCGGCACGACGGCTGACCGTTCCGGCTCCGGTCCGCGTCCGCTCACGGTCGGCGGGCAACCGCCCGCCGACCGTGAAAATCCTCATTGACTCGGTGTTGGGGAGGCGGTCAGCAGGTGAGGTTGGAGCCTGCGGGGACACCGAGGATGGAGGTGAAGGAGAGGTAGTCGTTGACGCGGTCCTGCATCTCGGCGGTGTTGCCGCCGTTGCACTCGATGCTGCCGTTGATGCTGCGGATGGTCTCGCCGAAGCCCGCGCCGTTGACCATGGCGTTGTGTCCGGTCATCGTGCCGGGACCGGTCTGGGTGTTCCAGTACCACAGGCCGGTCTTCCAGGAGATCGCCGCGTCGGAGGCAACCAGGCCGGGGTTGTCCAGCAGATCGACGCCGAGGGCGTCGCCGGCGGCCTTGTAGTTGAAGTTCCAGCTGAGCTGCATCGGGCCGCGCCCGTAGTAGGCGTAGGTGCCGGCGGGACAGCCGTAGGGCTCGCTCGCGCAGTAGTTCCCGGACTGGTCGACCTCGTTGATGTAGACGAGGCCGCCGGTCTCGTGGTCGACGTTGGCCAGGAACGCCGCGGCCTCCTGCTTCTGCACGGTGGTGCTGCCGGTGGTGGCGAAGCCGGGGTAGGCGCTGAGCGCCGTCACCAGGCCGCTGTAGGTGTAGAAGGAGTTCCGGTTCGGGAACATCTGGTTGAACTGGGCTTCGCTGACCACGAATCCGCCCGTGCCGCCGCCACCGGAGCCTCCGGTGCAGGTGTAGGGGGACCAGTACCAGGTGCTGATGGTGGGGTCGTATCCGGGGTTGTCGTGGGTGGCGATGTAGTACTGGCCATTGGGGGTGTACTTCACGATGGCGCCGGTCGCATAGGACTGTCCGGCCACCCAGGCGGGGTAGTTGCAGGTGCTGCCGGTGCCTCCTCCGCTGGAGCCACCGCAGGCTCCTTGGTCGGCCCAGACTGCGGCGACGCCGGGCGTCTCGCCCTGGGTCCACCACTTGGCCTGCCAGTTGTCGCCGTTGTAGGAGGCGGTCATGCCGCCGGTGTAGACCGCGCCGGAACTCCAGGCCGCCGCGCAGTCCGCCGCAGCCGCGGGGCTCGCGGCGCCGAGGACGGTGAACGCGCCGAGGAGGCTGGCCAGCATGGCCAATATTGTCATGCACCTGCCATAGCTGGCTATGCGGAATCCGCTGGGCATGGTTGCGCTCATGCGCCACTCCAGAGGTAGGGGGTGAGTGGTACCCCCAGCAGCAAAGCGCGATTGGTCCAGACCAGTCAAGGGTTTGGTACGGACTTTTGTTAGGACATGAGGAATAGTCAATTCCTTTGCTCTGCGGCTGGTCCGGGGCAGATCGCGGACGGGGACCACCGACGACGTCGAGGAACTGCTGGCGTTCTCCACCTTCCCGGCCGAGCACCGGATCCGTCTGCGGACCACGAACCCCGGAGAGCCGACCTTCTCCAGGTCAAACTCCGCACCAAGGCCACCCGCGGTGCCGGCAACCCGGCCGCCGCTCTCGCGATGGTGTTCAAGCCGGTCGAGCGAGGGGAGGCTGCCGCCTGATCCGCACCACGCGACCGGTGACAATTACCCGGTCACGTGCGGGGCTCATCAGGCAGGCTGCGCGAATGAGATCTCGAACTGACGGCATGTGGTGGGGAACGGCGATCGAGGCGCCGGACCCCAGCGGGCTGGCGAAGTTCTACGCCGAACTCCTCGGTTGGCACCTCGGGCACGAAGAGCCGGGCACGGCTGTCGTCGCCGCCTCCCCGCAAGGACCGTTCTTCGTGTTCCAGCAGGCAAAGGGCTATCGGCCGCCCGTGTGGCCTCCGGCCGAGGGGGACCAGCGCCCGATGATGCACTTCGACTTCCAGGTAGGTGATCTGGACTCGGCGGTCGCCGATGCGGTCGCCCTGGGCGCCACCGTGGCGGAGTTCCAGCCGCAGGAGAACGTCCGGGTGCTCTTCGACCCGGCCGGCCGTCCCTTCTGCCTGTGCATCGACGAGGGATGACCGGCTGGGGCAGCCCCGGATGAGAGCCGGGAGAGGGCACACTACGAGTGCCTGGCCCGCCTCTCACGCCACGAGATCCACAACTCTTGACGGGCTGCTCGCACAGAGGGTTTCTCCGAAGGCTCAGTTGGGCCATCCCTCACAGTGTCCTGAACATTGATCAGATGCCCGCCAAGCCCTGGGAGGGGCGGGTGGCCTGTGCTTCCGTGCCCAGGCCGCCCGACGCGATCAGCTGAAGAACGGGTCGTCCACGACGTGAACCCAGCCGCCGCCCGGCTGGCGTCGGAGGATTTCGGTGGTGGTGGAGACCACCGGCTCCGGTCCGACCCCGGTGAGGGTGGCGATGTTCGACACCAGGGCGACATCGTCGACCTGTCGGATCTCGCGCGGTTCGAGCGTGAGGTGGGCACCGCTGTCGACCATCTGCTGCATGGCCGTGCGGATGGCGTCCGTGCCCACCAGGTGGGTTCCGGGGGTGGGAACGAAGTGGGCGTTCGGCTCGTAGAGCGACACCAAACCCTCGACGTCACCGGCCTCCAGGTACTCCATGTACAAGGTCCCCACCTGCTGGGGCGTCTCGGCACGGCGCCGGGCGGTGACGCCGACCGGCTTGTCGCCCCAGCCGGCCGCGTCGATCAGGTCGTACCAGTTGGGATAGGCGCCGTAGGGCAGGTGACGACGCAGCAGGTCGCCGATGAAGGTCGTCGGGGACGCCTTGTGGGGCTTGGCCACGGCCTGGGTGATGATGAGGTCGCTGAACCCGTGGGCCAGGTCCTGACGCGGCAGCAGGGCGTGCACCTCGTCGGCGAGGCCGGCCGGAAGGCTCTCCCGCCGGACTCCGAGGATGTCGGTGGCGATACCCGCCTGCGCCAGCGCCACCTCCCTGCCCTTCCGCGAGGCGATGCCGTCCGAGGTGTGCAGAGCGATGGCGTCCCAGGCGACGGCGATACGCCCTTCGTCGACACCACGCTCGCGGAGGAATGCCGCGGCGAGGTCGGCGCCGTCGACCTCGAAACGCTGGTCGCTGTTGCTGCCCTCCTCGCTCAGTCCCAAGTCGTGCAGGACGCAAGCGACGAACAGCAGCTCGTCGTCGTAGTCGGTACCGGCGCGCAGACCCTGGTTCTGGGCATGGGCGCGGGCGAAGACGTAGCTGCGGACGCAGTGATCGTGAATGAAGGCAGGCGTGGCCTGTGCCGCGAAGGCGAATGTGTCCCGGGTGAGGCTCGTGTCGGGGAGGTCGAGCTGCTCGAAGACGGACAGGTGTGCGTCGGTGGTCATGATGTGTCTCCTTCTTTCGGGCCCCGGTCCGGGGCGGATCGGGGCGGTGGCCGGGCGGCACGCTCACGCGTGCCGGGTATGGGGGGTGCGGCTGCACGGCAGGTGGCGTGACAGCCGATCGCCACACGGGGGATGTGCGGCTGGAGTGCTGTGCTTACAGCTGGGCGACGAACGCGCCTATGTGCGCTGCCACCTGGTCGGGCACCTCAAGGGGTGAGAGGTGGCCGGTGTCCTTCAGGACGGTCAGCGTGGCGGTCGGGATCAGCGGCAGCAGGTGGTCGGCGAGCACGGTCGGCGGGTCGACCTGGTCGTGGCTGCCCGCGAGAACCAGCACCGGCACCTCGATGGCCGAGAGGCCGGCCGACACGTCCTGGACCAGGCCCTGGCGCGGCCACTCGAGACGGGCCTCGTCGCCGCCGCGCAGACTGTCCTCGACCACCTGCCGACGCAGTTCGGGAGTCAGCCCGCCGCGGGTCAGCATCAGGTCGATGCTCTGAAGAACCGCTTCCTCGTTGTCGTAGGCGTGGGAAACCGTCTCCTGCACCTGCTCGGTCACCCCGACCGGCGCGGGCGGCGCGGGCGCCACGAGGACGACTCCCCTCAGACCGGCGGGCTTGCGTGCGGCCACCATCTGAGCCACCTTGCCGCCCATGGAATGCCCGACCAGCACGTAGCGGGAGTGTCCGAGTGCGTCGACGACCCGCTGTGCGTCGTCGGCGAGCTGCTCCAGGTCATAAGGTCCCGGCACGCTCGTGGAGTCGCCCCATCCACGCTGGTCGTAGGCCACGAAGCCCTGCCCGGGATCCAGCCGCTGAAGCACCGGGATCCAGGTGCGCCGTGAGCCTCCCCAGTAGTGCAGGAAGATCAGCGCCGGGCCGTCACCCTCGCGGACGTGGGCGTACACCTGGCCGCCCCGCACGTCGAAGAAGCGGCCCACCACATTCTGCAAAGTCATCGCGGGCTCCTCGTCCACGGCCGGGGCTCTCGGACCACTCCACCGGTGTGTGGAGTCGGCTGCCCCGCGCTCGCTCTTCGATCCTGCTCCGGAACATCCCTTCCAGGACACGGCTCATCTGCCAGCATGCGCATCTTTTGGGCCAGGTCGTGCAGGTGAGCCCATGCTTTCCGGTCACCCGATCAGCGACTTGATCAGGGGGTTTATCCCGGGAACATTTCTGGGGCGAGGCGCGACGGCTCCCTGGCCCTCCCTGTGACACTGGTGTCGGACGTAATATTGCGGCCATGAACAAGCACCGGGTCATGGTCCTGGCGGTCGACGGCGTGCTGCCCATGGATCTGGGGATCCCCACGCAGATCTTCAACGCCCGTCCGAACACCCCCTACGAGCTGACCGTGTGCGGCGACACCGAGGAGGCCGTGACCACGAGCGCCGGTTTCACCCTCGGGCTGACCGCGGGTCTCGAGGCGCTCGCCGAAGCGGACACGATCATCGTCCCGGGCTTCGAGGACTTCCGGCGCCCTCCGCGTCCACGGGTGAGGGCCGCTCTCAAGCTCGCCGGCCGCGCCGGGATACGCATCGCTTCCATCTGTACCGGCGCCTTCGCCGTCGCCTCGGCCGGACTGCTCGACGGCCGCACCGTCACCACCCATTGGGCCAAGGCGGATGACCTCGAAGAGCTCTACCCCCGGCTGCGCGTCGACCGCAACGTCCTCTACATCGACAACGACACCATCCTGACCTCCGCGGGCTTCACGGCCGGCATCGACCTGTGTCTGCACCTGGTCCGCAAAGACCTCGGCGCAGCTGTCGCGAACGACATCGCCAGGGACATCGTCGCCGCCCCACACCGTGACGGCGGACAGGCGCAATACATCAACAGGACCCTCCCCACCCCCCAGGCCACCACGCTCGCCGATACCCGTGAATGGGCCCTGCTCCACCTCGAAGAAGAGCTCACCATCCCCCACCTCGCCGACCATGCCGGCGTCTCCCCGCGCACCCTGACCCGCCTGTGGCGCCAGGAAACCGGCGTCAGCCCCCACCAATGGCTCCTGACCGCCCGCATCAACCGCGCGCGAGAACTCCTGGAGGCCACCGACCTCCAGGTGGAGCAGATCGCCGTCCGGTGCGGACTCGGCAGCGGAGCCAACCTGCGCGCCCGCTTCCGTGACACGGTCGGCAATACCCCCACGGCCTATCGCCGCACCTTCCAGCACCAGGCCGCCTGACGGCGAAGGCCGGACCGCGCCGTCACAGAGTCCGTCGGCCAAGGCGCGCAGTCCGGGCAAGGTCGGCGGCAACCCTCACCGGACGCTGGTCCACCACCGAAGGCTCCAGCGCGTCTTCACCTCCGCGCTGGTCGGCGTCCGCTACGACGCGAGCCCGGGGAAGTTCTACGACCGCAAACGCGCCGGAGGGAAGAAACGCGTCCCAGCCGAGCTCACTCTCGCCCGTCGGCGCGTCGACGTCCTGTGGGCCCTGATCCGTGACCGAAGTTGCTGCGAAACGGCGTCCCCCCGGTAGGTGGGACCGTTGGACAACAGCATCAGGAAGCGAAGGTGCGGCGGTAGCCCGATGGGCTGGTCCTGGTCATCGCGGTGAAGTGGATGCGCAATGACTCCGCGGAGCCGAAGCCGCATCGGTGGGCGATGTCGTCGATGCCGAGGCGCGTGGTCTCGAGGAGTTCGCGCGCGCGGCCCACGCGTTGCATGGCCACCCAGTTCATGACGCTCGTTCCGGTCACGGCCCGGAATCTGCGGCGCAGGGTTCGTGTGCTCATGTGGCTGTGCCGGCTGACCGACTCCAGGGTGAGCGGCTCGTCGAGGTGTTCCAGGATCCAGGCGATCACGTCGGTGATCTCGGAGTCACCGTCGGGCGGGATGTGCTCGATGAACTGGGCCTGTCCTCCTTCGCGGTGGGGCGGGCTGACCAAGAAGCGGGCCATCGTGTTCGCGGCGGCCTGACCATGATCGAGCCGCAGGAGATGCAGGCACAGGTCGGTTCCGGCGAGGACACCCGCGGAGGTGAAGACGCCGGTGTCCTCGACGTAGAGCTCCGCTTCGCGGACCTCGACCGACGAGTGGCGCTCTCGCAGCAGGCCGGCCCAGCGCCAGTGGGTGGTGGCGCTGCGGCCGTCCAGGATCCCGGCCGCCGCCAGGGCGAAGGCGCCCGTACAGATCGACACCATCCGGCTGCCCCGGTTGTACGCGTCACGCAGCCGTTCGACCAGCTCGGCGTCCGGAGACCCGGTGGGGTCTTGCACTCCGGCGACGATCACGGTGTCCGCCGTGTCCAGCCGGTCGAGCGGCTCGACCTCGCGGGGCACCAGCGGGTTTTCCGCGGGAACCGTACTCACCAAGGTCAGCTCGTAGGGGGCGCCGCCGGGCCAGCAGGCGGTCACCCAGTCCGGCCAGCGGCCGAACACCTGCTGAGGAACGGCTACGTCCAACAGCACGTAGCCGGGCTGCACCACCACGGCGACCTTGGCCGGATCCTTGGGATTAATGTCCATCTGGCCATCGTACGGTGGTCGCGCTCTTCCTAGGCTGGGCGCATCACGCCGATCGCGATTAGTCAGGAGATGCGCAATATGTACGTAGTCGTCGAGATGTGGACACCGAAGCCCGCGTTCTTCGCCGCCGACGAGAAGGCGCGGAACGACCTGTTCACAGGGATTCAGGAAGCCATGAAGCAGCTCGCGGACATCGGATTCGTGACGCTCGGCTGGGGCAGGGTGGAACCGGCCGCGCAGTCCGCGTCCTATGAATGGTTCGCGGTCTGGCAGGCCCCTTCGAGGGAAGTGGCCGATGTGTTCCTGGCCGGTGTCGAGAGCTCCGGCTGGTACACCTACTTCGAGCAGTCCAACGTCGTGGGGGAGCTGCGCCCGGCCGAGGTGGTCATGGCCGAGCACCTGGCACTGGAGACTGAGGGCAAGTGAGCGTGCTCGAGAATCTTCCGGAGGCAATCGGAGGGTGGCCGCGTACGGCGGCTACGGAGGCCGCTGTCGCCTTCACTGCCGAGCACTCTCCGGCATGGCTGCTCAACCACACTGTCCGCAGTTACTTCTATGCTCGAAGTATCGCCACCGCCAGGAAGCTCGTTGCCGGGTCGGACTACGACGACGAGACGCTCTTTCTCGCCACGGTGCTGCACGACATCGGTCTGACCGACGCCGGGCAGGGTCCGAACAGGTTCGAGGTGGACGGTGCGTTCCGGGCCGCTCGATTCGCCCGGGAGCACGGGCTGTCCGATGTCGCCGCCGACCAGATCTGGGATGCGGTGGCGCTGCACACCTCGCCGGGGATCGCGCCCCACAAGCATCTGGTCGGCGCTCTCGCGCATTTCGGTATCGGTGCCGACATGTTCGCTTTCGGTATCGAGGAGGTGGACCGGGCGGTACTGGACGCGGCGCACGCGGCGTTTCCGTATCTGGATCTGCGGAACAAGATCCATGCGCAGCTGGTCCATCAGATCGACGAGCAGCCGTCGAAGTGGGCGCCGGTGTCGTTCGTCGACATCGTGTATCGCAAGCACCGGCCGGACAATCCCTTCCCCGGGCTGGACGAGCTGGTCGCCACCCCGGTGCGTCCGGCCTGACGACGTCTCGCGATGGCCGCGGCCGGGTGCCGTGGCCGCCTGCCGGCGGGCAGCCGCCACGAAGAAGACGCGGAGCCGGGCACCCCGTGTGCCTGGCTCCGCGCCCGTGTTGACCCGGCACCGCGTCCCGGGCCCTTGAGTGTCGGCATCCCGACTGCAAAGAGAGCCAAGGCGGTCGCGATGCGAGGACCGATGCCGTGGGGAACGGCGCCGAGTTCTTCGGCGAGGGCTTTCACGGCTGCGTCGGGGGCGGCGGTCCTGTGGGAGGCGCGCAGTGCACGGTTGGCCGAGAACATGCGGTGTTCGAGCCCGTTGTTCTCGTCGTCCTGTCCTTCGGCCCGTGGCCATCGGCCCAGGATTTCCATGGCTGCGTCGTGCGGCTCGCGGTCGCGCAGCTGGGCGGTCAGCCGGTCCCTCGATTCGGTGAACCGGCTGAGCGCGATGTCTTGTTGGGAACGGAAGTTCGGAGCGGAAGTACGGAGCGGAAGTACGGGGAAAAAAAATTCTGCGGGGTGCGATCTCGGCCGCTCCCGCGATGCCGGCGATTGCGGTGGCGAGGCGGCCCCGTTCGTTTCGCCCGCCGCCCTCACCCATGCCCTGCCAGCACGTGGCCGCCACCACGGCCACCTGAAGCCACCCACTCAGCACCCTGTGAACTAAGCGCGCCCATGCCCCCGGATCTGGGCCCGCTGGTGTTTCCGGACCTGGGCACCAGGGTCGCCATCGACATGATGGCCAGGGGCTGACCGTGTCCACGATGGCCTCTGTACCTGCACGGCGGACTACTGATGCCACCCCTTGGGGGGCGACAGTCGCGGAGTTCGTCCTTACTGGCGGTGTCCTGTTCGTCGTGGTGACCGCCGTCCGCTGGATGTCGGCATCGCCGCTCAGCCGGGCCCTGCCACAACCGCATCTTCAGCTTGCGGTCGTGGCGGTGATGGTCGGCGCGGCGCTCGCGGGGGCGCTGTCCTCTCCATGGGGCCGTTACTCCGGCGGACATCTCAACCCGGCGGTGACCCTCGGCCTGTGGCTGACCGGTGCTTTCCCCGGCCGCCGGGTTCCGGCGTACTTCGCTGCCCAGCTCACCGGTTCCGTGGCGGGTACCGGCCTGGCCCGCCTCGTGTGGGGCCCGGTCCTCGGGGACCGGATGGCCTACGCCGCGGTTGAACCCGCTCCTTCCTGCTCGCCGACCTTGCTGTTCACCGTGGAAGCCGTGTCTACCGCCGCTGTCCTCACCGTCACCCTGCTGCTGATGTCCCGTCGTGCGTGGACGCGCTGGATCCCGCTGGCTCGCCCCGCCGCTTCCGCCGTGGTCGTGATCGCCCTCGGCACCCTCACGGGCGGGTCCGCCAATCCCGCCCGCCAGTTCGGCCCCGTTCTGTGGGCCCACCGGCCAGGTGACTGGTCACATCTGTGGCTCTATCTGGTGGCACCCCTTGCGGGCGCGGTCCTCACCGGTGGGGCCGCCCGGTACCAGGCGTATCGCCCTTTCCGTCCTCCGAAGAGCGACGGCGGACGGTCGCGCGAGAGGCGATCGGAGAGTGGCCGATGAGCCGATGGAAGAACTGGCTGAAGTTTGGTGGCACTGGTGAAGCCAAGCTGCGCCGCGATGTGGGAGGCCGGCGGGTCGTCGTGTGCCAGGAGACGTTCGGCTTCCAGAACGACCCGGCGGTCGGTGATTTTTCGCTCCCGTCCCCGCCGCCGTCCAGCTCGGCCCTGGAGAGGGCGCGGGGTGAGTAGGGCGAAGGAAGCTCGCCGCCGGTGTGGTCGGCCGCAACTGCGATCATTGGTGGATGGCTGGTATGGGAAGCCCGGATGTCGTCGACGTCAGCTATGACAACCCGGATCAGCCCCGGCTGGGGCTGGAGGTTCTGTCCTTCGCGACGCTGCGTGAGCGGCTGCTGCCGTCTGTCGCGGCGGCGCCCAGTCGTCCGGACTTCCATCAGCTGACCCTGGTCACCCGCGGCGAGGGTACCGCGTTGATCGACTTTGTGGCTTACCCGTGCGCTCCGGGAACTCTGCTGCATGTGCGTCCTGGCCAGGTGCAGCGTTTCCCCGCGGATCCTCAAGGGGGCATTGCGGATCTCGATGCGACCTTGGTGGTGTTCACGCCTGCCTTTCCACCGCCGGGGCCTGCCGGCGCAGCCGTCATCGACGAGGGGCTCAGTCCTGCCGCTTTCTCACTGTCCGCGGGGGAGTACCGGGCCATGTCGGTGGCCGTGGCCGAGATAGCGGCGGAATACGCCACGCTGGCCGAGCGGGACGCTTCACAGGCGGAACTCACTGTGGAACTGCTGCGGCAGCTTCTTGCTGCGCTGCTGGTACGCATGGCCCGGCTGCCGCATCCCGGTGAATGGAATCCCGCGGCGGGGGGCGAGGTGTTCCGGGTCTTCCGCGGCGAGCTGGAACGCGCGTTCGCCACGAGGCGCCGTGCTGCCGAGTATGCCGCGCACCTCGGTTACTCGCCGCGGACGCTTACGCGAGCCTGTCTGGCCGCTACGGGCCGTACCGCGAAGGATCTCATCGACGACCGTGTCGCCCTGGAGGCCAAGCGGCTGCTGGTACATACCGGCCTTCCTGTCGCGTCCGTCGGGCGCATGCTGGGCTTCACGGAGCCCACCAACTTCGGGAAGTTCTTCGAGCGGACGGTGGGTGCCACTCCCGGGGCATTCCGCGCCACGCAGCGCTGACAGCCCCGACCGCTCGGACAGCCAGAGGCATCTGGACCGTGGAGCGGAGACTGCGCCGAGCCCGGGCTCTCCGAGGCGCTCGCCTTGAGCGGATCGGCGAGTCCATTTTCGACCATGGCGAGACTCTTGCACACCTCGCCTGCGCAGCACGCATCGCGCATTGTTCAAGCACGCAGTCAGCGCGTTATCCGCGTCCGGTCAAGCCTCTGACTGCCTGGTGTGGCCGGGAGGAATGGAGAAAACAACCATGCCGTACGCAGACGTCAACGGTGCCCGCCTCTACTTCGAGGACAGCGGTGGTGAGGGCCCGGTCGTGGTCTTCAGCCACGGCAACCTCATGGACCGTGACATGTGGGTGCATCAGATCCAGGGCCTGGCCGGGGACTTTCGGGTCGTCGCGTGGGACGAGCGGCTGCACGGCCGGACCGAGGACGACGATAAGACCTACACCTACTGGGACTCGGCCGCCGACTTGATCGGGCTCCTGGATCATCTGGGTGTGCGGCAGGCGGCGCTGGTGGGGCATTCGCAGGGCGGCTTTCTGTCGATGCGGGCCGCTTTGCTGGCGCCTGAGCGGGTCAAGGCCCTGGTGCTGATCGACACGACCTCGGTCTCCTGGCCGCTCGAGGCGCTGGAGCAGATGCGTGGTGTGTCGGAGGGATTCCGCGGAGCGGGTCCGGAGGCAGTGGCCCCGGTATTGCTGGGGATGCTGCTGGGCCGGCCCGCGATCCACGATCAGTGGCTGGCGAAGTGGAGGGCGCAGCCGCGTGAACGGCTCGCCGACGCGGTGCAGGTACTGATGGGGGTTGACGACATCACCGGCCGGGTCGGTGAGATCACGGTGCCGACCTTGGTCGTCCATGGCGACGCGGACCAGCCGATCCCGTATCCGTTGGGCCAGGCGCTGGCCGGGAAGATCCCCGGTGCCGAGGAGTTGGTCACCGTGACCGGGGCAGGACACACGCCGAACCTCACTCATCCCGACCAGGTCAACCCGGCGTTGGCCGGCTTCCTTCGCCGGTATGCCTGACGGTCCCACGCCTCCCCAGGGGTGGACCTGCGGCGGCGGTCAGCACGGCGCTGCTGCCCGCGGAGCATCCTGGCGGACCTTCACACGCGGGTCCCAGCACCCGCCATCTCAAAGATCTGCACAACATCCAATTCTGAAAGGAACGACCATGCCGACTCCCATTACCGACCCGGCGCAGCTCCCCCCGGCCTTCGAGAAGGCCATGAACTCCGGGAATCTCGACGAGGTCCTGAGCCTGCTCGCGCCCGGTGCGGTCATGCGTACCGTCACCGGTGAGACCGTCACAGGTCAGGCGCTGCGCGACTACACGGCCGGGTCGATCGCCGGCAACGCCCAGCTGTCCAACGGCCCGTCGCGCATCGTGGCCGGCGACGACATCGCGTTCATCAGCGAGGAGTGGACCCTCGAGATCACCGGTCCCGACGGCAACCGGAAGAAGGCCACCGGCACCACTGCCAATGTCGCCCGTCGTGGTCAGGACGGCACCTGGCGCATGGCCATCCTCAACCCCCTCGGCACCGCCGCCTGAGCGTCCGTGGGTGGGGTCGGAGTCCGCCGCCCCGGGAACTCCGGACGGAACCGACCGCACTTGGATCAGACGGAACGGTCGCAAAGTTCGTCGACGTACGTGCGCGCATCCACCTCGGGCAGTGCCCAGGGCAGGAAGACGGCTCGGTGGATGACGGGGTCGCCACCCGGTCGCGCGGGCGGTCCGATCCGTCGGCTGAAGGGTCGCCGAACGTCCTGAAGATCCTCTTCAGCGCCTGGCGCGACCGGTCGGGCAAGGTAGAGGGCATGCGTGTGCTGGTGATGGACGACGACACCCGTCTCGTGGAGCTGCTCCAACAGGGCCTTCGCGCAGAGGGTTTCGCGGTGGACGCCGCGAGCGACAGCCTTGACGGTCTCGCCAAGGCGGCCGCGGACACCTACGACGCGATCATTCTCGACGTCATGATGCCGGGCCTGAACGGCTACAAGGTGTGCGCGCACCTGCGGTCGATCGGCGACAACACCCCGATCCTGATGCTGACGGCGAAAGACGGTGAGTACGACGAAGCGGAAGGGCTGGAGACCGGGGCAGACGACTATCTGACGAAGCCGTTCTCTTTCGTCGTCCTCACCGCCCGGCTGCACGCCCTGATACGTCGCGCGCGCCCGGAGCGGCAGATCGTCCAGCACTTCGGGGACCTGGAGATCGACACAGGAGCCCGCCGCTGCCGCCGTGCCGGCACGGACATCGCCCTTACCCCTCGCGAGTTCGACGTCCTCGCGCTGCTCGCGGCAACGCCGGACATCGCCATCAGCAAGGCGGCCATCCTGGACCGGGTCTGGGACAGCGCGTACGAGGGCGGCCCGAACATCGTGGAGGTCAACGTCAGTGCTCTTCGCCGGAAAATCGACCGTCCCTTCGGCCGGGCCAGTATCGAAACCGTGCCCGGCGGGGCCTACCGGCTCCGCTCCGACGGAGCGTGACCGCGGACACCGCCGGCGCCTGTGGCTGCGGCCGCGGACGGTGCGCGTCCGTGCCACCGTCGCCGTCGCACTGGTCGCCGGCCTTGCCCTCGCCGCCTGCTCGGTGGTCCTGCCGGGGACCCGGGCACGCTCCGGTGAGAGGCGGATCCGGTGGAAGGGACAGCTCCGACGGCGCTGAACCACTCCCGGGCGACGACCGGAACGCGCGGCGGGCCGCGGGACCGGCACTGCCTTTGACGGGCCCGGCGGTGTGCGCCCTGGCACCCGGTCGGGTGACACGAGTGTGATCCGTGCCGGACGGTCCCGCCCTTCGTGCGCGCGGGCCCGGCCTGTGGTGGGCGGAGGCGGTGGGCGCGAGGTTCCGGGCCGGAGGGCGTGCGAGACGCGAGGCGCTCAGGGTCGTATCTGCGGCGGGTGGGTGCCTCCCACCACGGCCAGGTCCTCGAAGCGGATCTCCTCGCCGCAGGCCGCGCAGTCCGCTCGGGTGTGCAGGACGGCGCCGCATCGGTGCTGGAACTCCGTTGTGGCGATGCCGTCGCGGCAGTACGTGTCGCCCCACTCCTTGAGGGCGGCGAGCACGGGGAGCAGGGCCCGGCCCGCCTCCGTGAGGACGTATTCGTCGCGCGGCGGATGCTCGCTGTAGCGCCGCCGTTCCACGACGCCGGCCGTCTCCAGTCGACGCAACCGTGTGGACAGCAGCGTCCGGGAGAGCCCGACGGCGTCGGCGATCTCGGAGAAGCGCCGGTTGCCGTACAGCAGCTCGCGCACGATCGGCAGCGAATGGCGTTCGCCGACGACTGCTACCGCGTCGGTCACGGAACAGACGCGGGGTGTCGGTGCAGATTCAGTACTCACTGTGCTAGGTTAACGTCCTCAGTGAGTACATTTTTTGTACTCACTTTCACGGTGCAGCCACCACTCTCAACGGGGTCCGGTGCGGCCGTACGACAGTCAAACCCCGCCTACGAACGACAAGAGGCGAACGCCATGAGCAACGAAGCCAACAAGCAGGTCGTCCTCGCGGCCATCGACGACACCACTGGGCGCAAGAACCAGGTGCACCGCGTGCTGGCACAGGGGGACGTCGTCGTGACGCACGCCACGACGACGTCCCCCGACGGCGGCCGGGCCGCAGCCTTGGATCTCTGGCAGATCGCGGATGGGCAGATCGCCGGCCACTGGGGTGACCAGGAGCCGATCGTGGAACAGACGGCCAACGGTCACACCCAGGTCGACGGCGCCGCCGTCATCGACACGACGGCCGACACGGACGCCACGCGCAGGGTGGCGGAAGAGACGGTGCGCACGATTCTGGTCGACAACGACTTCTCCGACCTGGACCGCTACCTGGTGGGCGAGTCCTACATCCAGCACAATCCCCGCTTCGCCGACGGCATCAGCGGGCTGGCGGCCGCACTGGGTGAGTTGGCGAAGTCCGGCCAGTCCCTCAAGTACTCCGACGTACTGGACGTCGTCGCCGAGGGGAACTTCGCCTACGTCCGTTCGGTGGGCGTCTTCGCGGGCGCCGACTTCGTGTTCCACGACCTGTTCCGGGTGGCGGACGGGCGAGCCGTCGAGCACTGGGACGTCATGGTCCCGAGGTGAGAGGGGCAACTGAGCTGTCCGTCCCCATCAAGGCGCCACCAGACAACCACCACAAGGAAAAGGGCGTGGCAGAGATGGCCTCCCAGACCGATTTGGCGTACGAAGTCTTCATCTCCGATCCGATCCCCACCAGCGTCACGGATCCCATTCCCAACGGAGAGCTGTTCTCCTGGTCGCCGATGTCGACCACACTGATCTACGGGGAGAAGAACGCGGTGCTGGTCGATCCCCCGCTGACGATCGAGCAGGCCCGGAGGGTGGGTGACTGGGTCGAGCAGTCGGGCAAGCACCTCGAAAACATTTTCATCACGCACGGCCACGGCGACCATTGGTTCGGCTCCGGCCCTCTGGTCGAGCGCTTCCCCGGCGCCGTGGTACTCGCCGGCGAGGACAGCATCCGTCTCATGCGGCAGCAGAGCTCGGCGGAATTCAGAAAGGCCCAGTGGGACAACCTGTTCCCCGGTCAGATCCCGCCGACTCCCGTGCTCGCACAGCCCGTACCAGCGCAAGGATTTCTTCTGGAGGGCAACGTTCTGCGCTCCGTCGAAGTCGGACACAGCGATACCGACGGCACCACCGTGCTGCACGTTCCCTCGATCGGGCTCGTCGTCGCCGGCGATGTCGTTTATAACGGCGTGCACGCGTACCTCTCCGAATCTGCGGATGGCGGGCGTGCACAGTGGCTTCAGGCGCTCGACACGGTCGAGCGCCTCGCGCCGCGCCACGTCGTCTCCGGACACAAGAACAAGGCGCTTTTGGACAGTCCGGCCACCATCGAGGAAACTCGGCAGTACATCCGTGACGCGGACCGGCTCCTGAAGGAGTCAACGAGCCGGATCGAATTCTTCGATGCCATGTGCACCCTTCATCCCGAACGCCTCAACCGGGCAGTCGTGTGGCTCACGGCCACCGCGCTCATGGACGCACAGAGCTGAACCTGAGACCAGCTTCGGCCGAGGCGTACGAAGGGTCGGCGTCTGATGGGAGAAGGCCGCGGCGAAAGCAAAGGCTGTCGTGCTGTGGCATGCCTTACGGCCAGACGCCGAAGGAACGCGTTCCCCAACCTGCGTGGTGCTGTGCTTCTGGCTCTCGGCGAAGTCCTCTGCAGACAGCTCGGGCATCGAGCCCGGGACATCAGGTGCTGAAGGGGATCTTCAGGACGTTCAGTGGATCTTCAGCCGGCAGGGGCGAGAGTTGCCTCGTTCTCGATCCCGAGGGAACCGGGGCCGGACGCGTGCCGGCACCCCTGTCTCCCTCCACCTGCGAAGGAGTTGATCGCATGAAGGTGCGTAGGAACAGCATCTCGCGTCGTCAGGGTGCCGTGATGGCCGGCGCACTGGCCGTACTGCTCGCCTCGGGCGGGGTTGCCGCCGCGGCCTCGACCGGCAGCAGTACCACCAAGCACGACGGCGTCACGATCTCCGAGGCGCCCGGCAACCCGCACCCGCACCACATCAAGCCGGGCACCGCCAAGAAGCTGCGCGACCTCACCGTCGTCGAGGGCGGCCCCGTCACGGCCGAGAAGCCGTCCCTCGTCGAGGTGCCCGGCGCGAAGCCGGAGGGCTGGGACGTCGGCGAGGCCACGCCGGTGAAGGACGCCCCGGTCGTCGTCGGCGGCGAAGGCAACACCACGCTGCGCTAGCCGCACAGCGACAGGGCAGACGTGGGGCTGCCGCGTCGCAACCACGAAACGCCCGGCCGGACATCTCCGTCCGGGCGTTTCGCATGGCATCTGCATGACATGCAGCCGACTCCGCCCGAAGGCCAGTCCTTCTCCTCTGAGGGGATCGCCGGACAGTCGGATTTTGACCATGGTCAGTCGTCTGCGTATCCGGCAACGACGTGCTTCTGAGCATAGCTTTGACGGCGCCGGCCCGACCGATGCAGAGAGCCGGGTGACGGATTCCGGAAAGGACCAAGCGCGATGAGTTCTGTGGAGCGCATTCGGCTGACCTACGCCTTCGACGCCTACTGCGGCTGGTGCTACGGCTTCGGCCCCGCCTTGCACGAGTTCGCCACCACCAACGCGGACCGGATCGAGCTGCGAGTGCTGTCCGGCGGGTTGTTCACCGGCTCGCGCGCACTTCCGGTGTCGTCCTACCCGCACATCCCCGGCGCCAATGAGCGCATCACCCACCTGACCGGTGTCACTTTCGGCGACGGTTACCGGGCCGTGCTGGCGGACGGAAACGCGGTGATGGACTCCGCCGACGCCGCCACCGGCCTGGTCGCGCTGCGCAGCCGGCCAGGAGTGAACGCCCTCGAAGCGGCGGCCGCGATGCAGCGTGCTTGGTACCGCGACGGCCGCAGCCTCTCCGCTGCCGGAGTGTACCGGGAGCTCGCGGCCGAGCTGGGTCTGGACGCCGAGGCGGTGGCGGCCGCGTTCGCTTCGCCCGCCGCCCGTGCCGAGGCGGAGGCCGACTTCCTCGAGGTGCGCCGTCTGGGCGTCGATGCCTACCCGACGCTGCTGCTGCACACCCCCCACGGCACCGACCGCCTGGGCGGCCCGGCCACTTCGGCCGACGCGCTCACCCACGCCTTGGACCAGCACGTGGCCGCCACCACGGCCGCCTGAAGCCACCCTCCCGCAACCCCCCGAAGGGCAGTGCACCCATGTCCAGCCTGACGTATTCCGTTCACACGGCCGGCGACACCGGCCTGAACAAGTCGTCCGTCCTCGTCACGGGTGAGCGCGAAGCACTCCTGGTCGACGGCCAGTTCACGCTAGCCGAGCAGCACCGGGTCCTGGCGGACGTCATCGACAGCGGCAAGGAGCTGACCACCGTCGTGGTCACCACCGCCGACCCCGACTACTACTTCGGCCTGGAGGTGATCCGCCAGGCGTTCCCGGAGGTGCGGATCGTCGCCACCGCCACCACCGTGGAGCGGATCAAGCGCAGTTGGCAGGGCAAGCTCAAGACCTGGGCACACCTGGGCAGGAACCTGCCCACCGAGGTGATCGTCCCGGAGGTGCTGCAAGGAGACCGCGTCAGCATCGAGGGCCACGACTTCGAGCTGCGCGGCGGCCACCCCGACCTGGTCTGGCGCACCGAGTACCTGTGGCAGTCCGAGGACCGCGCGGTGGTGGGCGGGGTCCTGCTCTTCGCCGGTCTGCATGTGTGGACCGCCGACACCCCTACGCCGCGTGAGCGGCACGCCTGGGCCGAGACGCTCACCGAGATGGAGCGGCTCGCCCCGCGGTTCGTGATCGCCGGCCACCGTTCCGCCGACTCCGCCACCGATGCTTCGGTGATCGGCTTCACCCGCACCTACCTCGCCGAGTTCGAGGAGGAACTGGCCAAGCACGGCAACGACTCCGAGGCCCTGAAGTCCGCGATGCTCCAGCGTTACCCAGACCTGGGCCTGGCGGTGTCTCTGGACCTGGGCACCAAGGTCGCCACCGGCGAGATGCGCTGGGGCTGACCCATACTCACTACGGGTCCGTGCGCCGGGTGGTGGGCCACCGTGACCACCACCCGTGGCGGTCCTCGGCGTCACCCTGCTGCCCATGTGCACCGGACTGTCGATGGGCGGGCTCTGCGGGTCTTTGTCTCTTGGCCACGCTCCCGGGAGCGACGCTCACCCCCCAGGTGGCCTGGCGTGGGGCGTTTCGCTCCCGTCATCCTCCGAGGAGCGGCCGCGGACGGTCGCGCGGAAGGCGAGCGGAGACTGGCCGGTGCGCTGGTGGAAGAACTTGCTGAAGTTGGTGGCGCTGGTGAAGCCCAGTTGCGCCGCGACACGGGCGGCTGATTGATCGCCGTGCGCCAGCAGGCGCTTCGCTTCCAGGACGACCCGCCGGTCGATGAACTCCTTCGCCCCCACCCCGGCTCCGGTCAGCGCGGCCCTGGAGAGGGTGCGCGGTGAGTAGCCCAGGGCTCGGGCGTAGTCCTCCAGGCGGCGGGTGCGGGTGAAGTCGCGTTCGACCGCGTCACGGAAGTGGAGGAATGTCTCCCCCGGGTCCGGTGCCGGGCTGCCCACGGGCGCGGTGCGCTGCGAAAGGCGCAGCACGAGGACCGCCAGCAGGTGGCGCAACACCGCCACGTGAGCTTCCAGGGAGATGCCACGCAACGCCTGGAACTCCAGCGCCAGATGGTCCACGGCCGTCTCCAGCGCGTGACGGTCCTCGGGACCGGGAACCTGGAGCGCGGGGGCGTACGGATCGTCCATCCGCGCTGCGGCCACGGTAGCCGGATCCAGGAAGTCGCCCTCGAAGAGGACCAGGGTGCCCTCGGCGTCGTCCAGATCACCCCACTGCTGTACCTGACCAGGTCGGGTCCAGAGCCAGGAGCCCGGCTCAAGGGCGTAGCCGGTGAAGTCCACCGCGTGCCACAACGAGCCGCTGGAGAGGGTGATCAAGTGGTGGAACGTGGGTCGCTGCGGTGCCTGCAGTCGTCCGCCGCCCATGTGGACGGCGGCCCGCTCCCGCAGGTCGGCCAGAGAGATGATTTCGATGCCGGCAGGTGTGCCGACGGCGGGAGCGAAGCCGATGTCCGCGATCTCGCGCGACGCGCTCTGTCGTTTTCTCACCGTCACCAGTAGCCACCCTCACGCAGGGAACCTGGCCGATGCCAGCCTAACCGGAGTAGCCGTCACGCCCAAGTGTCGGATTTTAACCATGATCTGTCGGCCTCCTACCCGGTTCACCTGCGAGGGCGCCAATAAGTTGAATCTCGAAGCATTCACTTTCAAGCGTAGGAGTTACTCGTGACTTCGCCCATCGTGTCCATCGCCTATCACTCCGGCTACGGCCACACCGCCGTCATTGCCGAGGCTGTCCAGCGTGGCGCCAAGGAGGCCGGCGCCGTCGTGAACCTGATCGCCGTCGGTGAGATCACCGACGCCCAGTGGAGGCAGCTGGACGCCTCGGATGCGATCATCTTCGGATCCCCCACCTACATGGGAACCGCTGCCACCGCTTTCCACGCCTTCGCGGAGGCCAGCTCCGAGCGTTGGTTCGGGCAGGCTTGGAAGGACAAGCTGGCGGCCGGATTCACCAACTCGGCTTCCAAGGCGGGCGACAAGCAGTCGACTCTCCAGTACTTCGCGACGCTGGCGTCGCAGCACGGTATGCACTGGATCGCGCTCGGCCTGCCGGGGGGCTGGAACTCGTCCAAGGGGAGCGAGAACGATCTCAACAGGCTGGGCTTCTTCCTGGGTGCCGCCGCTCAGTCCAACGCGGATCAGGGGACCGAGGGAGTGACGGCCAGCGACATTGCCACCGCCGAGGCGCTGGGGCGCCGCGTCGCGGATGCCGCCGCCACGTGGGCGGCCGGCCGCGCCGCACGCGCCGCCTGATCGCGGGCCCTTCGCCCCGGCTGCCGGGTTTCCGTACGGCGCCGGGGCGGACACTCGTCGGCCGGCTGCTCAGAGCCAGTCCTTCCGCTTGAAGATGAGGTACAAGCTGGTGCACACAACTGCCATCAGGACGACCGCGAAGGGGTATCCCAGTGCCCAGTGCAACTCCGGCATCTCTCTGAAGTTCATGCCGTAGATCGTCCCGACCAGTGTCGGGGCGAACAGAATGGCCGCCCAAGAAGAGATCTTCGTCTTTCCGGGCCTTTCACGCTTGTGCCCGGTTACGCAGTCGATTCTCCCCGCGCGCTCGCCAGTGCCGCTCATACTCCCCAGATTCTCCCCAGGGAATGGCCCCGAGCGGGGTCGGTGGGGCGTGCCAGAGAAGCTGCTCCGGTGGGTCCGATGATCACAGGCGGTTGCTGTCGAGGGTTGAGACGGAAGCCGTCGTTATCAGCCCAGGAGGGTTTGGAGCCCTTGCAGTTGGAGGGCCGGGCGGTGTCAAGCGCCTCTGTGACGGAGCAACAGGATCAGACGAAGGCTGCCCGCACGTCAGGCACTCAGATGATCAATACCAAGGGATGCCTGCGGAGGGTGTGGGGTGGGCGGCGGCCGAAGCCACCGCGAGACGGTCGGGCGGCGGGCTGCCGGCCCTGGTTGTCGAGGTGGCGGCGGGCGGTCAGGCGTCAGGGTCGACTTCGGGGTGCGTGAACCGCACGGGCTTGCCCAGCGAACGGGCGTAGGCGATTTCGGCTCGGGTGCTGTCTCCGATGTAGTCGCCGACTACGAGCACCTCATCAGCGAGCCGGATCTTCGCCCGGTGCAGATCGTCGAGTCGAACCTTCAGCGCCTCGGCCTCGACAGGATCGGACCAAAGTTCGTGCGGCGACTTCATGTCACAGCCCGGTTTGACGACAATCTTTCCGGCTTTGGTCTCCCGCAGATCGGCCTCGTTCATCTCGGTCATGAAGCGGGTGGAGCCGCAGATCACGACGATACGCGGGAGGCTCAACAGCTTCTTCGCGTCGGCGAGCTTCTCCTCGGGGGTGAGCAGTAGCGGGTATGACACTGGTTCCTCCTGGTGGTGTGGTCCAAGGGGTGCCTGCGGAGACGAGAACGAGGGTGCCCAAGATCGTTTTGTGACGAACGATCTGGACACCCTCGCGACAGCACCCTATGCGACGACCGACGACATGCTGAAGGAGCATCCCGACCTGGCGCCGTGGCGCCCGCCGGTCTGATGCGAAGCGTCAACCGGATCCTGGCCACCACCACCTCGGTGTGGAGCGACGACGTATGGGTCGTGGACTCCACCCCGGTGGAATGCGGCCGCTCCCGCGAGACCGTCAAACGCTCCGACCGGGCAGCTTGGGCCGAATACGGCTGCTGCGCCAGCCACAGCCGCTTCTTCTGGGGCCTGCGCCTGCACCTGGTCTGCACCCTTCAGGGCCTGCCCATCGCCTTCGCCCTGACCGGGGCCAAGGCCGACGAACGCGAGACCCTCCTTGACCTCCTGGCAGCCGAATGCGAGCTTCTGCGAGAGCGCCCCCGACAGACTCTCATCGGCGACACTTCAAGGGACAGCTTGACCTCGAACGGCACCGAGGGCGCACACCCGGAGGTGTCATAGCTCGCGTCATGCAACGCATCCTCGCGCTGACCGCCGCGATCTGGCACAACGACGCCACCGGACAAACCGTCCTACGCTCACTGATCGCCTACGCTCACTGACCCCTTGGACCAGATCATCTAGGCCAGCCAGTCCGGCCACGTCACGAGGGTTCGCCGCCGGGCGGCTCAGCTTTCGGTACCCAGGTCGCCGTTGACTACTGGCTCGCGGGCCCGCGCCCCCCGGAAGGGTGCACGACCTTCCCCAGGGTGAGCCGAGTTCCGCATCAGCTGGCCGGCCGGGAGCGGATCACGAGGACGCCTGGTGGATCTCATCGTCCGGCAGGGGCAGACCGACCCAAGTGGCGACAGCCGCGAGCAGAGCGCCGTAGACCCAAGTCTCCTCCGCCCCACCTGTTCCAGGGCACGACGATGGCGGTGTACGGCAGAATGACGCCCACCGATGTGCCATAGCGCAGCCGTGACCGCAAGTGCCCTATTTCACGCGGCCCTTGGGCGTGCGAGGAGAGGAAGACGTGAGCGAGAACCAGAGCGCCACCGCCGCAGTGCAGCGACTCGACACCGGGACGGCGCACAACGCTCGCGTGTGGAACTACTGGCAGGGCGGCAAGGACAACTACGAGGTCGACCAGCAGGTAGGCGATCACGTTGCCGGAATGATCCCCGTCATCCGCGACATCGCGCGCACCGACCGGGAGTTCCATGGCCGCGCCGTACGCTGTCTGGCAGAGGAGCACGGCATCCGTCAGTTCCTCGACATCGGCACCGGCCTGCCGGCCTTGGAGAACACCCACGAGATCGCCCAGCGGATCGCCCCCGAGTCGCGGATCGTGTACGTCGACAATGACCCCATCGTGCTCGCGCACGCCCGCGCCCTGCTGACCAGTGCCCCGGAAGGCGCCACCGACTACATCGACGCCGATGTGCACGACCCGGACACCATTCTGCGCATCTCCGGACAGACACTCGACTTCACCAAGCCCACCGCACTCATGCTGCTCGGCATCCTCAACTTCGTCCTTGACGGTGACGAGGCGCGGGCCATCGCACGTCGGCTCGTGGAGGCGCTGTCCCCCGGCAGCTTCCTCGTACTGACCCATCCCACCACGGAGCCCGAACTCGGCGGCGACCTCCAGCTTGAGGCGATGGAGTTCTGGAACGCCAACGCCAAACCGCCGGTCACCGCCCGCAGCAGCGAGGAGGTCGCCCAGTACTTCGACGGGCTCACGCTCCTGGAGCCCGGGCTCGTGTCCTGCTCGCTGTGGCGGCCGGAGCCCGGCGAAGAGCCCACGGTCGTACCCCAGCTGGGAGCCGTGGCGCTGAAGCCGTGATCTCTCGCTTCACCTCGCTGCCGCGCACACTCACCGGCAGGCCCGCCCCTCGTTCCTGACGCCGACCTCGCTACCTACCGCCCGGTGGGACATCCTGGCGCTGGTCAACGCCGGCGCCGTTGACGTGCGAAGACACCCGGATACGTCTGGCGACGGCGTACGAGCTGGAGCCCTGGTGCCGAACGACTCCGGCCCCCGGCGACGAAATGTCGCCGGGGGCCGGATGTTGGTAGCGGGGGCGGGATTTGAACCACGCGACCTCTGGGTTATGAGCCCAGCGAGCTACCGAACTGCTCCACCCCGCGCCGGTGTCTCTACCGTACGGCATCCGCGCGGCACCGACAGGGATTTATGCCGCTCAGTCGAATACTTCATCAAGTTCGAGGCCGGTCCGGAAGTGCGGTTACCCTCCGTGATGTTCGGCATCCGCCGTTGATGCTGATGCCTCAAGGTTCAGCAAGACCGTTGGCCCGCGCCGGGGAGAACCGGCCGAAGCGGAGCGCATCTCATTCTCCCCAGATTCTCCCCAGCGGCCTCGGGTGGGCCTTCTGACGACTACCTCGGCTCCCGCGAGGCCCTGGTGTAGGCCCTCGTCGACCGGTTACTCAGAGCCAGTCCTTCCGCTTGAAGATGAGGTACAAGCTGGTGCACACAACTGCCATCAGGACGACCGCGAAGGGGTATCCCAGTGCCCAGTGCAACTCCGGCATCTCTCGGAAGTTCATCCCGTAGATCGTTCCGACCAGTGTCGGGGCGAACAGAATGGCCGCCCAAGAAGAAATCTTCTTGATCTCCTCGTTCTGTTCGAACCCCGCCTCCGCCAACGCCCGCATCTCCGCGTTCTGTTGCTGGGTGACCAGGGTCGCGTTGACCGTGAGGATTTCCGTGAGGGCCTGGCGGAAGCCGTCCACGCGTTCGCTGATGTGGGTGACGTGGTCGGCGACGTCGCGGAGGTAGCGCTGGAGTTCCTCGTCGGTCTCGTACTTGGTGAAGCCGGCCATCAGGCCGTGCAGCATGCCGACGAGAGGGCGGGTCGCGCGCTGGAACTCGACCATCTCGCGGGAAAGTTCGTAGATCCGGCGGGATACGGACGGGTCGCCGCGGAAGACTTCCGTCTCGATCTCGTCGATGTCGTTCTGGACACCCTCGACGACCGGGGCGTAGCCGTCGACCACCGCGTCGAGTATCGCGTAGAGGACGGCCTCCGCGCCGAGTTTGAGGAGGTCGGGGGAGTCCTCCATACGGCGGCGGACCGCCGAGAGGTCCGGAGCCGCGCCGTGCCGGACCGTGATCACGAAGTCGGCGCCGACGAACACGTGCAGCTCGCCGAAGTCGACCTCCTCCGGTGTGTCCAGATAGCGGGCGGCGCTCAGGACGACGAAGAGGGTGTCGCCGTACCGCTCCAGCTTCGGGCGCTGGTGTGCCTCCATCGCGTCCTCGACCGCGAGCGGGTGCAGGTCGAACTCGGCGGCCAGGGAAAGGAGTTCGTCCGAGGTGGGACGGGCCAGGCCGATCCACGCCATGCTCGAGGGTGTGTCGCGCAGTTCGCGGTACGTCTCCGCGAGGGTCGACGGTGTCGACACCCGCACTCCGTCGCTGTACAGCGCCGCCTCCACGATGCTCGGCGGCTCGGCGGACTCCCCGCCCGGCGTGGACCCGGGCGCCGGCAGCTCGGTCGTGTCGTCCTGCTCCTGCGGCAGGGCGCGACGCCAGACGGACCTTCTGGTGCCCCGGCCGTTCCTTCCATTCGGGGCGTTCTTCGAGACTGGGCTGGGGCGTCGCTCGGACATCGCGGCCGCCTCTCGGTGGAGCCTGTATCGGCGTGAGCTGTGTGATCCGCGTGGTCCGAGTGATCACGCGTGATCGGTGAGTCTCGTCGCAGGATATACGGGGCATACGGGCCCGGCGGAGGGAAACGAGGACGGGATTCGGTGAGAGATGCGGACAGGATCTGTCCGCGTTCGGCGTTAGCGTGCCCGGTATGACGAAGCAGCCGTCCGGCCCGGTCCTCGGCACCCGTGCTCTCAACCGCGCCACCCTCGACCGTCAGCTCCTGCTGCGCCGCTCACCGCGGTCGGCGAAGGAAGCCGTGGCGCATCTCGTCGGGCTCCAGGCGCAGAACGTCAAGCCGCCGTACTACGCCCTCGCCGCCCGCCTCGACGGCTTCGCGCCCGAGCAGCTGTCCGAGCCGATGGCCGACCGGGAGGTGGTCCGGATCGTCACGCTGCGGTCGACCATCCACACCCACACCGCTGCCGACGCGCTGACCCTGCGCCCGCTGGTCCAGCCCGCCCGGAGCCGGGAACTGACCGCCTTCCGCAAGGGACTGGCCGGTGTCGACCTGGACCGGCTCGCCGCGCTCGCCCGGGACCTGGTCGAGGCCGAGCCGCGCACCATGGCCGGGTTGCGGGAGGCGCTGCGCGCCGAGTGGCCGGACGCCGACCCGCAGTCCCTCGCCGTCGCCGCCCGCTGCACGCTGCCCCTCGTCCAGGTCACCCCGCGCGGACTGTGGGGGCGGTCCGGGCAGGTCGCCCTCACCACCGCCGAGCACTGGCTCGGCCGCCCCGCCGAGCCGGCGCCCGCCCCCGACGCCACGGCTGCCACGGACACCGCGGTCCTGCGCTACCTTGCCGCCTTCGGCCCGGCGTCCGTCAGGGACATGCAGACCTGGGCCGGACTGACCCGGCTCCGCGCGGCCTTCGAACGGCTGCGGCCCCGCCTCCTCACCTTCCGGGACGAGACCGGCGCCGAGCTCTTCGACCTCCCCGACGCGCCCCGCCCCGACCCCGGAACCCCGGCCCCGCCCCGCTTCCTCCCCGAGTTCGACAACCTCCTCCTCTCCCATGCCGACCGCACCCGTGTCGTCCCGCCCGCACACCGGGGCCGTGCCTGGCGGGGCAACCAGGCCCACCGCACCCTCCTCGTCGACGGATTCCTGGCGGGTGTGTGGAAGCTGACGGAGGACGCCCTGGTCATCGAGACCTTCGGGCCACCGAGCGGCGGGACGGCCGAGCGGGCCGCGATCGTGGAAGAGGGCGAGCGGATGCTGGCCACCCTGCACCCCGGCGGGCGGTACGACATCCGGTTCGGGACCGTCGTGGCGCAGGCAGGGCCATGAGCGGCCAGTCCGCCCGGCCCGTCGCCGCCACCATCACACCCAGCCCGCCCCGCCCCGTCCACGCAGAGCCCTAGAGTCGGTGCCATGGAACTCCGGCAGCTCAGCTACTTCGTCGCCGTGGCCGAGGAGCTGCACTTCGGGCGGGCCGCCGAGCGCCTGCACATCGTGCAGTCGGCCGTCAGCCAGCAGATACAGCGCCTGGAACGGGAACTGGGCGCCGAGCTGTTCGACCGCTCGCCGCGCCGGGTCCGGCTCACCGGCGCGGGGGAGCGGCTGCTGCCCGAGGCGCGGGCGGTGCTGGCGGCGACCGAGCGGGCCCGGGCCGCGGTCGCCCCGCCGGCCGGGCTGCGGATCGGCACCAGCACGGGACTGGGCGCGCACCTGGACCGGGTGCTGGACGCGTTCGCGCGCCGCGCGCCGGACGTGCCCGTCGAGCTGTACTCGCTGCCGGTCGGGGAACGCCTCGCCCGGGTCGCCGGCGGCCGCCTGGACGCCGCGTTCGTCCGGGCCGTCGAGCCCGTGCCCGGGATACGGGTCCATCCGCTGTGGCCCGACCCCCTGGTGGCCGCGCTCCCCGCCGCCCACCCCCTCGCCGACCGCGCCGAGATCGGCGTCGAAGAGCTGGCCGGCCTCCCTCTCGCGCTCACCGAGCGCCGCACCAACCCGGCCCTCGTCGACCTGGTCGTCGGCGCCTGCCGCGAGGCCGGCTTCGAGCCGCTGCCCGGACCGTCACCGGGTTCCCTCCAGGACACCCTCGCCAGCATCGGTGCCGGCCTCCTGTGGACGGTCGTGTACGCGTCCCACGCGCGCGTGCTGCACAGCCCCCGGGTCGCCTTCGTGCCGTTCCGGGCGCCGGGCCTGTCCCTCGCGACGGGCCTCGCCGTGCCCGCCGTCACCCCCTCCCCGCACCTGGCCGCCCTGCTCCTGGCCTGCGACGATCACGAACACTGATCGCTGCGGTCGGGATCTGCTTCTTGGTCGTGGACGTCCGACGCGCTGGACTGGACCCACCGAACAGGACCGAACGAGGACACGAACGGGACCACGAACGGAACCCCGGACAGGCCTCCGAACGGGACACCCACACGAAGGAGTTCAGCGATGCCGATCGTCACCGTGCAGCAGGGCCCCCGCGACCCCGAACTCAAGCGGGAGCTCGTCCGGCGCGTCACCGACGCGTTCGTCGACGCGTACAAGATCCCCGCCGAGACCGTGCAGGTCTGGATCCACGAGGTCCCGGCCGACAGCTGGGGCGCGGCGGGCACACTCACCGCCGACAAGTAGCCGGGCCGCGACATGGATAGGGGGCGCTGCGGGCTGCTCGTGGAAGCCCGCAACGCCCCCTGGTCACTCACCCGAGGGATACTCGGGAGGTCTTCTGGTTACGAGTTGACCTGCGTGGTCACCAGGTTCGAGAAGGTGGTCAGCCGGGTGTAGACACCCGGGTAACCGGCCTCCGCGCACCCCTCTCCCCAGGAAGTGATCCCTGCCAGGACGCCCCCGATGAGCAGGGGACCGCCGCTGTCGCCCTGGCAGGTGTCTGTGCCGCCGGACGTGTATCCGGCGCAAACCATGTCGGTCTGGACGAAGTCCGAACCGTAGGAGCTCTTGCAGCTGGAGTCGGACACGATCGGGACGGTCGCGGTCCGCAGCTGGTTGGAGGAGCTGCCGTTCTCCGAGGTGGTGCCCCAGCCGAGGATGCGGGCCGTGGTGCCGGCCGCGTACACGCTCGTCTGGGAGGAGGAGACGTACGACGCCGGGGTGTACGACATCGACGTCGAGAGCGTCAGGACGGCCACGTCGTCGCCGTTGGTGGCGTCCGTGTAGTCCGGGTTGATCCAGATCTTGCTGACCTTGCTGACCGTGCCGTTGGTGCCGTTGAGGTACGTGCGGCCCCCGACCACGCGGACGCTGCTCGTGGACTCGCCCTCCATACAGTGGGCGGCGGTCACCACCTTGGTGGCCGACACCAGGGTGCCGCCGCAGAACTGGCTGCCGGACGCGTCCGTGATCTGCATCATGAACGGGTACGCGGTCGTCGTGGTGGTCGTTCCGCCGACGATCGGCTGGGGGGCGGCTGACGCGGTGGGGGACGCGATCAGCGCGGACGCCGCGGCGGCGGCGGTGGCCACCAGGACTGCGGCGGACTTTCTTGCGCGGTGGTGCCCGAACATGAGTCTCCTCAGTGGGGGTTGCCGGTGGGGGTCGCGCGGGTGTGGGGGGTGCAGCACGGGGGTCGCGGGACCGACCCCCGTATGCCCGGGCGAGCGGCACATCCATAAGCTAGGACCCGGAACCCCACCCTCCCAATGAGGGAACCCCCTAGGGGGATGGGGGAGGGAAAACCCTCGGTCCGCCTCAGTTAACCGGGAGCGCTCTCACTTCGCGCGTCGCCCTGCGGCCAAACGGACTATGTCCACCCGCGATCGGATGCCCAGCTTGCGGTAGACCCGGGTGAGCGTGGCCTCGACGGTCTTGACGCTGATGAACAGCCGGGCGGCGATCTCCCGGTTGGTGGCGCCCTCCATGACCAGCGCGGCGACCTGACGCTCCATCGCGGCCAGCCCGTCCAGGGCGTCGAGCGCGGCGGGCGGCTCGACCGGCGGCTCCGGCGCCGAGACGGCCTCGTCCACCTGCCGCAGCCACGGCAGCGCCCGGCACCGCCGGAACAGCCGGGTGGCCTCGTCGAAGGCCGTCCGCGAGCGCCTGTCGCGCAGCGCGGCGAGCGCGAACGCGGCCCGCGCCTCCTCCAGGCCGTAGCCCAGTTTGGCGAACCGGTCCTGAGCCGAGGTCAGCAGGGTGACGGCCGCGTCGCGTTCCCCGTGCGCGGCCCGGACCAGCGCCTCGGCCCGGTCGAGCGCGGCCAGGACACTCTCCCGGCCGAGTCTGAGCGCGTGCTCCCGGGTGACGTCGATGACGTCCTGGGCCTCGGCGGGTTCACCCACCCGGACGAGTGCCTCGGCGAGGTCGCCCTGCCAGCGGCCGCGGGCCGGGTCGGTGATGCCGAGGCTCTGCTCCAGCTCCCGCACCCGGCGCAGCGAGCGGACCGTGCCCGCCGGGTCGCCGGCCACCAACTGGGCGTATCCGAGGGCGCCCAGGGCCCGGGACAGGTACATTGTGTCGCCGTCCTGCTCGGCGTGCTCCACCGCCTCCCGGGCCAGCGCCAGGCCCCGGTCCACGTCGCCGCCGGACGCCTCGGCCAGCGAGGTGAGCATCGCGGAGGCGGTCTCGCCGATCCCGGAGTCGTGGGCGAGGTGCAGGCCCTCCCGGGCCAGGTCGAGGGCCCGGCCGCAGTGCCCGGCGCGCAGCTCGGTCTCGGCGAGGCCGCGCAGGAAGTGCACCTCGCTCTCCACCTGCCCGCGCCGGCGGACCTCGCGCAGCAGCGCGGTGACGGTGGCCCGTGCCTCGGCCAGCTGGTCGCCCATCACCAGCCAGCGGAACCTGGCGCTGCCCGCCCCGTTGTGGTGGCAGGCCACGTTCGGGTCCTGGGGCTCCTTCAGGGCGCGCTTGATGGTGGCGGGCGCCGCCGGATGCCCCATCAGGGTCTCGACCTGGGCCTGGAGGGACAGTGCGAGGAGTTCGGTGCGCCGGTCGCCGCCCTCGGCCGCGAGGTCGGCGGAGTGTGCCGCCGCCTGCCGGGCCTCGGTGAAGTCGCCGCCCACGATCAGCGCCCGCCAGGCCAGCTGGTAGTGGACCTTGCCGAGCAGCCGCGGGTCGTCGCCGGCGTCGGCGAGGGCGTGCGGGAAGGCCGCGTCGACCTCGGTCATGGTGTGGCCGGCGGAGTCGATCACCAGGATCCAGGCGCGCACCCGGTCCGCCGGACGGGTGGCGTGGGTGAGCACCTCGCGGGCGATGTCCTGGGCGAGGTCGATCTCGCCCGCGCTGGTCGCGTCCTCGGCCGCCTGCAGCCGGCGCTCGTCCGCGGTGGGCGTGTGGTCGCCTGGGGTGTGCCGGGCGGCGAGCAGGCCGATCTGCGCGGCCACCGAGGGCGCCCCCCGGTCCCGGGCCTCGGTCGCGGCCTCGGCGAGCCGGTCGGCGACCTCCGGGTCGGTGCCGGTGGTGGCCAGGGCCAGGTGCCGGGCCCGTTCGATCGGGTCGGAGGCGGCCGTGGACAGCGCCGCGTGCGCGGCCCGGCGCTCCTGCGCGGGCGCCTCGGCGTACAGCGCGGCGGAGATGAGGGGATGCGCGAAGCGTACGGCGGGCCCCTCCGGCTCGGTGGCCAGCAGCCCGAGTTCGGCCGCCTGGGCGCACTCGGCCTCGGCGTTCTCCCGGCCGGCCGCGTGCAGCAGGGCCTGGGTGGGGCGGGCGCCGGCGCTGGCCACCAGCAGGGTGCGGCGGGCCTCGACGGAGAGCATGTCGAGGCGGCTGAGCACCAGGGCGCGCAGCGAGGTCGGCACCGGCAGCGGCTCGCCGGGGCGGGGCGGGGTCGGGTTCTCGGCGAGGGCGCGGCCGAGTTCGAGGGCGAAGAGCGGGTTGCCGCCGCTGGTGCGGTGGATCTCCCGGACCGTGGACCGGCTCAGCCCGGTGTGGCCGCGGTGGTCGAGGAGTTCGGAGACCTGCTTGCGGTTGAGCGCGCCGAGCCGGACGGCGACGGTGTCCGGGGGCGACGCGCGTAGGTGACGGTCGTACTCCTGGCCCTCCGTGCGGACCGCGCTGAGCAGTTGGACCGGGGTGCCGCCGAGACGGCGGGCGGCGAAGCCGAGGAGTTCGGCGCTGGCCGGATCCAGCCACTGGAGGTCGTCGGCGACGATCAGTACGGGCCCCTCGGCGGCCAGCACGCGCAGCGTGGACAGCACCGCGAGGCGCAGGGCGAGGCCGTCGCGCTGGAGGGTGGACTCGCCGCGGCCGGTGAGCGCCGACTCCAGGGCGGTGCGCTGGGCGCCGGGCAGGTGGGCGGAGACGTCGTCGAGGACCAGGCCGAAGAGGTCGGCGAGGGCGAGGAACGGAAGATGGGATTCGGACTCGGTTGCCGAGCAGCGCAACACGGTGCGGGCGGTGCCGGAGTATTCCGCGTCCAGCGCCCGCAGGACGGTCGATTTTCCTATTCCGGCGGGCCCGTGCAGGAGGACGCTGCCTCCCGAGGAGAGTTGCTCCCGGGCCGCCGCGAAGAGCTCCGCCCGGCCGATGACCAGGTCGGGGCGGCATCTGGCAGGCTCCTGGAAGTCCCGTCGCACGGTCACCGCTCCCCTCGTGTGTCGTGTCCGGGCCAAATTCTAGGCAATGAACCCTGAAATCCGGCCGAACGGCGTGGTGAGGGAAATAACAGGGGCTTCGCATATGGCAATTCACTGCGCGTCCGCATGAATGGAATGGGTCCCCTCCGGCTATGGCAACACCCCCGTCCGACGAGCCGCCGACACCGCCTCCCCCCGGGTGTGCGCGCCCAGCTTCCGCATCGCCGAGCGCAGGTAGCCCTTGACCGTCTCGGGCCGCAGCCCCAGCCGCTCGGCCACCGCCGCGTTGGTCGCCCCGGCCGCCACCCATGCCAGCACGTCCAGTTCCCTGGGCGCCAGTACCGCCACGGTTTCCGGCACCGGCGCCGTCAGCAGCCCGCAGGCGGCCAGCAGTTCGGCGCGCAGCTCCGGATCGGTGATCCGCGGCGCCAGGGCCCGCAGCGCGGCATGCGCCTCCCGCACCTGCTCCCAGGCGGCCCCCGGATCCGGTACGACGGCCGGTTCCGGCCGCGCCGCCGCCAGCAGCCCCTTGGCCTCGTCCTGGACGACCAGCGCCTGCTCCACGTCCCGGGCCGCCGCCACCGCCGCGCCCAGCGTGCGGTCGCCCAGCGGCTGGGCGGTGCGCAGCGCGCCGTACAGCACGCCCCGCACCCGGCGCCGCACCACCACCGGTACCGCGAGCACCGAGCGGAGGCCCTCGGCCGCCACCGGGATGTCGTACTCGTGGCTGATCTGCCGGGAGGCCGAGTAGTCGACGACCGCGCACGGGCGGGCCAGGGCGACCGCCTTGCCGCCCAGGCCGTTCCCGGAGGTGACCGCGAGCGAGCGCAGCGACGCCGTGTTGGTGCCGGTCAGCTCGCTGATCCGGACCAGGGTCCGGCCCGGCTCGACCAGCCCGCCGAAGGCGATCGGAAGCCCGGTGGTGCGCCGGAGTCTGGACAGCGCACCACGTATCTCCACCGCCCCCGTGACCTCTGCTGCCACCTGTCCTGCCCCTTCGACCCCGGCCTCGTGCTGTCCACACCCCCGTTCGGGGGTAGTGAGACCTGCATCACGGATTACACGATGCCAGAGAGCCGCCCGGCAATGGTCCGGTACTGAAGGAGACGCGTATGACGAGTGCGACGGAGGACTTCCGCGGGGCACGGGACTTCCTGCTGGAAAACCGTGCGGACTACGCCACCGCCTACGAGGGCTTCCAGTGGCCGCGTCCGGATCACTTCAACTGGGCGCTGGACTGGTTCGACGTCATCGCCGAGGGCAACGACCGCACCGCCCTGCACATCGTCGAGGAGGACGGCTCGGAGACGAAGCTGTCCTTCGCCGAGCTGTCCGAGCGCTCCGACCGGGTCGCGAACCACCTGCGGGCGCGGGGCGTCGAGCCGGAGGACCGCATCCTCGTCATGCTCGGCAACCAGGCCGAGCTGTGGGAGACCGCGCTGGCCGCGATGAAACTGCGGGCCGTGGTCATCCCGGCCACCCCGCTGCTCGGCCCGGCCGACCTGCGCGACCGGGTCGACCGGGGCCGGGTGAAGCACGTGCTCGTGCGGGCTGAGGACGCCGCCAAGTTCACCGAGGTGCCGGGGGCCTACACCCGGATCGCGGTCGGCGGGCTGCCGCCGTCGGAGGCGGGGCCCTGGGAGCCGTACGAGGACGCGTACACCGCCTCGGCCGACTTCGTGCCCGACGGCCCCACCCTTGCCGACGACCCGCTGATGCTCTACTTCACCTCGGGCACCACCGCCCGCCCCAAGCTGGTCGAGCACACCCACACCTCGTACCCCATCGGGCACCTGGCCACCATGTACTGGATCGGCCTCAAGCCCGGTGACGTGCACCTGAACATCTCCTCGCCGGGCTGGGCCAAGCACGCCTGGTCGAACCTCTTCGCGCCGTGGAACGCGGAGGCCACGGTCTTCATCCACAACTACAGCCGCTTCGACGCGGGCCGGCTGATGGCCGAGATGGACCGGCACGGGGTGACGTCCTTCTGCGCCCCGCCGACGGTGTGGCGCATGCTCATCCAGGCGGATCTGAGCCAGCTGGCGACCCCGCCCCGCGAGGTCGTCGCGGCGGGCGAGCCGCTCAACCCCGAGGTGATCGAGCAGGTGCGGCGGGCCTGGCACGTCACCATCCGGGACGGGTTCGGGCAGACCGAGACGGCCGTGCAGGTCTCCAACAGCCCCGGACAGCCCCTGAAGACCGGGTCGATGGGCCGCCCCAGCCCGGGGTACCGGGTGGAGCTCCTGGACCCGGTCAGCGGCGCTCCCGGTGTGGTGGAGGGCGAGATCGCGCTCGACCTGTCGGCGCGGCCGGTAGGCCTGATGACGGGCTACCACGGGGACGCCGACCGTACGGCGGAGGCGATGGCCGGCGGCTACTACCGCACCGGGGACATCGGCTCCCGGGACGAGGACGGCTACATCACCTACGTCGGCCGCGCGGACGACGTGTTCAAGGCGTCCGACTACAAGATCAGCCCGTTCGAGCTGGAGAGCGCGCTCCTGGAGCACGAGGCGGTGGCCGAGGCGGCCGTCGTGCCCGCGCCGGACGAGCTGCGGCTCGCCGTGCCGAAGGCGTACATCGTGCTTGCGGCGGGCTGGGAGCCGGGCCCGGACACCGCGAAGGTGCTCTTCGAGCACTCGCGGCAGGTCCTGGCGCCCTACAAGCGGGTCCGCCGGCTGGAGTTCGCCCCGCTGCCGAAGACCGTGTCCGGGAAGATCCGCCGGATCGAGCTGCGCGAGGCCACGGCCGCCGGCTCGGCCGACGAGTACCGCGAGGAGGACTTCCGGTGAGTTCGTCGTACACACACGGCACGAGCGGCACCACGCTGCTCGGCGACACCATCGGGGCCGACCTGGACCGGGCGGTCGCGGCCTGGCCGGACCGCGAGGCGCTGGTGGACGTACCGGCCGGCAGGCGCTGGACCTACGCCGAATTCGCCGCCGACGTCGACCGGTTGGCCTGCGCGCTGCTCGCGAGCGGGGTCGCCAAGGGCGACCGGGTGGGCATCTGGGCGGTCAACTGCGCCGAGTGGGTGCTGGTGCAGTACGCCACCGCCCGGATCGGCGCGATCATGGTCAACATCAACCCGGCCTACCGCACCCACGAGGTCGAGTACGTCCTCAACCAGGCGGGGATCTCCCTGCTGTTCGCCTCGCTCAGCCACCGGACCAGCGACTACCGGGCGATGGTGGAGGAAGTGCGGGGCAGGTGCCCCGAGTTGCGGGAGACGGTCTACATCGGGGACCCGAGCTGGGAGGCGCTGACCGCCCGCGGGACGGCCGACCGGAGCAGCGAACTGGCCATCCGTACGGCCGAGTTGTCCTGCGACGACCCCATCAACATCCAGTACACCTCGGGCACCACCGGCTTCCCGAAGGGCGCCACCCTCTCCCACCACAACATCCTCAACAACGGCTACTTCGTGGGTGAGTCCATCGCCTACACCGAGCAGGACCGGATCTGTATCCCGGTGCCCTTCTACCACTGCTTCGGCATGGTGATGGGCAACCTGGCCGCCACCTCGCACGGCGCCTGCATGGTGATCCCGGCCCCGTCCTTCGACCCGAAGGCCACCCTGGAGGCGGTCCAGCAGGAGCGCTGCACCTCGCTCTACGGCGTCCCGACCATGTTCATCGCGGAGCTGAACCTCCCCGACTTCGCGTCCTACGACCTGTCCTCCCTGCGCACCGGCATCATGGCGGGCTCGCCCTGCCCGGTCGAGGTGATGAAGCGGGTGGTCGCCGAGATGCACATGGCGGAGGTCTCCATCTGCTACGGCATGACGGAGACGTCCCCGGTGTCGCTCCAGACCCGGATCGAGGACGACCTGGAACACCGCACCGGCACGGTCGGCCGGGTGCTGCCGCACCTGGAGGTCAAGGTCGTCGACCCGGCCACCGGGGTCACCCAACCGCGCGGCACGGCGGGCGAGTTGTGCACCCGGGGCTACAGCGTGATGCTCGGCTACTGGAACGAGCCCGAGAAGACGGCGGAGGCCGTCGACCCCGGGCGCTGGATGCACACCGGCGACCTGGCGATGATGCGCGAGGACGGGTATGTCGAGATCGTCGGCCGCATCAAGGACATGATCATCCGGGGCGGCGAGAACATCTACCCGCGCGAGATCGAGGAGTTCCTCTACGCCCACCCCAAGATCCGGGACGTCCAGGTGGTCGGGGTGCCGCACGAGAGGTACGGCGAGGAGGTCCTGGCCTGCGTCATCCCGCACGACCCCGCCGCCCCGCCGACCCTGGACGAACTCCGCGCCTTCTGCGAGGGCCGCCTGGCCCACTACAAGGTGCCGAGCCGCATCCAGATCCTGGAGACCTTTCCCATGACGGTCTCGGGCAAGGTCCGCAAGATCGAACTGAGGGAGACTTACAGCGCCCGGTAAGCAGCAGCGCCCGTCAGGGGCGCGGGGCTGTATTCGATATGCGGCTCCGCCGCGTGGGCGCGACCAGCCCCCACCGGCCCGCAGTCAGGTCACTCACCTGCGGCATGCAACTCATCCGCAGGACTGTTGACCGGCTGAGGCGTCCCCGTCAGGTCCAGAACAAACAACGGCACCCCCAACGCGTCGGCCCGCTCACGCGCCTCCTCGGCGTACCCCGCAAGGGAGAAGTACACGCACCCCGAATCCTCCGTCATCGCCGTCAGCCACAGGCACTCCACGTCCCGCAGTGAGGCCGGCTGTACGGTCGGGTCCACCTGGGCCACCAGCCCCCGGGCGGCCAGCCCAATGCCGGACGGTGGCCGCTGGTCGGCCCGCCGTATGTCCCGGTAGCCGAGCCAGCGCAGATAGAGCGCGGCCGCGGTGACCGCGTCCCGGGCGGTGCGGATCGTCACGGGGTGGAAGGCGGGCCGGGGCTCGGGGTCCGGCGGCGGCGCGGACACCGCCCCGGCGACCGCGATCCGCAGCACCGCCCCGCACGGGCAGCCCAGCTCCGGCTGCGGCCACTGGTCCCGGCGGCCGCAGGAGCCGCAGCTCACCGTCACCCAGTCCGCGTCCCAGGCGCGGTGCGCCACCGGCGTCGGCCCGGCCGTGCCGTCGAGGCTCGGGGTGACCGGCGCGCCGCAGGCGCACGGGTACGACGGCGCGGTGTAGACGTGCTCGCGCCGACAGGCCGGACAGCGCACCGGCACGCTCTCGGACATGGCCCCACCTCAGGCGTCGCGTCGGTTCAGCCGTCCCATGGTGCTCCCGCCGGGGCCCGGTTGTCCGTCCCTTGACGACGTTCGTCACCGCACCTACATTGATTTCAGATAGTAGAAGTTATTTTCCGTAATGCGGAAAACTTGAGGCAATGCTCACCGCGGGGCGCGACGGGAGCAGGCATCCGACAGCCGAAAGCAGGAGTTCTCGATGGCTCGTATGACCGCTGCCCGCGCGGCAGTTGAGATCCTCAAGCGCGAGGGCGTCACCGATGCGTTCGGTGTGCCCGGCGCGGCGATCAACCCCTTCTATGCGGCGCTCAAGGCCTCCGGCGGCATCCACCACACCCTCGCCCGCCATGTCGAGGGCGCCTCGCACATGGCCGAGGGCTACACCCGTACGCACCCCGGCAACATCGGCGTCTGCATCGGCACCTCCGGCCCGGCCGGCACCGACATGATCACCGGCCTGTACTCGGCCACCGGTGACTCCGTCCCGATCCTCTGCATCACCGGCCAGGCCCCGACCGCGGTGATCCACAAGGAGGACTTCCAGGCCGTCGACATCGCCTCGATCGCCAAGCCCGTCACGAAGATGGCGGTCACCGTGCTGGAGGCGGCGCAGGTTCCGGGCGTCTTCCAGCAGGCCTTCCACCTGATGCGCTCCGGCCGTCCGGGTCCGGTCCTGATCGACCTGCCGATCGACGTGCAGCTCACCGAGATCGAGTTCGACCCGGAGACGTACGAGCCCCTCCCGGTCTACAAGCCGGCCGCCACCCGCGCCCAGATCGAGAAGGCGATCGGGATGCTGAACGCCGCGGAGCGTCCGCTGATCGTCGCGGGCGGCGGTGTCATCAACGCGGACGCCGCCGAACTCCTCGTCGAGTTCGCCGAGTTGACGGGCACTCCGGTCGTCCCGACGCTGATGGGATGGGGCGTGATCCCCGACGACCACGAGCTGAACGCCGGCATGGTGGGCCTGCAGACCTCGCACCGCTACGGCAACGCGACCTTCCTGGAGTCCGACTTCGTCCTCGGCATCGGCAACCGCTGGGCCAACCGCCACACCGGCAAGCTGGACGTCTACACGGCCGGCCGCACCTTCGTCCACGTGGACATCGAGCCCACCCAGATCGGCCGGATCTTCGCCCCCGACTACGGCATCGCGTCCGACGCGAAGGCCGCCCTGGAGCTCTTCGTCCAGGTGGCAGGGGAGTTGAAGGCGTCGGGCGGCCTCCCCGACCGCTCGCGGTGGGCGGCGTCGGCGCAGGAGAAGAAGGCGACCCTCCAGCGCCGTACCCACTTCGACGACATCCCGATCAAGCCGCAGCGCGTCTACGAGGAGATGAACAAGGCCTTCGGCCCGGAGACCCGGTACGTCTCCACGATCGGCCTCTCGCAGATCGCCGGCGCCCAGATGCTGCACGTCTTCCGGCCCCGGCACTGGATCAACTGCGGCCAGGCGGGCCCGCTCGGCTGGACGATCCCGGCCGCGCTGGGCGTGGCCAAGGCCGACCCGGAGGCGTCCGTGGTCGCCCTCTCCGGCGACTACGACTTCCAGTTCATGCTGGAGGAACTCGCGGTCGGCGCGCAGCACAAGATCCCGTACGTCCACGTCCTGGTCAACAACTCCTACCTGGGCCTGATCCGGCAGGCGCAGCGGGCGTTCGACATCGACTTCCAGGTCAAGCTGGAGTTCGAGAACATCAACTCGCCCGAGCTGGGCGTCTACGGAGTCGACCACGTCAAGGTCGCCGAGGGCCTGGGGTGCAAGGCGATCCGGGTGACGGACCCGGCGGAGCTGGGCGCGGCCTTCGAACAGGCCAAGAAACTGGCCGCCGAGCACCGGGTGCCGGTCGTCGTGGAGGCGATCCTGGAGCGCGTCACCAACATCTCCATGTCGACCACCAACGACATCTCGAACGTCGTCGAGTTCGAGGAGATCGCCACCGAGCCCGGCCACGCGCCCACGTCCATCAGGACGCTGAAGGTCTGAGCCGGCGCGGACGAGAGCGGGCGGCCCATCCAAGGGATGGGCCGCCCGCTTCGCGTGGTGGGTGACTCGGTGCCCGCCGCCCCCGTGCCGGCGGGCACCGTGTGACGTGAATATGCCCCCTGACTGGGGCGGTTGAAGCATCCTGAACAGAGTTCAGAGCTTTATTTGAGGATGGGCCGGTGCGTTCCTCCCGGTACCTCAGCTTTCGGGATGTTCGGTCAGCCCGGGCCAGTCGTCCGGGCCGCCGCCCTGCCACTCGATGAGGTCGCTCTCCTCGACCTCGATCCGGTCCAGGTCGGCCATCCGCAGGATCTCGACCACGTCGTCGAGGTGGGAGGCGATCCCCAGGGTCACGTCGCCCTCGGTGACCCGCCGGGAGCCGTCCAGGGCCGGGGCGTGCACGACGATGTGCGGGAACTCCGTCGGTGGATGTGCAGTCATGCCACAAGGCTCCTGCGGCACGGCCGGAAGCGCACGCCGAAGCGCCGGACGCGGGCGGTTCCGCATCCGGCGCTCGGGGAGTCCGTGGGGTTCTCCTCGGCTGTGGCCGTCCGACGGCGCGAGGCTGGGCGCGACAGGACGTTCGCGCCGCCGGACGGGGCTCAAGGGGGTGTGGCTGGGACCGCGGCGGGTGCGACGGAGCCGGGGGCGTCCTTCCCTCTGGTCGGGAAGAGCGCCCGGATCCTTCACCACCGCACTGGCTCGCACGCCGCCGCGGTCCTCGCCCCGCCCGCGCGCCGACACCGACCGGTCACCCCTCATCCGGGCCGGTCGGCCGCCGCGGGCCGCCTGTGGGGTCAGTCCTCGCGCAGGGCGCGGACCGCCTCCGCCACGCGCCTGCCGTACTCCGGGTCGGCGGCGTGGAAGTGGGCCAGGTTCTTCTCGATCACGTCGTCGCGGGTGACCTGCGAGAGGCTGCCGGCGATGTTCGCCACCAGTCGCCGCTGCTCCTCCGCGGACATCAGGCGGTACAGCTCGCCCGCCTGGGAGAAGTCGTCGTCCTTGGTGTGGAGCGGGGCCTCGTGGGTGCCCGTGTGGCCGGTCACGGCGAGGGGTGCCGACAGGGGGCGGCCGGTCTCCACCGGGCCGTCGTAGGAGTTCGGCTCGTAGTTCTTGGCGTGCCGGCCCTGGGCGTTGGCGGCCATGAAGCCGTCCCGGCCGTAGTTCCGCGAGGTCGTCGCCTTCGGGGCGTTGACGGCCAGCAGGGTGTGGTTGACGCCCAGGCGGTAGCGGTGCGCGTCCGCGTAGGCGAACAGGCGGCCCTGGAGCATCTTGTCGGGGGAGGGGCCGATGCCCGGCACGAAGTTGTTCGGGGAGAACGCCGCCTGCTCGACCTCGGCGAACACGTTGTCCGGGTTGCGGTCGAGGACCAGGCGGCCCACCCGCCGGAGCGGGTGGTCCCGGTGCGGCCACACCTTCGTCAGGTCGAAGGGGTTGAAGCGGTAGTCGGCCGCCTCCGCCGCCGGCATGATCTGCACGTACAGGGTCCAGGACGGGTGCACGCCCCGCTCGATGGCCTGGAGCAGGTCCGTCTGGTGCGAGTTCGGGTCCTTGCCCGCCAGTTCGGCGGCCTGCTCGCCGCTCAGGGAGCGGACGCCCTGGTTGGTCCTGAAGTGGTACTTGACGAAGAAGGCCTCGCCCTCGGCGTTCGTCCACTGGTAGGTGTGCGAGCCGTAGCCGTTCATGTGGCGGTACGACGCCGGGATGCCCCGGTCGCCCATCAGCCAGGTCACCTGGTGCGTGGCTTCGGGGGCGTGGGCCCAGAAGTCCCAGACGTTGTCCGGCTCCTGACGGCCCGAATGGGGGCACCTCCCACGCCTTTCGGGCAGTGGGGGAGGGTCTCGCTTCTGCGAGTGGATGAAGTCCGGGAACTTGAGCGGGTCCTTGATGAAGAACACCGGGGTGTTGTTCCCGACGAGGTCGTAATTGCCCTCCTCCGTATAGAACTTGACGGCGAAGCCGCGTGGGTCGCGGACGGCGTCGGCGCCGCCGAGGGAGTCGGCGACCGTCGAGAAGCGCAGGAAGACCTCGGTGCGCCGGCCGACCGCGCGCAGGAAGTCGGCGTGGGTGAACCCGGTGACGTCGTCGGTCACCTCGAAGTGGCCGTACGCGCCGCTGCCGCGGGCGTGCACCACGCGCTCCGGGATCCGCTCGCGGTTGAAGCGCGCGAGCTTCTCCAGGAGGTGCTGGTCCTGGAGCAGGAGCGGGCCGCCGATGCCGGCGGAGGCGGAGTTCTGGTTGTCGGCGACCGGGGCGCCGGACTCGGTGGTGAGCACGCGCTTCGACATCGTGGGCCTTCCGTGCGGGTGTCAGCGGAAATCCGTTTCCGCTTCGTGGAGCCTTCTGGGAGCCTAGGATCGGGTCGACCAGGGCGTCAACAGTTTGTTGAAGTGGTTTCCGGGCGGTGCCGGCGCCTGGGCGCGACAGGACAGGTGTCAGCGCCGGCACCGCCCGGAAGTCGGGTGGTCCGGCTCAGACCTGCGCGCCGGACAGGCGCTCCACCGCGCGCAGCAGCGCCGAGTGGTCGAGGCCGCCGTCGCCCTGCGCACGCAGGGACGCGACCAGTTGGGCCACCACGGCGCCGACGGGCAGGGCGGCGCCGACGGTGCGGGCCGCGTCCGTGACGATGCCCATGTCCTTGTGGTGCAGGTCGATCCGGAAGCCCGGCTTGAAGTCGCGGTGCAGGAAGTTGTCCTTCTTCCGCGTCAGCACGGTCGAGCCGGCCAGGCCGCCGTTCAGCACATCCAGCGCGGCCGCCAGGTCCACGCCGGACTTCTCCAGGAAGACCACGGCCTCGGCGCACGCCTGGATGTTCACGGCGACGATCAGCTGGTTGGCGGCCTTCACGGTCTGGCCGGAGCCGTGCGGACCGCACAGCACGATGGTCCGGCCCAGCGCCTCGAAGATCGGCTTCGCGGCGTCGAAGTCGGCCTGCTCGCCGCCGGCCATGATGGAGAGCACGGCCTCGACGGCACCGGCCTCACCGCCGGACACGGGCGCGTCGAGCACCCGGATGCCCTTGACCCGCGCCGCCTTCGCCAGGTCGACGGAGGTCTGCGGGGTGATGGACGACATGTCGACGAGGAGCGCGCCGGACCGTGCGTTCTCCAGGATGCCGTCCGGGCCGTACGCGATGGCCTCGACCTGCGGCGACGCGGGGACCATGGTGATGACCACGTCCGCGTCCCGCACCGCCTCGGCGATCGAGGCGGCCGCGGTGCCGCCGGCGGCGGCCAGCCGGTCCAGCTTGTCCTGCTCCAGTGTGAAGCCGGTGACGTCGTAACCCGCCTTGATCAGGTTCTCGGACATCGGGGAGCCCATGATGCCGAGGCCTATCCAGGCGATCTTGGGGAGTGTGCTGCTCATAGGGGGTGCCTCTCTGCCTGCTCTGCAAAGTCGGGGAGTTCAGCGCGCTTCGCGCGGGAGCCACTCGAAGGCTTCGGGGCTCGGGCGGTCGCCCGGCTTGTACTCCAGGCCCACCCAGCCGTCGTAACCGGCCTTCCGCAGCCGGCCGAGGAGGTCTTCGAGGGGGAGCGAGCCCGTGCCAGGGGCGCCGCGGCCCGGGTTGTCGGCGATCTGGACGTGGCCGGTCTTCGAGGCGTACCGCTCGATCACCGACGGCAGGTCCTCGCCGTTCATCGACAGGTGGTAGAGGTCCATCAGGAAGCGGGCGTTGCCGAGTCCCGAGGTCTCGTTCACCTTGTCGACGACCGCGACCGCGGCCGGCGCCGACACCAGCGGATACCGCGGCGACTCCGGCTCGTTGAGCGCCTCGACCAGCAGGACCGCCCCGTTGCGGTCGGCCGCCTCCGCGGCGCGGACCAGGTTCTCCAGGGCCAGCGCGTCCTGTTCGGCCGGGTCCACGCCGTCCACGCGGTTTCCGTACAGGGCGTTGAGTGACCGGCAGCCCAGGGTGCGGGCGAAACCGGCCGCCACGTCGATGTTGGCGCGGAACCTCGTCGACTCCTCGCCCGGGACCGACAGGGCACCCCGGTCGGGGCCGGGCAGTTGTCCGGCGTAGAAGTTCAGGCCGGTCAGCCGGACGCCCGCGGCCGTGATCGCTTGGCGCAGCGCGTCGAGTTCCGACCGCTCGGGGGTGGGGGAGTCGACCCAGGGCCACCACAGCTCGACCGCGGTGAAGCCGGCCGCGGCGGCGGCTGCGGGGCGCTCCAGGAGCGGGAGTTCCGTGAAGAGGATCGACAGGTTGACGGTGAAGCGCTGCTCTGCAAATCCCATGGGGGTGGGCGCTCCCTTCCACTGTCTTATTTCCACAATGTGGAAGTTGATTTCTGCTTAATGGAAGACTGCCTGTGACCGGGGAGAGCTGTCAAGAGCGCCCGCGCAAAACCCGCGCCCTACCCTGAAGGCATGGCTCGGTCCAACGACGAGGTGGCCGCACTCCTCCAGGAGTACGCGGACCTGATCTCGATCACCGGCGGAGACGCGTTCAAGACGCGGGTCTACGAGAAGGCCGCCCGGTCCGTCGGCGGTCACCACGCCGACGTCGCCACGCTCGGCCTCAAGGGGTTGCAGGAGATCCCGAACGTCGGGAAGTCGATCGCCCAGAAGATCCGCGAGTACTTCGACAGCGGCACGGTGGCCGCCGTCGAGGAGCTGCGGGCGAAGATCCCGGACGGGGTCCGGCGGCTGACGGCCGTCCCCACCCTCGGCCCGAAGAAGGCCATGGCGGTCTACGAGGAACTGGGCGTCTCGTCGGTCGACGAACTCGCCGCCGCCATCCGCGACGAACGGCTGCGCGACCTCAAGGGCTTCGGGCCGAAGACCGAGGAGAACATCCTGCACGGCATCGAACTGCTCCGGTCCTCCGGCGGGCGGGTGCAGATCGACGTGGCCATGGAACTGGCCGAGGACATCGTGGGCGCGCTCTCCGCCGTGCCCGGCTGCAGGCGGTGCACGTACGCCGGGTCGCTGCGCCGGATGCGCGAGACCATCGGCGACATCGACATCCTCGCCGCGGCGACGGACTCCGCGCCGCTCATGCGGGCGTTCACCGGGCTGCCGTACGTCACCGAGGTCATCGGCCAGGGCGGGACCAAGACGTCCGTGCGCACCGGCAAGGGCCTCAACGTCGACCTGCGGGTCGTGCCGCCGGACTCGTGGGGCGCCGCGCTGCAGTACTTCACCGGCTCGAAGGCCCACAACATCCGCACCCGCGAGATCGCGGTGCACCAGAAGCTCAAGCTCTCCGAGTACGGCCTCTTCGACGTCGAGAGCGGCGGGAAGGTCGTCTCCGGGACCGAGGAGGAGGTGTACGCGCGCCTCGGCCTGCCCTGGATCCCGCCGCCGCTGCGCGAGGACCGCGGGGAGATCGAGGCCGGACTGCGCGACGAGCTGCCCGAGCTGGTCACCGAGGCCGACCTGCGCGGTGACCTGCACACCCACACCGACCTCACCGACGGGCTCGCCCCGCTGGAGGAGATGGCCGAGGCGGCCGCCCGGCGCGGGTATGCCTACTACGCCATCACCGACCACGCGCCCGACCTGGCCATGCAGCGCATGACCGACGAGCGGATGCTGGCCCAGCGGGAACGGGTGCGCGAGCTGGACGGCACGTACCCCACCAAGGGCCGGCGCGGCGGGCTGCGGCTGCTGCACGGCACCGAGCTCAACATCGGCCCCGAGGGCGAGGTGGACTGGCCCCACGACTTCCTCGCCGGGTTCGACCTGTGCGTGGCTTCCGTGCACTCGCACTTCAGGCAGAGCCGCGAGGCCCTGACCCGGCGGCTCGTCCGGGCCTGCGAGAACCCGTACGTCAACGTCATCGGCCACCCCACCACCCGCCTCATCGGCAAGCGGCCCGGCATCGACGCCGACCTCGACGCGGTCTTCGAGGCATGCGCCCGCACCGGCACGGCCCTGGAGATCAACGCCCACCCGCACCGCCTCGACCTGCGCGACGAGGACATCCTGCGGGCCCGCCGGCACGGCGTGAAGTTCGCCGTGAACAGCGACGCCCACGCCGTCCCGCACCTCGCCAACATGCGCTACGGCATCGGCACCGCCCAGCGCGGCTGGCTCACCGCGGACGACGTGATCAACACTTGGCCGGAACGGCGGTTGCGGAGCTTCCTGCGCAAGGGCCGGTGAGCCCCGCCTCGGGCCCCCGGCGACCGTTTGCGGAGGGCGGAGGGGGGCCATGGTCCGTTAGGGTCGCCTCGTGGCGGCCGGAGTGGGTCCGTCGCGGCCGGGTCAGGGATGTGTGCTGGGGGCGCAATGCGACTGAGAGTGGAGTTCACCACCGAGCCCTTCGATCTCGACGAGGCTCCCGCGCATGCGCTGGTCGCCCGTGAGGTCATCGAGGCGGCCGAGCTGGACGCGGTGGACGTCGGGCCGTTCGGCAACACGGCGGAGGGCGGCTCCGACGCCGTGCTCACCGCCGTGGACGCGCTGCTGCGCCGGGCCCTGGAGGCCGGGGCCACCCGGATCTCGCTCCAGGTCAACGTGGTGGGGGAGGGTGACGACAAGTGACCGGAAACGGGGACGAGCCCTTCATCACCGCCGTGAAGCCGCTGGTCGACGCCATGGGCGGGGAGATGCTCCCGCCCGACGAGGCCGGCCCCGACGACGTCGTGCTCGCCTGGGAGGGCGTCGACGTGGTCGCCGTACGACTGCCGCAGCTCGCGGACTCCCTCGACCACATCCTGGCCGCCATGGAGCGCAAGCAGGGCAAGCCACTGGCCGACCTGGACCGCAAGGCGAAGCAGGAGGTCGTGCGCATACTGGAGGCGCGGGGCGCCTTCTCCGTACGGCACGGCGTGGAGACCGTGGCGAGCGCGCTCGGGGTGAGCCGCTTCACCGTCTACAACTACCTCAACCGGGACAAGGACAGCTGACCTCCCGGTGCGCCCCGGGGGTTGTTACGCGGAATTTTCAACAAAGTGTTGACCCTGGGTTCCGGAGGGCGTTAGCTAACGGCAGCCCGTTCAGCACGAAGGCCGCATACGGCCACGGAGGCTCCCGTGACGTCGACTTCCACGCCCCCGGGCCTGGCCCGGTTCAACGACCTGGAGGAGCACGCGGCCTTCGCCGCCCTCCACGAGGCGTGCGCCTCCACGACCTGGGCCCGGCGCCTGCTCGCCGCCCGCCCCTACGCCACCCCCGAGGCCCTCTACTCCGCCAGCGACGCCGCCATGGCCGAGCTGAGCAAGGCGGACCTCGCCGAGGCCATGGCCGGGCACCCGCCGATCGGCCGTCCCAAGCCGGGCGACCCCACCTCGGCCCGGGAGCAGTCCGGCATGGCCGGCGCCGCGGACGGCCTCAAGGCGGAGATGCTCGAACTCAACCTGGCCTACCAGGAGCGGTTCGGCCATGTCTTCCTGATCTGCGCCACCGGCCGCAGCGGCGAGGAGATGCGGGACGCGGTCAAGGAGCGGATCGGCAACCCGCCGGAGCGGGAGCGGGAGATCGTCCGCACCGAGCTGGGAAAGATCAACCGCATCCGGCTCGCCCGACTCGTCGAAGAGGACGCCTGACACCATGAGCACCAGCAGCACCGCCTCCGTGTCCACCCACATCCTGGACACGAGCGTCGGCCGTCCCGCCGAGGGCGTCGCGGTTCAGCTCTCCGCCCGCCCCGGCCGGGAAGCGGACTGGCAGGCGCTCGGCGGTTCCGCGACCGACGCGGACGGCCGGTGCAAGGACCTGCCGGCGTTGCCGGAGGGCACCACACACGTACGGCTCGACTTCGCCGTGGAGCCGTATTTCGAGAAGAAGCAAGCCGATGCGCAGCAGGACGCCCCCGCGAATCGGGACAGCGGACCGGCCGTGTTCTTCCCGGAGGTGGCGATCACGTTCGCCGTCGTACCGGGCGAGCACTACCACGTACCGCTGCTGCTCAACCCGTTCGGCTACTCCGTTTACCGAGGGAGCTAGCTACACATGCCTACGATTCTTGGACAGAACCAGTACGGCAAGGCCGAGAACCGGGTCGTCAAGATCACGCGGGACGGTGCCACCCACCACATCAAGGACCTCAACGTCTCGGTGTCGCTCTCCGGCGACATGGACGAGGTCCACTACTCCGGCTCCAACGCCAACGTCCTGCCGACCGACACCACCAAGAACACGGTGTTCGCGTTCGCCAAGGAGCACGGCATCGAGTCCGCCGAGCAGTTCGGCATCCACCTCGCCCGCCACTTCGTGACCTCGCAGGAGCCGATCCACCGGGCCCGGATCCGCATCGAGGAGTACGCCTGGGAGCGCATCGAGGCCTCGGACGCCAACTCGAAGTTCATCGGCGCGGACGAGGTCAAGCACTCCTTCGTGCGCAAGGGCCAGGAGACCCGGCTCACCCAGATCACGTACGACGGTTCGCAGTGGGAGGTCATATCCGGCCTCAAGGACCTCGTCGTGATGAACTCGACCAACTCCGAGTTCTGGGGCTACGTCAAGGACAAGTACACGACCCTCCCCGAGGCGTACGACCGCATCCTGGCCACCCAGGTCTCCGCCCGCTGGCGGTTCAACTGGACCGACGACGAGCAGAAGATGCCGAGTTGGGAGAAGTCCTACGAGCAGACGAAGAAGCACATGCTCCAGGCCTTCGCCGAGACGTACTCCCTCTCCCTGCAGCAGACGCTGTACCAGATGGGTTCGCGCATCATCAACAACCGGGGCGAGATCGACGAGGTCCGCTTCTCGCTCCCCAACAAGCACCACTTCCTCGTCGACCTGGAGCCGTTCGGGCTCAAGAACGCCACCGAAGACGGTGCCGTGTACTACGCCGCCGACCGGCCCTACGGCCTGATCGAGGCGACCATCCTGCGGGACGGCTGCGAGGCGCGGATACCGGTGGACCTCACCAACCTCTGACCTCCCCTCTTATCGGCACCCTCGGCCGGGGACGCGGGCTCCTCGGGCTTCCCGGCCGCGGCACTCAAATCCCCGGGGTCCTGCCGTGCCCTCACCACAAGTCCACTGAGCGAAAAGGACGAATCATGGCAGCAGACCAGCGCATCGTCATCGAGAACTGTTCGATCGCGACCGTCGACGCCCACGACACCGAGTACGCGAACGGATACGTCGTCATCGCCGGCAACCGCATCGAGTCGCTCGGCGCGGGCCGGGCCCCCGAGGCCCTGGAGAACGTCGTACGCCGTATCGACGCCACCGGCCACCTGGTGACCCCCGGCCTGGTCAACACCCACCACCACTACTACCAGTGGATCACCCGCGGCCTGGCCACCGACCACAACCTCTTCAACTGGCTGGTAGCCCTCTACCCGACCTGGGCGCGCATCGACGAGCCCATGGTGTACGCGGCCGCGCAGGGCTCGCTCGCCATGATGGCCCGCGGCGGTGTCACCACCGCGATGGACCACCACTACGTCTACCCGAAGGACTCCGGCGACCTGTCCGGCGCGATCATCCGCGCCGCCCGCGAGACGGGCGTCCGCTTCACCCTCGCCCGCGGCTCCATGGACCGCAGTGAGAAGGACGGCGGACTGCCCCCGGACTTCGCCGTCGAGACCCTCGAAGGAGCCCTCACCGCCACCGAGGCCACCGTCAAGGAGCACCACGACCCCTCCTTCGACGCCATGACCCAGGTGGCCGTCGCGCCCTGCTCGCCGTTCTCCGTCTCCACCGAACTCCTGCGGCAGGGAGCCGAGTTGGCCCGCCGACTCGGAGTGCGCCTGCACACCCACGGCTCCGAGACCGTCGAGGAGGAGCAGTTCTGCAAGGAACTGTTCGGGATGGGCCCGACCGACTACTTCGAGTCCACCGGCTGGCTCGGCGAGGACGTGTGGATGGCGCACTGCGTCCACATGAACGACTCCGACATCGCCGCGTTCGCCCGCACGCAGACCGGCGTCGCCCACTGCCCGTCCTCCAACGCCCGCCTCGCGGCCGGGATCGCGCGCGTCCCCGACATGCTCGCCGCCGGCGTCCCGGTCGGCCTCGGCGTCGACGGCACCGCGTCCAACGAGTCCGGCGAACTCCACACCGAGCTGCGCAACGCGCTGCTGATCAACCGCCTCGGCGCACACCGGGAAGCGGCCCTGAACGCCCGCCAGGCACTGCGCCTCGGCACCTACGGTGGCGCCCAAGTCCTCGGCCGTGCACGCCAGATCGGTTCCCTCGAACCCGGCAAGCTCGCCGACCTGGTCCTCTGGCGGCTGGACACCCTCGCCCACGCCTCCATCGCCGACCCGGTGACCGCCCTGGTCTTCGGCGCGGCCGCCCCGGTCACCGCCTCCTTCGTGAACGGCCGTCAGATCGTCGAGGCGGGCCGCCTGCTGCACGTCGACGAGGACGCGATCGCCCGCGCGACGCGGGCCGAGGCCCAGCGGCTGGCGCAGATCGCCGGCCAGTAACTCCATTTCTCCGCAAGACACCTGAGCTCCGGTCGGGAGGGACGGCTCCCGGCCGGTGGCCGTGGACCCCGAAAGGGTCCACGGCGGCCGCCTCCCGGGCGCGCGCTGTCACGCGCGCGCCCGGGAACGGTCACCGTCCTTCGGTCCCGCACGACCACCTCCCTGAAACCCGTGTCAGAGCCGATGCGTAACCGACCGGAGGAGAGCCGCAGTGTCAGCAGCATCCGCGCGACAAGTGCACCCCGTCGACGAGAAACTCCCCGCCCTGAAAATGGCCACCACCGGCCTGCAGCACGTGGCCGCCATGTACGCCGGAGTGGTCGCCCCGCCCCTGATCGTCGGCGCGGCCATCGGCCTCACCGGCACCGAACTGACCTTCCTGACCGCCGCCTGCCTCTTCACCGCGGGCCTCGCCACCTTCCTCCAGACCCTCGGCGTCTGGAAGATCGGCGCCCGGCTGCCCTTCGTCAACGGCGTCACCTTCGCCGGGGTCGCCCCGATGACCGCGATAGCCGCCTCCACGCACGACAGGTCCGACGCCCTGCCGGTCATCTTCGGCGCCGTGATCGTCGCCGGCCTCCTCGGCTTCCTCGCCGCCCCCTTCTTCAGCAAGGCCGTCCGCTTCTTCCCGCCCGTCGTCACCGGCACGGTCATCACGCTCATCGGCGTCTCGCTGCTGCCGGTCGCCTTCGGCTGGGCGCAGGGCCCCGACCCGACGGCCAAGGACTACGGTTCGGCGAAGTACCTGGGGCTGGCCGCCGCAACTCTCCTCATCGTCCTGGTCGTTCGCCGCTTCACCCACGGCTTCGTCAAGCAGATCGCCGTGCTGATCGGCCTGGTCGCCGGTACGGTCGTCGCGATCCCGTTCGGCGTCACCGACTTCGGCCCGGTCGCGGACGCGGACGTGATCGGCTTCCCGACGCCCTTCCACTTCGGCGCCCCGCAGTTCCAGATCACCGCGATCCTCTCCATGTGCGTGGTGATGGTGGTCTCGATGACCGAGTCGACCGCGGACATGCTGGCGCTGGGCGAGATCGTCGAACGGCCCGCCGACGAGCGGACGATCGCGGCGGGGCTGCGCGCCGACACCCTCGGCTCGGCGATCAGTCCGCTCTTCAACGGGTTCATGTGCAGCGCGTTCGCGCAGAACATCGGCCTGGTCGCGATGACCCGGATCCGCAGCCGGTTCGTGGTCGCGGCAGGCGGCGGCTTCCTGGTGCTGATGGGGCTGTGCCCGATGGCCGCCTCGCTGATCGCCGTCGTACCCCGTCCGGTCCTGGGCGGCGCGGGCGTGGTGCTGTTCGGCTCGGTGGCGGCCAGCGGCATCCAGAACCTGGTCCGGGCCGGCCTGGAGAAGGACGAGAACGTCCTGGTCGTCGCCGTCTCCCTCGCCGTCGGCATCATCCCGGTCACCGAGCCGGACTTCTACCACGCCTTCCCGGAGACCGCCCGGATCGTCCTCGACTCGGGGATCTCGACGGGGTGTGTGGCGGCGGTGGTGCTGAACCTGGTCTTCAACCACCTGGGCCGGCGGCGCGCGGAGGCGAGGGGTATGACGGAGGCCGCCGTTCCGCTCGCGGCGCCTCAGTCGATCACGTGACGCGGCGACGGGGGTGGCGGTAGAAAGTCACCGTGAGCCGACGGGGGAGTGCGTCATGAACGAGTCGGGCCGTGTGGAGGCCTTCAGCGACGGGGTCTTCGCCATCGCCGTCACCCTGCTCGTCCTGGACATCAAGGTGCCGAAGACCACGGAGGGCGACAGCCTCTGGCAGGCACTGGGCGACCAGTGGCCGTCGTACGCCGCCTATGTGGTGAGCTTCCTGGTCGTCGGGATCATGTGGGTCAACCACCACCAGCTGTTCAGCTATGTCGCCAGGGTCGACCGGAAGCTGATGTTCCTGAACCTGCTGGTGCTGATGGTGGTGTCCGCCGTGCCCTGGCCGACGGCGATGCTCGCCGAGTACCTGCGCGAGGACGCGTCCTCGCACGCGGCGGCGGCCGTCTACAGCCTGGTGATGGTCCTGATGGCGGCCGCCTTCCAGGCCCTGTGGTGGCATCTCACCCGGACCGGCCACCTCTTCGACGCCCGCGTCGACGTCGAGGCCGCGCGTGCCACCCGCGCCCGCTTCGCGCTCGGCTCACTCGGCTACCCGGTCACCGTCGGCCTGGCCTTCGTCTCCGCGCCGCTCACCCTGGCCGCACACGGCCTGCTCGCCCTCTACTACGGTTTCAACCAGGTACCGGTCCCGACCCGCCCGGACCGGACCACGCCGTAGCGTCCTCACGTCCAGGCGGCCGAACCGAGCGCGCGGCGCTCGCCGGCGGCCTGGGGGTTCCGCAGCGGGACCACCCCGACGCAGCGGCCGTCGTGGTCGAGCAGGCGGCCCATGTGCTTGACGGTGCGCAGCACCACCGAGCGGTCGGCGACGGTCAGCCGGGGCAGCTTGCGGGACAGGTGCGCCTCGAACGCATGCACATCGCGCAGGTCGCGGAGCCAGACGTCGATCACCAGGTTGTACGGCCCTGCCGTGATCGCGCACGAGCGGACCTCGCGCACCCCGGCCAGCACCCTGCTGGTCTCCTCGACGTACTGGCCCGGCACCGAGGCGAAGTAGACGGCGGACAGCGGCCAGCCCGACAGCGGCCGGGCCAGGTCGCAGCGCAGGGAGAGCCGGGACGCGAGCAGCGACTGCACTCGGCGGCGCAGGGTGGTGAGGCTGGTGCCGGTGGCCGCCGCCAGGTCACGCAGCGACATCCGGCCGTCCACGCTCAGGAGTTCCAGGAGGCGGGTGTCCAGTTCGTCCCAGTGCGGCTCGGCCAGGGGCGCCGGGAGGCCGGACGGGGGCAGCGCCGCTTCGAGGCGGGCGGCCTGGGCCTCGTCCAGACTGCGCAGCCGCCACCGGCTGCCCTCCGTCGAGACGCCGGTCGAGACATGCGTGCGGGTCGCCCGTACCCCCGGGGTCCGCTGGAAGAGGGAGGTGGTGAGCCGGGCCAGGTCGTCCAGGCTGCGGGTTTGCACGGCGGCCACCAGGTCCCGGCCGCCCGCCGTGAGCTTGATGTTGGGCACGGCCGGGTCCTTGGCGACGGTCTGTGCCACGTCCTCGGCGGCGCCCGGCTCGGCGTCCACCTCGACGATCCCGGTGACCACGATCCGCGGGTCGTACAGCCGGGGGTAGGCGGTCACCCAGGCCAGGCCCGCCTCCTGGAGCCGCTGCCAGCGCCTTGCCGCGGTGACCGGGTTGACCCCGAGGACCTCGCCGACGAGCGTCCACGGCGCCCGGGGACGGATCTGCAGGGCGTGCACCACACACCGGTCCAGTTCGTCGAGTTCCGGCTCCGGGGCGGCACGATCCTGCACGCCCAGGGGCGGCGCTTCTCTGCACGCGGTAGGGGAATCCGGCGCGAAGTCTGCATCGTCACACCAGGTTTTCTTCAGCATTCCACACTCCCTTCTCCTGTCCCCGACTGTCCCCGACTGCCCCCGACTGTTCTCGACTGTTCTCGACAGAGGAGGAGTGACCGCACCCCATGACGGAAACCGACGCCCCCCAGACCGCTCTGCGGATCCATGGCGCCCGCCTCATCGACGGCACCGGCGCCGCCCCGATGGACGACGCCGTGGTCACCATCGATGCCCACGGCATCATCGCTTATGCCGGTCCCGCCGCGACCGCCCCGCCCGCCGCCGGTGAGCGGAGCGTCGACGCCGCCGGCCGCACCGTACTGCCCGGCTTCTTCGACTGCCACGTCCACCTCGCCTACGCACACGGCTCGCATCCCGGGCGGCGCGCCGAACTCGACCCCGTGCTGGTCACTCTGGACACCGTCACCCGGCTGCGCCAGACCCTCGACGCCGGCATCACCACCGCCCGCGACCTCGGCGGCCTGTCGGCGGGCTTCCGTACGGCCGTGGAGACCGGCCGGGTCGTCGGCCCACGGCTGCACACCGCCGTACGCATCATCAGCCACACCGGCGGCCACGCCGACGTGCGGCTGCCCGACGGCACCGATCTGAGCGCCGGGATGTCCGAGATCGCCGACGACACCGCGGCGGCCCGGCTCGCGGTGCGCCGGGTGCTGCGCGACGGCGCCGACCTGGTGAAGGTCTGCGCCACCGGTGGCATGGGCAGCCCGTACGACGACCCCGACGACGAGGGCCTGCTTGAGGAGGAGATCCGGGCCGTCGTGGACGAGGCCCGCCGGCACGGCGGCAAGCCCGTCGCCGCGCACGCCCAGGGCAACGCGGGCATCCTCAACGCCATCCGGGGCGGCGTCACCAGCATCGAGCACGGCTACGGCCTCGACGAGCGCGCCCTCGACCTGGCCGCGGAGCGCGGGGTGTTCGTCGTACCGACGCTGTCCACCGTGTACGCCGGCATCAACAAGGAGACGATGCCGGACTACCACTACCAGAAGAAGACCCGCTGGTCCGGCGTCACCAAGGAGAACATCGCGCGGGCCGTCGAGTATGGTGCCCGGATCGCCCTCGGCACGGACGCCGCCGTCGGCCCGCACGGGGTGAACCTGATGGAGCTCTCCTACCTGGTGGACCTCGGCATGGACCCCATGGCCGCCATCGTCGCCGGCACCCGCACCGCCGCCGAACTCCTCGGCGTCGCCGACCGCCTCGGCACCCTCGCCGCGGGCCGCACCGCCGACCTGATCGTCTGCGACGGGGACCCGCTGCAGGACATCGGCGTCCTCGGCGACCCCGCGAACATCGTCTGCGTCGTCCAGGACGGCGTCGTACGCAAGGACCTGCTGCCGACAGCGCCGGAAGGGCGGCTCTGATGTCCTCACTGACCGACCTTCCCGCCCCGAGCGAGTCCCCCGACAGAGGGCGGCGCAGCGGTGTCGACCGGGTGCTCGCGCTGATCGAACGCGCCGGCAACGCGCTGCCCAACCCGATCCTGCTCTTCACCGCCCTCTTCCTGCTCCTTGCCGTGGTCTCCACCGCGCTCTCGCTCGCCGACGTGCACGTCACCGTCCCCGGCACCACCGACACCAAGCAGGTCACCGGGCTGTTCACCGGCGAGGGCGTGCGCTGGCTGACGGAGAACCTCGTCACCAACTTCGCGACCTTCCCGCCCGTCGCCGCCGTGCTGCTCATGATCATGGCGGTCGGCGTGGCCGAGAAGGCCGGGCTCCTGGAGACCGTCATGCGGGCCACCCTGGCCCGCGCGCCCCGGGCGCTACTGCCGTACCTGGTCGCGCTGGTCGCCTGCCAGGCGCACATGATCAGCGACGTTGCCGCGATCGTGCTGCCGCCGCTGGCCGCCGTGGTCTTCAAGAGCGCCGGCCGCCATCCGGTGGCCGGTCTGATCGGCGGTTTCGCGTGTGTCGGAGCGGGCTACGCGGCCGGGTTCACGATCGGCTCGCTGGACGCCCTCTACATCGGCATCACCCAGCAGGCGGCCTCGGTGCTCCCGGCCGCCAAGGGCCTCGACCTCAACCTCCTCGTCAACTACTTCTTCACCGCCTCCAGCAGCCTGGTCCTCGGCGCGCTGGGCGGGTTCCTCATCAGCCGCGTCCTGGAACCCCGCCTGGGCCCCTACGAGCCCTCCGCCGACGAGCCGGAGGAGGAGCAGGACCTCGCCCTCACCCCCGTCCAGCGCCGGGGCCTGCTGTACACCGCGCTCGTCGTCCTCGCGTACGCGGCCGCGGTGCTGTCGCTGTGGCTGCCCGAGGGCGGCCCGCTGCGCGGCGACGGCGGGACACTGGTGCCCTCCCCGCTGCTCACCGGCATCGTGCCGGTGCTGTTCGGGGCGTTCCTGCTGGCCGGCCTGACCTACGGCTTCACGGTCAAGGCGCTCAGCGGCTCGGAGGGCGTGGTCACGGCCATGACCGGCTCGGTGCAGAACATGGCCGGCTACCTCGTCCTGATGTTCGTGGCCTCCCAGGTCATCGCCCTGTTCAACTGGTCCGACGTCGGCATCCTGCTGGCGGTGAAGGCGGCCGCCGGTCTCGACGCGATCGGCCTGACCGGCTTCTGGGCGCTGGTCGCGTTCGTGCTCCTCGCCGCCTGCCTGAACCTGTTCATCGTCTCCGGGTCCGCGCTGTGGTCGCTGGTGGGGCCGGTGTTCGTGCCGGCCTTCATGCTGCTCGGCATGAGCCCGGCCCTCAGCCAGGCGGCGTTCCGCATCGGCGACTCGGCCACCGGCATCATCACGCCGATGAACCCGTACGTCTTCCTGCTCCTCGCCATGCTCCGCCGCTACGAACCCGACGCCCGGCTCGGCACCCTCATCTCCCGGCTGGCCATCTTCACCGTGCCGTTCCTGGTGGTGTGGCTGGCGATCCTGGGCGTCTTCTACGGCTTCGACCTGCCGCTCGGTCCGGGCGCGCACATCGGCCTCAAGTGACCGGGTTACCCGGCCGCCGCCCAGTCCCGTACGACCTTCGCGAACTCCCCGGGCAGCTGCTCGGGGAGTGGCACATGTCCGCCGGACAGCACCCGGGTCTCGCAGCCCAGGGCGGCCGCGAACTTCTCCAGGGAGGGCAGGGAGTAGTGGTCGCCGGGGGCGCAGACGGCGAGCGTACGGGCGGTGACGAGCGGCAGCCTGCGGTCCATCCCGTAACCGCGGACGGCGACGTGACCGTCCTCGACGCGGTCCAGCACGGTCAGCGCGTCCACCATGAAACGGGTCAGCGCGGCCTCCTGGCCCACCTCGTAGAAGCCGCGCCGGCGGTTCCACAGGTCGAGGAGATGGGAGCCGTCGGGGCGGGGGTCGACCAGGTCGACCGGCTTGCGTTCGGCGGCCGTGCGCCGTTTCTCGTCGTCGATGAACGGGGTCGCGGACAGCAGGAGGCTGGCCACCCGATCCCGGAGCCGGGCGGCGAGCTCCACCGCGATCACCCCGCCGGTGTGGTGGCCGACGAGATGGAATCGGTCCAGGCCGAGGGCGTCGGCCAGCTCCTCGGCCGCGTCGGCGAACCGCTCTATGGAGTGCGGCCCCTCGGGCTTGGCGGAGGCGCCGAAGCCGAGGGTGTCCATGGCGATCGCGCGGTGTCCGGCGCCGACGAGCGGCAGCACGTCCAGGTACTCGGTCCAGGAGCGCGGTGTCTGATGGAGCATCAGGACAGGCTCGCCGGCGCCGCACTCGGCGTAGTGCAACTGGCCGAACCTGCTGGGCACATAGCCTTTGTGCACGGTTTTCTCCCTCATTTGAGTTGGGGCAGCACAGCGCTGCCCACGGCCTCGATCAGCTCGGTGGGCGGGTCGTAGGAGCCGACGTGCTGGAGGAACACTCCGGTGACCCCGCTCGCGGGCAGGGTGCGCAGCCGGCCCGCGATGTCGTCGGCGGTGCCGAACAGACAGAACTCCTCGGCGAACCGGAGCGCCTGCTCGTCGCTGATCCACGCCGAGCAGATGTCGACGGCCGCCTGCCAGTCCTCCGCGTGGACGAGGTCCGGATAGACGCCCTCGACCTTTTCCGGCACGTGGACGTCGATGCCCGCGAGAGCGAGGAAGGGCGCCCCGCCGTTCTGGGCGATCGAGGCGCAGATCGGCTTGAGCTGCCGGGCCTCGGCCTCGACGTCGTCGGTGACGGCACAGAACGCGGAGACGGTGAGCGGGAGCCGGGCCGCGCGTCCGGCGGCTCCCTCCCGCACCCGGGCGGTCGCCTGGGCGAGGGTCCGCGGGGAGACCCCGCTGAGCAGGATCACCCCGTCGGCGATCTCCCCGGCCAGCCGCAGGTTCCTCGGCCCGCTCGCGGCCAGGTGAAGGGGTATCCCCGGACTCCCCGGAGACCCCGGGCCCGGGTCGCGCAGGCGTGAGCGGACCTCGCCCGGGAACTCCCACTCCTCGCCGGAGAGCAGGGCGCGCAGCATCCCGACGCCCTCGCGCATCGCCGCCGAGGTGCTCTGCCGCAGCCCGACCGGGCCGACCGAGCTGTTGCCGACGCCCAGGCCGAGGGTGAAGCGGTCGGGCGCGAGTTCGGCGACGCTCCGTGCGGCGGAGGCCACCACGGCCGGGTGCCGGGTCGCCAGGTTGGTGACCGCGGTGCCGAGGCCGATGCGGTCGGTGCCGAGGGCGGCGGCGGTGAGCGTGGTGAACACGTCCCGCCACAGCAGCTGGGAGTCCGGGAACCAGACGTCGTCGAAGCCGAGTTCCTCCGCCCGCCGGACGGTCTCCAGCACGCGGTCGGCCCGGTCGCAGGGCGGGACCCGGATGCCGACCCGCATCAACGGGCCTCCACCAGCGGGGTGTCGACGCCCACCGGGCCGAGCCCGTTCGCACCGCCCGGCGACCCGAGCGGCGCCGCCCGCCCCGGCAGGGTCTCCTCGAAGAACCGCCTGTTGTCGGCGCGGAACTCGGGGTCGGCGAGCCGGTCCACGGCGATCGCCTGCTCGGGGCAGGCCGTCTCGCAGGCACCGCAGTCGATGCACTCGGCGGGGTTGATGTAGAGCTTGCGCTCGCCCTCGTAGATGCAGTCGACGGGGCACTCCTCGACACAGGAGCGGTCCATGATGTCGACGCAGGCCGAGCCGATGACGTAGGCCATGTCGGTTCTCCTCAGGAATCTGTCGAGTGGCCGGGGAACAGCGCGGCCTCGGGGTCGATGACGGTGGCCGCGTTGTTCACGGCGGTGGCGACCTCGCCGAAGCCCACGGCGATCAGGCGCACCTTGCCGGGGTAGTCGGTGATGTCGCCGGCGGCGAAGACCCGGGGGAGGTTGGTGGCCATGCGGGTGTCGACGGCGATCCGGCGGGCGTTCAGGGCGAGCCCCCAGTGCTGGAGCGGGCCGAGGTCGGCGACGAAGCCGAGGGCCGCGACCACCGCCTCGGCCGGGATCTCCCGGGTGGCCCGGGTGGTGCGGTGCCGCAGCTCGACCCGCTCCACGCGCGCGGTGCCGTGCAGGGCGCTGACCTCGGTGTCGGTGATGATCTCGATGCCGAGTCCGCGGACCTTCGCCACGCTCGCGTGGTGGGCGCGGAAGCGGGCGGTGCGGTGCACGAGCCGCACGGACCGGGCGATCGGGGCGAGTACGGCGGCCCAGTCGAAGGCGCTGTCACCGCCGCCGACCACCACCACGTCCTGGCCGGTGTGCTCGGCGGGGTCCGGCACGAAGTACACCTGGCCGCGGCCGAGGAAGTCCTCGCCGGCCGGCAGCGGCCGGGGCGTGAAGGTGCCCACCCCGCCGGTGACGACCACCGCCCCGGCCCGGACCACGGCCCCCCGGTCACTGCGCACCACCGGGAGCAGGTCGGGCCCGTGCGTCAGCTCGACGGCCCGGTGGCCGAGGAGGTGGCGCGGCCCGTACGGCTCCGCCTGTGCGACCAGGTTCGCCACCAGGTCCCGGCCGCGCACCGCCGGGAACCCGGCGATGTCGTGGATGGGCTTCTCCGGGTACATCGCGCTGATCTGCCCGCCCAGCTGCGGCAGCACGTCCATGACGGTGACGCGCAGTCCGCGGAAGCCGGCGTAGTAGGCGCCGTAGAGGCCGGCCGGGCCGGCGCCGATGATCAGGATGTCCGTCTCGATCGTGCCGGGGGTGTCCGTGCTCGTCGGCACGTCGGTGAGAACGCTCATGGCCCGGGAGCGTAGGAGCCGGCCCGGATACCGCCCTACGGGTTCGTTCCGGTGAGCAGGACGCGCCGCCCGCGCCTGCTCGCTCGACCCGCTTCGTTCCGGTGGGCGGGACACCTGGCCCGCCCCGGGCCGTTCCGGCCAGCAGGACGCTTCGCTTACGCATCCCGGCCCGGCGCTGGGACCGTCCTTCCACCCATGCAGCACGACGCCGGGAGGGCGACATGCACACGGACGCGATCGGCAGGAGAGGTGTCGTCGGTGCGGCACTGGCCCTGTTCCTGACCACGGCCTGCACGGCGGGGACGACGGACTCGGCGGGGACGTCGGCGGCGGGGCTGCCGACGGTGCGGGTCGCCCTCGGCGTCGACGCCTCGTACGCCCCCTTCTATCTCGCCGAGGAGCGTGGGCTGTTCAAGAAGGAAGGCGTGAACGTCGAGCTGGTGAAGACGGAGGGCGGGCCCGCCGCGTCCCAGGCCGTTACGGCGGGCACCGCGCAGATCGCGGCCAACGCCGACTCGACCGCCCTGCCGCTCATGGTCACCGACCCCGGACTGCGCGCCCTCGGTGTGTTCCAGTCCTCCGACCGCTACCTCAAGGTCGTCCTCCGCAGCGGGATCACCTCGCCGAAGCAGATCAGGACCATGGCGTCGATCGGCGGCCTCGGCCTGTACTCGACCCACCAGTACCTGCTGCACAACGGCATCGACCCGAAGTCCGTGAAGATCCTCCAGAGCTCGGCCCCGGAGATCCCCGGCATGCTGGAGCGCGGCTCCATCGACGGGTACGTGCTGTACGAACCCTGGGCGGCCAAGGGCGCCGCGTCCGGCGGCCACATCACGGCCCGCATCGGCGACTTCGGGGTGCGCTACGTGCAGTGGCTGCTGGCCGACCAGACCTGGCTCAAGGACAACGAGGACACCGCCGGCAAGGTCTTCAAGGCCGTCGCCGAGGCGGACCGGCTCGTCACCTCCGACCCCGAGGCGGCCGCCGAGGCCTCGGACAAGCAGGTGAAACTCCCCGTCGCGGACACGGAGAAGGTGCTCCCGGAGATCACCTTCGCCGCCCGCGGCATCGACAGCGGCGACGTCACCTCGTCACGGAAGATCGTCGACTTCCTCCTCGACCAGAAGCTGATCAAGAAGGCGCCCGACCTGGACACCGCCCTGCTCAAGGGCTGGTACGCCCAGCACACCAAGTGAGTTCCACGAGCCCTGTGACGCAGGGGACGCCGTCGTCCTTCACCACGGCGACGTCGAGCGTCACGCGCGTCCCCGTGTCACAGGGCTCGGCCGCCCGGACCGTCCCGGTCCAGATGAGCGGCTCGCCGGCCACGGCGGTGGCCCGGTTGCGCCAGCTCACCGACTCCAGCGCGGCCCCGGCCCCGGCCCAGTCCAGCGCGTAGCGGCTCAGCGTCTCGCCGTGCAGGGTCGACTGGACGACGACCCCGGGGAACCCCTCGGAGGCGGCGTACCCGGCGTCGTAGTGGATGCGGTGCGCGTTCCACGACACGGCGCTGAACCGGAACAGCTGCACGGGAGTGTGCGAGTAGGAGCGCGCCGGGCAGACCTGCCCGGCAGCGGGTGCGGCGCTCAAGAGCCCTCCAGTACGACGATCGTCTCGTCCATCGCCATCAGTTCGGCACCGTCCGGTGCGGTGAAGCGGGTGGTGACGCCCAGCAGGACGAAGTCGCCGCCGCGCCCCTGCCGCCGGTCCGCCGACGTCACCGCCCGGGCTGCGGTCACCCGGGTGCCGGCGACCGGGGCCCGCCGCAGCGTCACCGACTGCCCTCCGTGCACCTGGCGGACCGGCAGGCCCTGGGTGCACGGCGACTCCCGGGCGGCCAGCCCGTCCGGGCGCAACTCGTCCTCGACGGGGCCGTCCTGCCAGCTCATCGTCCCGGCGAGGAACAGCGCCGGCGCGACGACCGGCTCCCCGGCGGCCTCCTGAGTCCGGGCCCGGCGGACGTAGTCGACGTCGTTCAGGGCCGCCGCGTACCGGCAGAAGTCCTTCACGGCGAGCACCCCGCAGTCCTCGCTCTCCCACGCCCCGACCAGTCCACGTGCCCGGGACAGGACCTCGTCGAGTACGGCGCTCACCGCAGCGACCTGGCGATGCCCAGGGCGGCGGTGCGCAGCGCCACGGCGTGGCCGGGGCCGTCCATCCGGTAGGTGGGCGCGGTGATGGACAACGCCCCCACCAGCGTGGACTGGGGGCTGAAGACGGGCACCGCCATGCTCGCGTAGCCCAGCCGGATCTCCTCCGCCTCGGACGCCACACCCTCGGCCCGGATCCGCTCCAGCTGGGCCCGCAGCCGCCCCGGCGAGGTGACCGTGTGCCGGGTCAGCGGCTTCATCCCGTGGCGGACCACCTCGGCGAACAGGGAGGCGGGGGAGAAGGCCAGGATCGCCTTGCCGGTGGCCGTGCAGTACAGCGGCAGCCGGCCCGCCACCCGGGACTCCTCGCTCAGGCCCCGGTGCGGGTAGATCTTCTCCAGGTACACGACGTCCAGGCTGTCGTGGATGGCGAAGTGGATGGTCTCCTGGGTGGCCAGCAGCAGATCCTCCATGTACGGCTGGGCCACCTCGCGCAGGATCCGCTGCCGGTGGACCCGCTGCCCGATCTCGAAGAGCCTGAGGCCCAGCCGGTAGTCGCAGCCCGAGCGCTCCAGGAGCCCCCAGACGACCAGCTCCTGCGCGAGCCGGTGCACGGTCGCCTTGGCCACCCCGGTCCGGCGCACCAGCTCCGCCAGCGACAGCGCGTCGTCCTCGGCGGCGAACGCCTCCAGTATCGGCCTGACCTTGCCCAGGACCGAGTTCGTCGGGTCGGGACCGGGGTCCTCGGCCCGCGGAATGGCGGAGCCGCGCGGGACGGCGAGTGCGGGTCCGGCTGGAGCGGTGTCGGCGCGGCCGACCGCGGTGACGGTCATGGGCGGAACCTCCCGGTCAATCCGTGGCCATGGGGAGCATGGGGAAACGGAACCATGTGTCCCGCGATCGGGCCATGGGTCACGTGTAAATTCGCTGTTCCGGTCAGCCCGCCTCGCCGAGGAACGCCAGGCTGAGCGGGTTGTACAGGTCGGCCTTCTCGTGCTGCGGCCAGTGCCCGCACCCGGTGAAGACCTCCAGCCGGGCCCCGGGGATCGCGGCGGCGATGGCCTCGCCCTCCGGGACGTCCCCGAACGGGTTCTTGTTCGCCCACACCACCAGCGTGGGCGCCTTGATCCGGGCCATCCGGTCGGGCCGCAGCAGGTTGCGCTCGCGCCGGTCGACCTCCTGGAGGGCCAGCAGGTTGTGCAGGTTCCGCTGGAACTCCGGCCGGTGGTAGATCTCGTACCGGACCCGGGTCAGCTCCTCGCCGAGGTCCTCGTCCCACTCGGCCCACAGCAGCCGGAGCCGCTCGCGGGTGAGGGAGATGTCGTCCTCCAGGGCCGCCGCCCTCGTCGAGGTCTTCAGCCGCTCCATCACCTGCGGGTTGACCTTCGTGCCGCCCATGCACAGCAGCTGGAGCGAGGCGACCCGGTCCGGGTGCTCGCTCGCCGCCCAGGACGCCACCCAGCCGCCCAGCGACTCGCCGACCAGATGCGCCCGTTCGGCGCCCACGGCGTCCAGGTAGGCGAGCAGGTGCTCGACGTAGGCGGGGATCTCGCCGGGCCGGTCGGGCTTGTCGGTGTAGCCGTGGCCGAGCATGTCGACGGCGTGGACGCGGTACCCGGCGGCGGCGTGCGCCGGGACGTTCCTGACGAAGGCCTCCAGATGGCCGGTGGTGCCGTGCAGGAACACCACGTGCTCGCCGTCCTCGGGCCCGGCCTGGAGGGCCCGGGTGCGGACGCCGCCCGCGTCGACGTAGGCGAGACGGTGGTCGGTGCCGGTGAGTTCGGTCCAGATGCTCATGACTGCCTTTCGGGGGACGCGGAGGACGCGGGGGACGCAGGGGACGCGGGGGACGCGGAATGCGCGGGGTCGAGGACGGCGACGGCCATGCCGGTCAGCCACTCGGGCAGCTGTTCGTAGGCCAGCCGCTCGCCAGGGACGTGGCCGAGGGCGGCCGCCATCAGCAGCCAGGTACGGATCTCCTGCGCGCCGTTGCCGGCCCGCTTCTCCAGCTCCTCGGTGGTGAGTCCGGTGAGCCGGCGGGTCTCGCCGCGCCCCAGGAGGGCGAGGAACTCCTCGTCGAACTCCGGCGTGAGCGCGGCCTCGGCGGCCCGGATGATCTCGCGGCGGCGGGCGTCGTAGTCCTGCCAGTTCTCCCGGCCGTTGAGCCAGGCGTCGACCATGAACTCCTCGTCGTCGCCGTGCGGTTCGCGCCAGTCGGGCCAGGGCAGCCGGTGCGAGAGCCCGCCGGAGCCCACGACGGCGACCCGGCGGCCCTCCGGGAAGGAGAGGATCGTCTCCCTGATCGCCCGGCCGAGCCGCTCGCAGCGCTCCAGGGTCGGCAGCGGCGGCGCGAAGACGTTGACGACGAGCGGGACGAGCTCCACGTCGAGGCCGTCGAGGAGGTACTGGATCGCGTGCGACTGGCCGTGGTCGATCTGCAGCCGGGCGGAGAAGGCGATGTCGAAACCGTGGTCCTCGACGAGGGAACCGGCGAGGTGCCGGGCCAGCGGGACGTCCACCGGCTGCGGGCCCTTCGGGGTGCCGGACTCGCCGCTCGCGATGCACTCGCCCACGCCGAGGGTGAAGCTCGGGATCAGGTCCAGCCAGAAGCCGCGGAAGTGGTTCGAGCCGACCAGCACCACCGTGTCCGGGCGGGCGGCGGCGAGCCGGTCGCGGGCCTCGGCGAGGGCGTCGCGGAAGCGTTCGGCGCGGTCCTTGTGGAAGGTCTGGTCCCAGTGGGTGTTCATCAGCGTGCTGTGCGACGCGCCGACACCCAGGACGATCTCGGTCATGCCGGGGCTCCAAGGATCTCTGTGCGGGTGCGGGTGCGGGTGACGGTGTCGAGGGCCGTACGGATCAGGTGGCGGGTCAGCTTCTCCATCGCCCGCACGGAGACGGTGTTCATCCCGCGCGCGAAGTCGATCTCGAAGGGGGCCTCGGCCTGCGGGACCTTCGGCATGCCGACGCGCACCGTCGGAATGCCGCGACCGCGCAGGATATTGGCGTCGGTGGCACCGCTGTTGCCGCGGATCACCTCGTGCTCGCGGCCCTCGAAGGCCTCCCACGCGGCGGTCGCGGAGCGGCGGATCCAGCTGTCCGGGTCGGTCCGGGTGCCGGGAACGGCGAGCACCATCTCCGCGGTCACACCCTCGAACTTGCCGAGGGCGGCGAGGAACTCCCGCTTCGCCTGCATCGGTGAGGTCTCCGGGGCGATCCGCAGGTCCACCATGAGGGTGCAGGAGGCCGGGGTGACCGCGGCCGTGCGCGGCCAGCCGCCGCGCACGGAGGAGACGATGCCCTGCGGGGCGACCGTGCCGCCGGTGTGCCGCTCGGCGTACCCGGCGAACCACTCCTCCAGGTGCCGGGTGACCTCCCCGGCACGGGCGATCGCGTTGTCGTACGGCAGCCGGTGGCGCGAGCCGACGTAGGTGTGCGTGCCGCGGACGGTGACCTCGAACCAGACCAGGCCGACCTCGTCCCAGGAGACCGTCCAGCCGGGCTTGGCGATGACCGCGTAGTCGGTCCACACGCCCTGCTCCAGGAGGAACGAACAGCCCACTCCCTGCCCGGTGTTGAGCCTGGGGTTGCCGGGCCGGGCGTTGGTCGGCATGCCGCCCGCGCCGAACGCCGCGACCAGGTCGCCGGTGAGCGGGACGCCGGCGCGGGCGATCGCCTCGGCGGCCATCATCACGCAGGCCGCGTGACCCTTGGGATTCGAGGCGCCGAGGCCGGTGACCAGGTCGTCGTAGACCGTCGCCCGCGGTCGCATGTCCTCCCGCAACTCCGGGCCGATCCACGGGAGATCCTCACGCTCGTCGCCCACGGTGAGGGTGTCGACGGGGGCGTAGAGCATGAGGTCGGGGCCGGTGCCGTCGCCTTCGAGGCGGGACCAGGCGTTGGCTTGGCGGTCGTCGAGGGGCTGTGTTGTTGAATCTTTAATGGTATGTGACATGGTGCGGGCGATGTGCCGGGCCAGCGGCCCCTCGTCCCCCGTAGGGCTCGCGATGTCCACCAGCCCGATGACCAGCTCACGCAGCCGGTCGGCGCTGACATGCCGCCAGGCCTCCGTGACCCAGCCTGCGCGCCGTTCGTCGAGGCCGCCCAGGGCGTTCACTGGTTGACCCTGTGGACCTGGGTCATGGTGCTGCGCTCGAAGCGTCGCTTGGCCAGCGGCAGCCCGATCGCCAGGGCGGCTCCGGCCAGCAGGGTGAACAGGGTACGGCGCATGCTCACGCCTCCTTCTCTGCGGGTGCTGCGGGTGCTGCGGGTGCTGCGGGTGCCGCGGCGCCCGTCCCGGCCAGCTTCTTGCCGTACTCCTCCTCGCTGAGGTTCCGCCAGGCGGTCAGCGAGACGTCGGGGCGGTAGAGCTTCTCCGGGGGCGCGTCGGTGACGTCGACCATCCAGGCGTCCTGGCCGGAGAACTGGCCGTGGAACAGCCAGCGGATCGCGCCCAGGTACTTGGCGTAGAAGCGCAGGGTCGACCAGCCCTCGGTGAAGTTGACCATCACGCCGACGTAGTTGTGACGGCCGGCGTCGACGGGGACGTAGAACTCGTAGTGGATGAAGTTCGGGTAGACGATCCGCAGCACGCCCGGCATGGACAGGGACGCGAAGCCGGGGAAGTCCTGGGCCTCGATCGTCGGGTTGATCCGGTCCGCCTTGCCGGTGTTGCCGATGTTGAAGGTCTCCTTCGGCGGCTGCATCTTCCACCAGCGCTTGTTGGACCAGTGGCCCACGCCGGGAAAGTCGGCCTCCCAGTGCACCTCGTCCTGGACCCGGAAGATCCAGCGGCCGCGGGGCACGATCCGGGTGACGTTCCAGGTCGGCATCGGCTTGAACAGCCGCCACAGGGCGGTGCGGTGCAGGTACTTGGCGTGGCCCTCGTCGAAGCCGTTCTCGCAGGCGAACCGCCAGTTGCCGGCGCGCGGCTCGATCCGGCCGCCCATCACGAAGGGGTTGGAGACGAGTTCCTCGGGGAGCTGCTCGTCGATGGGGTGGGGTTCCTCGTCGGTGAGGGGGATGTACACCCACACCATGCCGAGGCGCTCCTCGACCGCGTACGTCCGCACGCTCACCTTGCCGGTCAGCCGGCAGCCGGGCCCGTCGGTGATGACCGCGGACAGCTTGCCGGTGGGCAGGTCGAACGTCCAGCCGTGGTAGGGGCAGCTGACCGTGCCGGGGAACTGCTGGTCGCCCTCGGAGAGCGGCACCCCGCGGTGCGGGCAGCGGTTGTGCAGGGCGTACGCCGTGCCGCCGTCGCGGATCAGCGTGATCTTCTCGCCGCAGATCGTGAACGGCTGCGGCTTGCCGGTCAGGTGGCTGGACCAGGTGACCGGGTACCAGTAGCCGCGGAAGCCCTCGGCGGCGCCGTCGTAGTGCGGCCAGGAAGACCAGTCCTGCCGGCCCGGCGCGGACCGGCTCCTGTTCTTCGGGCCTTCACCCGTCGTCATCGTGCGTGACCTCCTGCTGCCGTCGGTGCGTGGTGACGAGCTTCGGGTCACGGCCGGTGGCGGCCTACGAAACCGTTCCGCTGAGCAGACCGGCGGCGCGGTGGCGGTCCTTCCCGGCGGGCGTCCCGCTCAGCGGACCACCGGCCATGCGCGCACCTCCCCGCGCGTTCTACGGTGCGCGAATTCCCGTCACCACCCGGCCACTTCCCCGCCTCCTCAAGGGCCCGCACGCCTCCCCCGACCCGCCGAACGCGCCGGTCTCCCGCCAACCCTCCGAGGTGCTCATGGAGCCACAGGCCAGCAGAAGAAGCCTGCTCGCACTCGCCGCCGCCGCACTGCTCCCGCTCACCGCGTGCAGCGCGGCCACCACCGACTCCGCCGCCGGGTCCGGCGGCGCCAAGGGACCCACGGTCCGCGTCGCCGTCGGCGTCGACGCCTCCTACGCGCCCTTCTTCCTCGCCGACGCCCAGGGACTGTGGGCCAAGCACGGGGTCGACGTCCGGCTGGTCCAGTTCGGCAGCGGTGGCGAGGGCGTCGACGCGCTGGCCACGGGCCAGGTCCAGCTCGCCGGCAACTCCGACACGACCACCATCGGCAAGCTCCAGCAGAACCCCGGCCTGCGGGCGCTCATGATCTACGAGGAGTCCGGCCGCTACCTCAAGGTCGTCCTCGGCCCGAAGGTCACCTCCGCCGCGAAGATCCGCAGGATGGCCATCGTCCCCGGCCTCTCCGAACTCGCGGCCACCCGCTATCTCCGGTCCAAGGGCATCGACACGAAGTCGGTCGACTTCGTCACCGCCGACCCGCCCGAGATCCCGGCCCTCCTCCAGAAGGGCGACGTGGACGCCTACGTCCTGTGGGAGCCCTGGCCCACCAAGGGCGCCGAACTCGGCGGCCGGATCGTCGAGAACACCGGCGACTACGGGGTGTCGTACGCCCAGTGGCTGATCGCCGACGAATCCTGGCTCGGCGCGAACACGGCCACCGCCGCCAAGGTGGCCGAGGCGCTGAAGGACGCGGCCGAACAGACCGAGTCGGACCCGGAGGCCGCCGCGAAGGCGACGCAGAAGGCCGCGAAGATCCCCGCCGCGCAGACCCTCCAGGCCGTCAAGGACATCGACTTCGGGGCGCGGGACATCACCTCGGCCGACCTGAAGACCTACGACGCGACCGCTCAGTTCTACGTCGACACCGGCAAGGTCAAGGCCCGCCCGGACGTCGCCACTGCCGCCCTGCGCGGCTGGTTCACCCAGCACACGAAGGGATCGTGACCGATGACGAAGGCCATCCAGACGGGCCCGGCACCCGCCCGGACCGACGGCGCGGACGGCGCGGACGGCGGACGGGGCGGGCACGGCGGACGGGGCGGGCACGGCGCTGCCGTCCGCGTCGACGGTGTCGGGATCCGGTTCGGCTCCTTCCACGCCGTGGACGGCATCACGCTCGACATCGCCGCCGGTGAGTTCCTGTGCCTGCTCGGGCCGAGCGGCTGCGGCAAGTCCACGCTGCTGTCGGCGCTGGCGGGATTCGTCCGGCCGTCCGAAGGCGCTCTGACCGTCGACGGGAAGCCGGTCACCGGACCCGACCCGGACCTCGGGATGGTGTTCCAGAGCAGCGAGGCCCTCTTCGACTGGCTGACCGTCCGCCAGAACGTGGCCTTCGGCCCCCGGATGCGCGGCCGTTCCCGCGCCGAGCAGAACGAACTGGCCGACGAATACCTGGGGTTGGTCGGACTGCGGCACTGCGCCGACCGGTTCCCCGGGCAGCTCTCGGGCGGGATGCGGCAGCGGGTGCAGATCGCGCGCGTGCTGGCGAACCAGCCCCGGGTGGTGCTGATGGACGAGCCGTTCGGCGCGCTCGACGCGCAGACCCGGCAGGTCATGCAGGAGGAGATGGCCCGCATCTGGCAGGCCTCCGGCTGCACGGTCGTGTTCGTCACCCACGACATCGAGGAGGCGATCCTGCTCGCGGACCGGATCGCCGTCATGACGGCGGGCCCGGCGGCCTCCGTCAAGTCCGTCTACCCGGTGGACCTGCCCAGGCCCCGGGACGAGGACGACCCGGCCGCCCTCGACCTGCGCCGCAGCCTGCGCCAGGACATCGGCGAAGAGGTCCGCAAGGCCCTGCGCGACCAAGGCCTCGACGAAGGACCTGATCAGGGACTCGACCAGGGACTCGACCTTGAGGAGACGTCATGACCACCGTGACCGTGGCCGCGCCGGCGAAACCGCGCGCCGAACGCAAGGCGGTCCTCGGACTGCGGACCGCCGGCCTGTACACCGTCTCCGTCCTCGTCGGCATCGGCGTCTGGCAGCTGCTCGCCGTGCACTACGGCCCCTCGCTCGTGGCGTCCCCGCACGAGACCCTCACCGCCGCCGGCGAACTCGCCAAGGACGGCACCCTGACCAACTCCATCATCGCCTCCAGCCGCCGCATCCTGATCGGCTGGGGCCTCGGACTGCTCGTCGGCGTCCCGGCCGGTCTGCTCGTCGGCCAGATCAAGGTCGTACGCCAGCTCCTGGAGCCGTACATCGAGTTCTTCCGGTTCATCCCGCCGGTCGCCTTCGTCACGCTGGCCGTGGTCTGGCTGGGCATCGGCGAGTCCTCGAAGGTCGTGCTGATCTTCTACACGGCCGTCTTCATCGTCATCCTCAACACCAGCGCCGGGGTCATGGCCGTCGGCGAGTCCAAGCTGCGCGCCGCGGCCGCCCTGGGCGCGAGCCGGGGGCAGATCCTGCGCGGGGTGGTACTGCCCTCGACCGTGCCGTACATCATCACGGGTGCCCGGCTGGCCATGGGCAACAGCTTCCTGACCATCGTCTCCGCCGAGATCGTCGCCGCCCAGGTCGGCCTCGGCTCCCTGATCTGGACCTCCCGCAACTACGGTCGTATCGACTGGGTGTTCGTCGGGATCATCACCCTGGGCATCCTCGGGTTCGTCTTCGACCGCGTGCTGCGGATCGTGGCCTCCCGGGTCCTGCGTCGATACGGAGTGAAACTGTGAGCGGCACGTCGAACGCCCTGGTCCTCGAACGGTTCGGGGACCTGCCCCGGCTCCTGGAGCGGCCCGTGCCCGAAGCCCGGCCGGGTCACACCCTGGTACGGATGCTGGCGGCACAGGTCGGCCACCTCGATCTCAACGTCGTGGACGGGAAGTTCGGCATTCTCCCCGACCTGCCCGCCGTTCCCGGCACCAACGGGGCCGGCCTCGTGCTCGTCTCCGGCACCCACCCGGTCGGCGCCCTGGTCCGGGTCAACGGCAAGGGACTCGGGCTGCGCCGGGACGGCTGCTGGCAGAGCCACGCCCTGGTGCCCGACGCCGCCGCGATCCCGGTGCCGGAGGGCACGGATCCGGCGCTCGCCTGCGGCTTCTTCACCCCGGCCGGTACCGCCTGGGCGGCGGTGCACTCGGTGGCGGCCGTGCGGCCCGGGGAACGGGTGCTGGTCACCGGCGCCGCGGGCGCGGTCGGATCGCTGACCGTGCAGGTCGCGGCGCGGGCCGGGGCCGAGGTGATCGGCGTGGTCGGACGGCCCGCCAAGCTCGGCCGGGTCCCGGCCGTCGCGAAGGCGGTCCTGGCGGGGGACCTGACCGCGGAGGCGGTCGGCGGACCGGTGGACGCGGTCGTCGACACCGTGGGCGGGCCGGTGCTGCGGGCCGCCCTTGACCTGGTCCGGCCCCGCGGCCGGGTCGCCCTGGTCGGCTACACCGCGGGCCGCGAACTCACCGTCGACCTCGCGGACTTCCTGCTCGCCGACGTCTCACTGCTGCCGGTCAACCTGATGACCCGGGGCAGGGAGGTCGCCGCCGACGTCGACCGCATGCTGGGCGAACTGGCGGCGGGGGAGTGGGAGTTGCCGGTCGAGCGGTACGGGCCCGAGCGGCTGGCCGAGGCGGTGGAACGGCTGCGGACGGGGGAGGCGGTGGGGAAGGTGGTGCTGGACTTCTCCTGAGGAGCGGGTCCTGAGGAGCGGGTCAGCCCCCTGTCCGGTCCTGACGTACGACGACGGCGTGGCCCCGGCAGCAGACGACACCGTCCGAGCGGTGTTCCACGAGATCGAGGGTGATCTCACCGCTGACCGGGTCCACGTCCCGGACCGCGCTCGTCACGGTGAGCCGGTCGCCCGGGTGGGCGGGCGCCCGGTTCTGCCAGGAGACCTCGCGCACCTGTCCCGTCGGCCCGGCGAAGTCCGCCGCCGCCCGGTGCAGCAGGCAGCCGTGCAGCTGCGCCATGACGACCGGCCCGTCCAGGCCCTCCGACCGGGCGAAGGCGGTGTCGTAGTGGATGCGGTGCGTGTTGCGGGTGACCGCGCCGAAGCGCAGCAGCAGCACCTCGTCGGGCACGAGTTCCGTGACCGCGTCCCCGTGTCGCGTCTCCGTCATCGCACGATGAACCTCTCCGTGACCTCGACCAGCATCCTGCTCTCGGCCGCGTATTCCTTCTCGACGGTGATGAGCAGCAGATCGGGCCGTTTCCGCTCCACCGCCGTGACCGCGCGGCGGACTTCGACGCGGTCGCCGGCCCGGACCTCCCCGATCCAGCGCACCGCCTGGCCGCCGGCCATGAGCCGGACGTCGAGCCCGTCGGTGCCCGGCACCTCGTCGCGGTACATGCCGTCCGGCCGTACCTCGCCCGGCTCCGGCCCCGGTGCGGGCCGCAGCAGGCTGACGAGGTACATCGGGTGCACCACGAAGGCCGGGTCGGCGGGATCCACGAGGGCGGGCGTGGTGTCCCCGGCGGCGCGCGCGAACTCGGCCGCCGCCTCGGCCCGTACGACACCCAGCGAGCGTGCCTCCCAGCGGCCCAGGGCCGCCCGGGCCCTTTCCTCGGCGAGATCCAGCATGCCGGCGACCCTAGGCGGGGCGGCGCCCCCGGGGCCACCGGGCCGGACCGCTCAGCGGACCGGCCCGCTTGGACCCGCCCGCGCCGCCCGGCACGATCCGCTCATGGATCTCATGGACATCCAGGCGCCCCCGCAGGGCGCCTACGCGGAGGCGGACGGCGTCAAGTACCACTACATCGAACGGGGCACGGGCAGCCCCACGATCTTCCTGCACGGCGGCGGCCCCGGCTGCACCGGCTGGTCCGACTTCGGGCAGGTCGCCCCGCTGTTCGCCGCCGACCGCCGCTGTCTGCTGGTCGACATCCTGCAGTACGGGAAGTCGGCGAAGCCCGTCATCGAGGGGCCCATGTGGGACTACCACGCGGCGAAGACCGTCGCCCTGCTGGACGCCCTGGGGATCGACCGGGCCGACTTCGTCTGCAACTCCTGGGGCGGCACCATCGCCCTGAACCTGGCCGCCAAGTACTCCGAGCGCGTACGGTCGTTGGTGGTCACCGGCAGCATGCCGGTCTTCCACGGCCCGCTCGCCCCGCTCCCCGAGGGCGGCCGCCGCGGCCGCAACGCCCGGGACGTCTACTACGGCGGCGACGGCCCGTCCCTCACCAAGATGCGCGAGCTGATGGCCCGCCTGGAGTGGTACGACCCCGAGGCCGTTCCCGAGGGCACGGTGCGGCTGCGCTACGAGCAGAGCCTCGACCCCGAGGAGACCGCGCTGGCCGGCGCCTCCGACAACCCGCGCGGCGACTGGCAGGACCTGTCCGCGGAACTCGGCACGATCCAGGCCCCGGTGCTGTTCCTGTGGGGGATGTACGACGCCTTCCTCACCCCCGACTACCCGCTGATGCTCGCCCGCATGATCCCCAAGGGGAACCTGCACGTGATCAGCGAGGCCTCCCACCACCCCCAGGAGGAGCGGCCGTACGACTTCCACAGCGTGGTCTCCGGCTTCCTGAACCAGCGGCACGGCTGACCCAAGGGCAGGAGGACAGAGGACAGGAGGACAGGTGAGCGCAGCAGCAACCCCGCGGGTCGTCGAACTGACCAGCCCCTTCACCCGCTTCGCCGGCCGGCTGCTGGTCGGCATCGGTTACGAGGTGATCCTGGCCGAACCCCCCGAGGGCCGTCCCGAACGGCACGAGGACCCGGTCGGCTTCGCCCACTGGCACGCCGGGAAGCGCTCGGTGACCGTGTCCGGACCGGACGGGCTGCGCCGGCTGCTCGCGGGCGCCGACGTCCTCCTCGACGGCACCCCGGACGGCGCCGACACCACCGGCCTCGACCACCTCGTCCACGTCCGGGTGACCCCCTTCGGGCTGGTCGGCCCGCGCAGCCACTGGCAGGGCACCGACCTCGTCGTGGCCGCCCTCGGCGGGATGCTCGCCCAGGTCGGCGACCCGGACGGCCCGCCCCTGCACCTGCCGGAGAACCAGGCGGAGCACCTCGCGGGCGTCAACGCGGCGATCGCCGCCCTGCTGGGCCTGCGGGCCCGCCGGCGCGGCCCCGGACAGCTCGTCGACGTCTCCGCCCAGGCCTGCGTCGCCGCCGCCCTGGAGGCCGGCACCCTCGCCTACCTGCACGAGGACCGGGTACCGCCCCGCCCCGGACGCGTGCACCCGCTGGTCCCGCACGGGCTCTTCCGCGCAGCCGACGGTCATCTGGGCGGCGGGCTCGGCGGCAGCCCCCGGATGTGGGACGCGCTGCTCGACTGGCTGTGCGAGCAGGGGGCACAGGCCGACCTCACCGAGCCCCGCTGGCAGGACCCGGTCGAGCGGAAGAAACACCAGGAGTACGTCTTCAAGGTCGTCCAGGACTTCGCGGGCACCTGGCCGAAGGCCGAGTTCGCGGAGCGGGCCCAGGACCGGAAACTGCCGTGGGCCGCCGTCGACGTACCGGCCGAGCTGCCGGACAACCCCCAGCTCGTCGCCCGCGGCTTCTTCACCGAGGCCGACGGCCGGACCGACCTCGGTTTCCCGTTCGCGTTCCCCGAGGGCCACCGGATCACCTCGCTGAGCACCCCTGCCGTGGGCGCGGACCAAGCGCTGCTCGACGAGGAGCGTCCGGTGCGGCGGGGGAACGGCGACTCCGCCCGCCCCGCCCTCGACGGCGTCCGCGTCCTCGACCTGACCTGGGTGCTCGCGGGCCCCTACTGCACCAAGGTGCTCGCCGACCACGGCGCCGACGTCATCAAGGTCGAGTCGGCCGGCCGGCCGGACCCCACCCGGTTCGCGCCCTTCATGCACCTCTCCCGCGGCCCGCACACCGACCCGGACACCAACGGCTACTTCAACGAGGTCAACCGCAACAAGCGCGGCATCGCCCTCGACACCCGCACCGACGACGGCGTCGCCGTGCTGCGCGACCTCGTCGCGTCCTCGGACGTCCTCGTGGAGAACTTCAGCGCCACGGTCATGACCAGGCTCGGCCTCGGCTGGGACACCCTCCGCGAGATCAACCCGCGGCTCGTCTACGTCAGCATGTCCGGCATGGGCCACACCGGACCCCGGGCGGGCTGGGTGTCGTACGCCGACACCGTCTCGGCGAGTTCGGGGCTCACCGGCCTCACCGGGTGGGGGCCCGGCGACGTGGTCGGGGTCATCTACGGCCACGGCGACATCGTGGCCGGGCTCCAGGCGGCGCTCGCCACCGTCGCCGCGCTCGAACACCGGGAACGGACCGGCCGCGGACAGCACATCGACCTCTCCCAACTGGAGGCGATCGCGGCCCACCTGGGCACCAGCCTGCTCACCTCGGCCAGGCACCCGATCGGCAACACGCATCCGGTGTGGAGTCCGCAGGGCGTGTACCGCTGCCTGGGCGCGGACAACTGGCTGGCGCTCAGCGTCCGTTCGGACGAGGAGTGGGCGGCGCTGTGCCGGGTGATCGGACGGCCCGACCTGGCGGCGACGGCCGACCGCAGGCGGCACAGCGCCCTCGTCGACGAGGCGATCGGCGGATGGACCCGCACACTCCCCGCCGACCTGGCCGCCGAGTTGCTGCAACAGCAGGGCGTACCCGCCGGGGCCGTCCGGGACGGACGCGAACTCGTCGAACACGACCCGCAGTTGCGGGCGCGCGGCTTCTACGTCCGCATGACCCACCCCGCCGCCGGCGCCTTCCTCCACGAAGGCCCGCCGATCCGGCTCATCCGCACCCCCGGCTCGGTCCGCACGCCCGCACCGCTGCTCGGGGCCGACACCGAGGAGGTGCTGCGCGAGGTGGCGGGATACTCCCCGAAGCGGCTCCAATACCTCTACGACGCGGGAGTGCTGCGGTGAACGACGTCGGGATGTCGAAGTGATCGCCGTCGGCCGGACGGTGCCGGAACTCGTCGAGGCGGCCGCCGAGCGGTACGGCGACCGCCCGTTCCTGCGCATCGGCCGTACAGCACGGACGTACGCCGAGACCCGCGAGGCGGCGGCCGCGACGGCGGGGGCGCTGGCGGCCCGGGGCTGCCGGCCGGGCGACCGGGTGGCAGCACTGCTGGGAAACCGGGTCGAGCTCGTGGACCTGTTCCTCGGATGCGCCTGGCTCGGCGCGGTCGCGGTCCCGCTGAACACCGCCCTGCGCGGCCGGTCGCTGGAGCACGCCCTGCGGGAGGCGCGGCCCCGGTTCCTGTACGCCGAGCACGAGCCGGCGGGGCGTGCGGCCGAGGCCGGGTACCGCGGGACGGTGTGGCCGGTGGGGGAGGCGGCGGCCCCGCGCCCCGACGGCGCCCCCGCGCTGCCGCCTTCCCCCGTCCGCCCGCAGGACACCGCCGCCGTCCTCTTCACCTCCGGCACCACGGGCCCGTCACGCGGAGTCCGCTGCCCCCAGGCCCAGTTCGGGTGGTGGGGCCGTACGGTCTCGGACGCCCTGCGTCTCACCTCCGACGACGTGCTGTTCACCTGTCTCCCGCTGTTCCACACCAACGCCCTGAACACGCTGGCCCAGGCGATGACGGTGGGCGCCTGCTGCGTGGTCGGCGAGCGCTTCTCCGCCTCGCGGTTCTGGCGGCAGGCGGCCGACGCCGGTGCCACCACCGCCTACCTGCTCGGCGCGATGGTCCCCATGCTGCTCGCCGGGCCGCCCGGCCCGGACGACCGGGCGCACCGGGTACGGCGCGCCCTCTCCCCGGCCACCCCCGGCCCGCTGGCGGAGCCCTTCCGCGAGCGGTTCGGCGTCACGCTCCTCGACGGCTTCGGCTCCACGGAGACGAACCTCGTCATCGGCTCCACCCCCGAGCACCACCGGCCCGGGTACCTGGGCACCGTCCGGCCCGGCTTCGACGCCCGGGTGGTCGACGAGGAGCTCGTCCCCGTACCGGACGGCACCCCGGGCGAACTCCTCGTCCGCAGCCACCGCCCCTTCGCCTTCTGCACCGGCTACCTGGGCGGTCCCGAACCGGAACCGGACTCCTGGCGCCGGACCGGCGACCGCGTGGTCCGCGAGCCCGACGGCTGGTTCCGGTTCCTCGACCGCGTCAAGGACGTCATCCGGCGGCGCGGCGAGAACATCTCCTCCTACGAGGTGGAGGAGGCCGTCCGCTCCCACCCCGCGGTCGTCACGGCCGCCGCCTTCCCGGTCGCCTCCGAACTGGCCGAGGACGAGGTGATGGTCGCCGTGGTCCTGCGCCCCGGGTGCGCGCCGGACCCGGCGGACCTGGCCCGGCACTGCGCCCGCGAACTGCCCCCGTTCGCCGTCCCCCGCTACATCGAGGCGGTCGGCGAACTGCCGCTCACCGAGACCGGCAAGGTGCGCAAGGCGGCACTGCGGGAACGGGGGGTCACGCCCGGCACCTGGGACCGGGACCACGCGCCCGGGTTCAGGGCCGCCGGATCCGGATCGCCTGGCAGGGGGTGGTCGCGGGCAGCCGGCCCGTGAAGTACGAGCGGGGCGGGACGCCCATCAGGGCACGGAAGTCGGTCGTCATGTGCGACTGGTCGAAGTAGCCGGTGGCGGCGGCCAGTTCGGACCAGCCCACGCTGCCCGCGCGGGCAGCGACCGTGCGGACGCGGTCGATACGGGCGTAGTGCTTCGGGGAGACCCCGACGCCGTCGGTGAACAGGTTCCGCAACTGGCGCTCGCTGACGGCCAGTTCCCGGGCCACGTCCCGTACCTGTGCGGGCGCCCGGTCCAGCCGCACGGACAACGCGTCCACGCCCGCCCGCAACAGCGCCGTCCGGCCCGCGTCCGCCTGCTCGGACAACAGCCCGGGCAGCACCTCGGCGATCCGCGGCAGCGCCGCCGGCGGCTCCAGCCACCGCACCTCACGCGCGAACCGGCGGGCCACCCCGCCCGGCAGGGCGTCCAACTGCACCACCCGGCCGACCAGCCCGGCGGCCGGCACACCCAGCAGGGGCCGGGAGGTGCCCGGTGCCAGGTGCAGCACCACGCACGAGATGTCGGCCTTCCCCTCGTGGTAGGTCGCCCGCACCCGCGGCCCGACGGCCAGGACGTCACGCTGCCCGTCCGCCGTCACCCGCAGCACCACCTTGGTCAGCGCGTCCGGCAGCTGGACGAACGTCCCCTCGGGGGGCTCGGCGAAGGACATGGGCCGCACCTCGGAGATCCACGGGCGCAGCACGTCGGGGATGGTCGCAAGCGGCTCGGCGATGGTCTTCGGCACCCTTCCACCGTAGGCGACCGGCACCGGCGTCCGGGCCGTCCTGCCGTGCCGGAATTTCCAAGAGAAGGGCGCCGCGGCGGGCCCACCGTGGACCCCATGATTCTGGTGACGGGTGCCACGGGCACCATCGGGAAAGACGTCGTACGACAGCTGGCCGGGCGCGGCGCCAAGGTGCGCGCGCTCACCCGCGACCCGGTGAAGGCGACGGTGCCCGCCGGGGTGGAGGTGGTGCGTGGGGACTACGCCGAACCGGCGTCCCTGGAGGCCGCGCTGGCCGGTGCGACGGCCGCGTTCCTGGTCCGGCCGGCCGGTCCCGAGGAGGGACAGGACGCGGCCCTGGTCGCCGCGGCCCGGGCCGCCGGTGTGGAGCGGCTGGTGAAGCTCTCCGCCATCGCCACCGGAGACCCGGCCACCGGCCCCTCCGGCTCCTGGCACGTGGCCGGGGAGCGGGCCGTGCGGGACAGCGGGCTCGCCTGGACGGTGCTGCGGCCCTCGTCGTTCGCCTCCAACACGCTGACCTGGCTCCCGGCCCTGCGCACGGGCGAGCCGGTCCCCAACATGACCGGGGACGGCGCCTCGGGCGTGATCGACCCCCGCGACATCGCCGAGGTGGCGGTGCGGGCCCTGCTCGACGCCGGGCACGCGGGGCGGACGTACACCCTGACCGGTCCCGAGGCGATCACCGTCCCCGGTCAGGCCGCCGTGCTCGCCGAGGTCCTGGGCCGCCCGGTCCCGACACGGGACCTGTCCCCGGACGAGACCCGTGACTTCCTCCGCACGGCCTGGGGCATGGAGGGGGCCCAGGTGGACGGTGTCCTGACCGGCGTGGCGTTCGTCCGTGCCGGAGGCAACGCGGTGGTCACCGAGGACGCCCGGGAGGTGCTCGGCCGGCCGGCCCGGACCTATCGGGAGTGGGCCGAGGACCACAGGGGAGCGTTCGCGGGGTCCTGAGAGGCCGGCCCTGCCCGGTTCGGGCGCGCCGCCTCCGCCCGGTTCAGGCGCGCCGCGGCCGCAGCGTGACCGCTGCCAGTGCCAGAGCCCCCGCCGCGATCACCGCGGCCACCCGGAAGGCAAGTTGGTAGCCGGCCGCCGTGGCCGGCACCAGCACCGCGCCCGCGTGCAGCAGGCCGTCGGTACGGCTCGCCGCGAGTGTGGACAGGACGGCGAGACCCAGGGAACCGCCCACCACCTGCGTGGTGTTGAAGAGCCCGGAGGCAAGCCCCGCGTCCTCCTCACGGGCGCCGGCCATGGCGAGGCCGGTGAGCGGGGGCATCGCCGCGGCGAACCCGGCCGCCATGAGCAGCATCGGGGGCAGCACGTCGGCCGGGTACGAACCGTCGGCGGGCGCCCGGCTCAGCACGGCCATCCCCACGGTGATGAGGACCAGCCCGGCGAGGAGCACGCGGTACGCGCCGAAGCGGCCGGTCATGCGCGCCGACAGCCCCAGCATCAGGACGCCGATCGCGAGCGGCGCCGGCAGGAAGGCCAGGCCGGTGTGCAACTCGCCGTAGCCCAGCACGCGTTGCAGGTAGAGCGCGCCGATGAACTGGAAGCCGTACATCGTCGCGATCATCAGGATCTGCACGCCGTTCGCGCCGCTCAGCGCCCGGGAGCGCAGCATCCGCAACCGCAGCAGCGGGTGTTCGGCCCGGGCCTGGCGGACGGTGAACGCCACGAAGAGCGCGAGGGCGAGCGCGGCCAGCAGCAGAGTGGCGGCCGGGCCCCGGTCGCCGGAGCCGACGATGACGTAGACGGTGAGCATCAGCGCGCCGGTGACCAGGGCCGCCCCCGGACCGTCGGCGCCCCCGCGGAGCCCGGCGCCGGGCTCGCGGGCCAGGATCCGTACCGCGGCCAGCCAGGCCACCACCCCGATCGGCAGGTTGATCAGGAAGATCCAGTGCCAGCTCAGCGCCTGCGTCAACGCTCCGCCGAGGAAGGTGCCCAGAGTGGCGCCCACCGACCCCACCGCGCTGAACACCGCGATGGCACGGGCCTGTTCGCGCGGCTCGGGAAAGAGCGACACCAGCATGCCGAGCACGACGGCCGAGGTCATCGCCCCGCCCGCGCCCTGCACCGCCCGCGCCGCGATCAGCGCCCCCTGGCTCGTCGCCAGCCCGCACGCCACGGAGGCCGCGGTGAACACGGCGAGCCCGGCCGTGAACATCCGCTTCCGGCCCACCAGATCACCCAGACGGCCGAACAGCAGCAGCAGTCCGCCGAACGGGATCAGATAGGCGTTCACCACCCAGGCCAGCCCCGGACCGCTGAAGCCCAGGTCGCCTTGGACGGCCGGCATCGCCACGGTGACGATGGTGCCGTCCAGGATCGTCATCAGCGCGCCCGCGCACAGGACGGCGAGGGACGCCCAGCGCGGGTATGTTCGAGAAAGAGTCACCGGTGCGGCCGGTGTGCCGGTCGTGGTCGACATGGCCTTCTGGCCTCCGCAATCGCCGTGAATCCGCCAGGGACATCAACAGGAACCGATCGTGCACAAGGTGCACGACTTGTAACGGGGTTCATGGTGAGTGACCATGAGAGGACGGCGTAAGGAGGCAGCTCGATGTCCCAGAGGAACACCGGTGTTACCAGCCAGGTCGTGAACGCGCACGCCTGCCCGGTCCGCGAGGTTCTTGACAGGGTGGCCGGCAAATGGAGCGTGCAGATCCTGGTCGCGGCCTCGCACGGCCCCATCCGCTTCACGGAGCTGGAGCGCGGCATCGAGGGCATCAGCCGCCGGATGCTGACCCTCACCCTGCGCAACCTGGAGCGCGACGGCCTGGTGACCCGCACCGTGTACCCGACCGTGCCCCCACGGGTGGAGTACGGACTCACCCCGGTGGCGCTGGAGTTGCACGAGACCCTGCTGCGGCTGACCGACTGGGCCGAGCGCAACCGCCACTACATCGCGCAGGCCCGGGCGGTCTACGACGCCGAGCACCGGCCGGAACTGCTCGACGTGTAGACGGCCGTGCAGACGGCGCGGACCGCGTCAGAGGCCGAACAGCTCCGGGGCCGAGGTAAGTTCCTTGAAGACCTCGCGCGGATCGGCGACCAGCTTCCGGGCCTTCAGGTCCAGCAGCCCGCCGACGGCCTCGACCTCCGCGGCCACGGTGCCGTCGGCCTTGGTGATCCTCTGGAGCACCCGGAACGTCTTGCCGCTGCCCCACTCGAACGCGCAGGTCACGTCGACCTCGTCACCGGCGAGCAGCTCCCGCTTGTACCGGATCGTCGTCTCCAGGGACACCGGGCCGACCCCCTGGCCCACCAGCCCGGCCTGGCTCACCCCGGCGGCCTGGAGCAGCGACCAGCGGGCGTGCTCGGCGTAGTTGAGGTACACCGCCTGGTTCAGATGGCCCTGCACGTCGGTCTCGTAGCCACGGACGGTCACCCGGACGGAATACGGTTCGCTCACGACTTCCCCTTCTCGCGTACGACGCCTCACGTACGACGCCTCGTGTACGACGCACTGATCCTTTGTCGGCATCCTGGCACGCCCGTCACACCCGGCGCGGCGATGCCAGCAGATAGCGCGTTCTGGTACGCGGCTCCGTGTACTCGCCCGTCTGCCAGCCCGCCCGCTCCAGGGCGGCCGCGCACGCCCGCAACCGCTCGCCCTCCGGCGCGTACACGGCGACCGCCTCCGGCTGCGGGGTCGCCCGCACCCGGTACCCGGGGGTGCCCGGCCCCTCGGGCGGCTGCCCGGCCGCCTCCAGGGCGAGTGCGGCGGCCCGCACCAGATGCGCACGCTCCCAGCCGCACGGGCGGTCGGTGGCGCCGTCGGGATTGGTCATCCGGCGCAGTTCGAGCAGCCCCTGCCAGGCGCTGTGCACCTCACGCGCACGGGCGGGCCCGGCCTCCGCCGACTCCTCCCCGCCGACCCGCGCGGCGAAGCCCCCGGTCGGCTCGGTCTCCGCCGCGGCCCGGGGTTCCGTCGCGGTCAGGGGGGCCGGGGCCTCCCGTATCCGATGCCCGGCCGGCGTCAGGAAGTGGTCGTGCGGCGGGCGCGGGTGCCGGAAGGCGAGCCCGTGCCTCACCAGTGCCGCCAGCTGCGCCTCGGTGCCCCGCAGCCGCCCGGTGACCGGATCGGCGGCGTCGATGACCCGCCGCTGCGCGGCGGTGGGCGGTCGGGTCACGGTGCACACCTCCCCGGCGTCGAGCGCGGTACCGATCCCTTCTCCGGATCCCTGCTCCGGATCCCTTCTCCGAAGGTTACGACCGGGGACCGACAACACCGTCCCGCTACCCGCTCGGGCGGATGTTCCACCCCGCGATCACCGGTCGCTCGTGCTCCGTACCCAGGCGGCACAGCGTCCCGGTGGCCAGCTGGAACAGGGCCCCGGCGGACGGCGGCAGGCCGAGACGGCGGGCGGTCAGGACGCGCAGGAAGTGCCCGTGGGCGACCAGCAGCACGACCCCCTCCGTGTTGGCGAGCGCCGCCTCCACCTTGGACAGCATCCGGTCGGCCCGCTCGCCGACCTGCTCCGGGGTCTCCCCGGGGTGGTCCGGCGGGTTGGGCGCCACGCCGTCCGTGAACAGGAACCAGCCGGGCCGGGTGCGCTGGATCTCCACGGTGGTCACGCCCTCGTAGCCGCCGTAGTCCCACTCCCGCAGGTCGGCGTCGACCCGGGCGTCGGGCACCCCGATCAGCTCGGCGGTCTCGCGGGCCCGCTGGAGCGGGCTGACGAAGGCGGCACCGATGCGGTGCGAGCGGATCAACGGCACCAGCCGGCGCGCCTCGTCCCTGCCGTGCTCGGTGAGCGGCACGTCCGTCCACCCGGTATGCCGTCCGGACCGCGACCACTCGGTCTCACCGTGCCGGACGAGAAAGACATCAGCCATACGTCAGAGGCTAAGAGCCCAGCGCTCCAGTTCGGCGAAGTCACGCGCCCGCAGGCCGTGCCGCGGATCCACCGGAAGGAGCAGTGCGGGCCCTTCGTGGTGCTCGGCGACATGGCGGACGTCGAGTTCGGTGACCATGTCGTCCACCCACACGAACGGCCGCCCGGCCGCCCACGCCACGACGGTCCGGGTCTTCCAGTACAGACCATCCGGATCCTTCGCGAACAGCTCCGGCCACTCGATGACGGGCAGCTCGGGCAGCCCTACGACCGGCCCGATCATCTCGTTGGCCTGGTGCATCCAGGTGGTGGCCCAGGCAAGTTCGTACGGCAGCGCGAGCAGCCGGGCCCCGTGCCCCGGATGCAGCCGCACCCGCAGCCCCCGGCGCAGCCGGCGGGAGCCGGGCCGCTGGCGGGCGGACCAGTTGGCGGGGTGCAGCCTGCGGGTCACGTACCCGCGGTGCCGCAGGAACCGGGCCCGGAAGGGGTTCAGGGGGCCGTCGACGTCGAGGAGGAGCAGCGGGCGCTGGGTCATGGGGACGACTTACCCAGGCAGCCCCCAGGTCCACTACTGCCGATAGCCGCTCAGGAACCGCCCGATCCGGCCGATCGCCGTCTCCAGGGTCTCCGCGTGCGGGAGGGTGAGGATGCGGAAATGGTCGGGGGCGGGCCAGTTGAAGCCGGTGCCCTGGACGACCTGGATCTTCTCCTGGAGGAGGAGGTCCAGGACGAACCTCTCGTCGTCGTGGATCGGGTGGACCTTGGGGTCGATGCGGGCGAAGGCGTAGAGGGCGCCCTTCGGCTTGACGCAGGAGACGCCGGGGATCTCGTTGAGCTTCTCCCAGGCCACGTTGCGCTGCTCGTACAGCCTGCCGCCGGGAGTGGTGAGTTCGCGGATGGACTGGCGGCCGCCGAGCGCGGCCTGGATGGCGTACTGGGCGGGCGCGTTGGCGCACAGCCGCATGGAGGCCAGCATGGTGAGGCCCTCCAGGTAGTCCTTGGCGTGCTGCTTCGGGCCGGTGACGACCAGCCAGCCCGAGCGGAAGCCGGCCACCCGGTACGTCTTGGACAGGCCGCAGAAGGTGAGGACCACCAGGTCGGGGGCGAGCGCCGCGGTGGAGTGGTGGACGGCGTCGTCGTACAGGATCTGGTCGTAGATCTCGTCCGCGAAGACCATCAGGCCGTGCCGGCGGGCCAGGTCGAGGATGCCCTCCAGGATCTCCTTGGGGTACACCGCGCCGGTCGGGTTGTTGGGGTTGATGATGACGACGGCCTTGGTGCGGTCCGTGATCTTCGACTCCATGTCGGCCAGGTCCGGGTACCAGTCGGCCTGTTCGTCGCAGAGGTAGTGCACCGCCTTGCCGCCGGCGAGGGTGGTCACCGCCGTCCAGAGCGGGAAGTCGGGGGCGGGGATGAGGATCTCGTCGCCGTCCTCGACGAGAGCCTGGACGGCCATCGACACCAGTTCGGAGACGCCGTTGCCCAGGAAGACGTCGTCGACGCCGACCTCCAGGCCCAGCGTCTGGTAGCGCCCCGCCACCGCCCGGCGGGCGGAGAGGATGCCGCGCGAGTCCGTGTAGCCGTGTGCCTGCGGGAGCATCCGGATCATGTCCTGGAGGATCTCCTCCGGCGCCTCGAAGCCGAACAGCGCGGGGTTGCCGGTGTTCAGGCGCAGCACGCTGTGGCCCGCCTCCTCCAGCGCGTTGGCGTGCTCGATCACCGGTCCGCGGATCTCGTAACAGACCTCGCTGAGCTTGTTGGACTGCCGGAACTCCATGCGCCCCTCCGGGAACTCGTGTTGCTTGGTTTTACCAAGTAGGAGCTTGGAAAGTCCAACATGTTGTCTAGACTGCGTCGCATGTCACCTCGCCGAAGCTACGACCAGTACTGTTCCGCGGCCCGCGCCCTCGACGTGGTCGGCGACCGCTGGACCCTGCTGATCGTCCGGGAGCTGCTCGCCGGTCCACGGCGCTACACGGACCTGCACGCGGATCTGCCGGGAGTCAGCACGGACGTCCTCGCCTCCCGGCTGAAGGACATGGAGCGGGACGGGGTCACCACCCGGCGGCGGCTGCCCCCGCCGGCTGCCGCGTACGTCTACGAACTCACCGCACGTGGACGGGGGTTGCTGCCGGTGCTGCAGGCGCTGGGCGCATGGGGCGAGCCCGAACTGGGCGAGCGCCGGCCCACCGACGCGGTCCGCGCCCACTGGTTCGCGCTGCCGCTGCTGCGGGCCCTGTCGGGCGAGGGGCTCGTCGAAGTCCGGCTGGGGGAGGGGGACTTCCACCTGTACGTCGGGGCGGAGGACGGCCCGGTGTACGGCGACGGCCCGGCACCGGCCGAGCCCGACGCCCGGCTCGTGCTCGACGCCGGGACGGGTACGGCCCTGGCCCGGGGCGAGTTGGGGCTGGCGGAGGCGGTACGGGACGGGCGGGTGACGGTGACCGGTGACGGCGCGCCGGCCAAGGAGCTGCGGGAGGCCTGAAACGACGACTGGGCCGCCGCGAACGGGGGCCCAGTCACTACGGTCGGTACCGGATCACATGCCCGGCGGCACTCGCGACGGCCGTCCCGACCCCCGCGTCAGCGCGTACCCGCCGATCCCCGCCAGCGCGGCCAGTACGCCGCCGATCCCGGTCCACACCCAGCGGTCGCTCCACCAGCCGGAGGACCAGCCGTCGTCGGGCTCGATGGAGGACAGCACCGCCGACTTGGTGGACGAGGAAGCGTCGTCGGACGAAGAACTGCCGTCGTCCGAGGCGGACTTGACCGCGATCCCCGGCACCAGCGGCTCGGCCAGCGAGCCGTCCACCGCCGCCGAGCCGCCGATGTCCTTGGAGTCCACCTTCACCTCGGCGCTCACCGGCTGGCCGAGGTCGGCCGAGGTCAGGTCCACCACCGTCAGCCGGATGTAGTACGTGCCGGGCAGCGGGTCGTCGGCCCACGGTTCCGACCAGCCCCGGACGGTACGCATCACACACGCCAGCTCCACCGACGCGGCGCCCTGCGCGGCCGTGCGGGTCTGCGCGCCGTACTGGCAGGCCTGCCGGCGCCGCAGCCCGTCGTACACGTCGAGCTGCCAGGTCTGCCCGGCGTGCGAGTCGGGCAGCTTCACCGTCGCCTTGACGTCCGGGCGCTGGCCGGCGTCGGCCGGGAAGGACCAGTACAGGTAGTCGCCCGTCGATCCGCCGGCCGTCGCCTGCTGTCCCTGGTCGATCTCGGCCGCCGTACGGAAGGACGTGCCCGCCTGGGTGGGCGCGCCACTGTCCTCCGAGGCGCTGGGGGAGGGGGAGGAATCCGCGACCGCCGGTCCCGCCGCCAGGCCCACCGCCAGCAGGGCGGCGCTCAACACACGTGTGATCGACATCAGTTGCTCCTCCAGACCGCGACCCGCCACCGCGACACCCAGCCCCACACCAGACCCGCGAGGAAGCCGGTCAGCACCAGCGCGCCGAGCAGCCACCAGCCGCGGCCGAGACCGAAGGAAGCGACATCGCTCGCCTTCGACGGCCCGTCCACCACGTCGACCGTCAGCTCGACCGGCAGACCGGGGCTGGTCTTCACCCCGGACGCGGCCGAGAAGGAGTTGGTCACCTGGAGGCAGACGGTCTCCGGGGTGGTGTCCTCGTCGTCGTCGCTCTCCGCCTTCGGGTACCGCAGCCCGGTCGAGATGACGTCCGTACGGCCCAGGCCCGACGCCTCGCCGCGCACTATCTCCCGCCCGTGCACGGTCACCGCGCGCAGCAGCACGCCGTAGTCGGCGTTGACCGCCCGGTCGGCCGCGACGCTCACCGAAGCGCGCAGCTCCTGGCCGGGGTCGACGTCGACCTTGTACCAGCGCTGCTGCCCGAACTCCTCGCGGTCGGTGTACAGCCCCGACTTCAGCGCGGGCGCGGACGAGCACTGGTCCGTGCCCTCGGTCGCCACCGGCGTGACCACGGGGTCAGCCGCCCGGTCCACCAACTGGCCGACCCGGTCGGTCAGTTCTTCCTTGTGCTGGACGGAGGTGTACGTGCCGCCGGTCGCGTCCGCGATGCAGCTGAGCTGGTCGCGGGTCTTGGCGTCCGGCACCAGGCCGAGGGTGTCGATGGTCAGCCCGACGCCCTTGGCGGCGATCTCACGGGCCACCTCGCACGGGTCCAGCGGCTGGCAGGTGTCCTCGCCGTCGCTGATCAGGACGATACGGCGGGTCCCGTCACCGCCCTGGAGGTCGTCGGCCGCCTTGAGCAGCGCGGGGCCGATCGGGGTCCAGCCGGTCGGCGAGAGCGTGGCGACGGCGGTCTTCGCCTCGGTGCGGTCCAGCGTGCCGACCGGGTAGAGCTGCGCGGTGTCCTTGCAGCCCTCCTTGCGGTCGTTGCCGCGGTAGTTGGCGCCCAGCGTGCGGATGCCGAGCTGGACCCCCTCGGGCGTCGCGTCCAGCACCTCGTTGAACGCCTGCTTGGCCGCGGCCATCCGCGTCCCGCCGTCGATGTCCGCCGTCCGCATGGAACCGCTGACGTCCAGCACGAGCTCCACCTTGGGAGCGGCCTGTTCGGTCTCGTCGGCGACCGCATGGCCGGGGAACGCGATCCCGGCCGCCAGGGCGGCGAGCAGAGCACAGACTCCTGCCGCCGGCCGATGTGTTCTGATCATCGGCGGATCCTATTGATCAAAGGCGCCGGGCTCCAAAACGAGGTCCGGAGCCCAAAACGAGAGTGACCGGCAGGTCAACGGCGGACGGCGAACGGCCCGGCGCGATCATCGGGTTGCGGCGAGTGTGCCGGAACGGTCACCGCGTGTCGGCGAGCGGGTTCGGCAGGGCCGCCCACTGGTCCCCGGGCACCTCCGGGGACAGCCGCATCAGGGTCAGCGCCTTGGCCGGCAGCGGGCCTTCGAGGAGGGCCGCCAGGTCGGGGGTGGCCGGCAGATGCCGTACGGCCGTCTCCAGGGCCGTCGCCAGGGCCGGTCCCGAACCCGCCGTGCCCGCGAGGGCGCCCGCGACCAGGGAGCCGAACAGCTTGCGGCGCAGGGTCGCCTCGTCGTCCGTCACCAGGCGGCCCGTCAGGTCGGGCGGGGTGATGCCGTGGCGGCGGAGGCGGGCGGGACTGAGCCGGATGTCGGCCAGGTCGCGGTAGACCAGGCGGAGCGGGGCGCCGGTCTCGGAGAGCACGACCAGCAGGTTCTGGCCGTGTGCCTCCAGGGCCACGCCCAGGTCCAGCAGCCGCAGCCCCGCCGTCAGCGCGAGCCGGGTGAACTCGGCCAGCCAGGAGGGCGATCCGGGGAGGCCGGTGGTGGCCAGCGCGGCCACCGGGAGGACGCGCTCGCCGGCCGCCGCGTACACCTCCGGCGACTCGCGCAGGAGCGCCGCCAGATCGGGGGAGTCGGCGGTCACCGCGCCCAGCGTGCGGGTGACGTGCAGGAGTCCGTCGGTGCGGGACGCCAGATCCGTGGCGAACGCCGACAGCGTCATCGCCGCACCGATCGAGTACGTCGAGATGTCCCGCACGGACGAGGTCAGCCGGGCACTGATCGCCGTCTTCACGTGCGGTCCGCCGGGGAGCGCGAGCGTGCGCAGGGACATCAACGGGTGTGCGTCCCGCCAGGGTTCGGCGGAGCCGCCCTTGAGGACGTGGGCGCGCTGCCAGGGGTGCACGGGAATCAACAGCTGCTCCCCGTCCCGGAGTCCGTCCGGCCAGTCGCCGGTCAGCAGGCAGTCCCCGGCGGCGACCGGAACCGTCTCCAGCCGTACCACCGGCCGGTGCTCCGGCCCGTACGCGAGCTGCTCCGCCGCCGAGAAGCCGGGCCGGGAACGGCAGTTGGGGTGGAAGGGATGCCCGTCGACGACCCGCTGCTCCCACTCCCAGTCGCGGTCCGGCCACTCCTCCGGGTCCTCGGCGGAGAACTCCCGGTCGGCCCGCGACAGCGCCAACGACGCGGCACTGTTGGCCAGTTCGGCCGCGAACCCGGCGGAGTGCGGCCACCCCAGATCCGTCATCAGCCGCGCCGGATCGTCGTACGCCTCCCCGTCCAGACGCACGGCGGTCACATACGCGTCCGTGGCGTACGGATCCGCCCGCGGCCCGTGCAGCGCCCGCCCGTCGGCCAGCCACAGGGCCAGGCTGTGCGCCCCGCGCACCCGGCGCGCCACCCACGGCAGCGGCTCGTGCGCCAGCGCCCGCCACAGCCGGGTCAGCACCGCCGCCCGCGCACCGGGCAGCTCGGCCTGGTACCGGTCGACGAGGTCCGGCCGCGCCTCGGCCAGCTCCGCGGCGAGCCGGGTCTCGATGGGGGAGGGACGGTGCACGGGAGGGCTCCTCGGGGACGGGTACGACGGTCATGATGACCGGTGACGGGCGACATACTGATCAGGATCGGACTGTGTGGACGTAGCGAACGAATGGAACGCGTGGATCTCATGCCCCCCAGCGACGCCGTCGGTGAACGCGCCGACGTGTACGCTGCCGCGCCCCTGCTCAACTGCCTGCTGCGGGAGGTGGCCCAGCCGCTCCCGGACGCCGGGGAAGGGCCGTTGCGGGTCTACCGGCTGCCCGGCGGCGGCCGGCTGCTGCGGGTGCGCGGCGAACGCCGGCCGACCGCGCCCGAGGTGTACGCGGACGGCACCTGGCACCGCGTCGGCCACGCCGAACTGGTGAAACTCGTCGCCGAGGAACTGCGCAGACATACCGGGCTGTCCAACGGCGACCTGCCGGCCGAGATGATCGACAGCCGGGACGCGGTCGCCGCGCTGCTCGCGGCACGCGCCCGGGCGACGGCGCCCGACGACCCGTATCTGCGCTCGGAGCAGTCCCTCATCACCGGCCATCCCTACCACCCCGCCCCCAAGGCGCGCGGCGGCGGTCCGGTCACCGCCTGGCTGCCGTACGCCCCCGAGGCGTACGCCCGGTTCCCGCTGGTGCTGCTCGCGGTCCGCGAGGACGAGGTGGTGGAGGAGGGCGACACGGCCGCGCTGGACGCACTGGCCGCGCCGGCCGCCGTACCGGACGGCTACCGGCTGCTGCCCGCCCACCCCTGGCAGCTCGACCTGGTCGCCCGCGACCTCGCCCCCGCCTTCGCGGACGGGCGGCTGCTGCGCCTCGACGAGACGGACTTCGTGACCTGGCCGACGGCCGCGATCCGCACGGTGTACGAGCCGGAGCGGGACCTCTTCCTGAAGTTCAGCCTGGACGTCCGGATCACCAACGACATCCGCCGCCTCTGGGCGCACGACCTGCGGAGACTGCGCCGCACGGACGCGGCCGCGACCGCCGCGTTCACGGCCATGGACGGACCCGCCGGCTGGCTCGGCGACCGCGGCTACCGCACCGCCCGCTTCGCCTTCGAGGAACTCGCCGTGCTCGTCCGCGACGGACTGCGCGGACCGCTGCTGCCGGGGGCCACCCCGCTGCTCGCCGCCGGCCTGGTGGAGGGCTTCGACGGCGACCCGCTGGCCGCGGCGGCGGACCCGGGTGCCTGGTGGGAGGCGTATCTGCGGGCCGTCGTACCCCCGGCCGTGACCGCCTTCGCCGAACACGGCGTCGTCCTGGAGGCGCACCTGCAGAACACCCTGGTCGCCGTCGACGCCGACGGCATGCCGGTGCAGGCGCTGTACCGGGACGCCGAAGGGGTCAAGCTGCTGGCCGACGTGGACCGGGCCGCCGGGTGGGAGCGCCTGGTGTACTGCCTGGTCGTCAACCACCTGACCGAGGTCGCCGCTGCGCTCGCCGAACGCCATCCCGGGTTCGATCCGTGGCCGGCGGCGCGGCGGGAGCTGGCACGGCAGTCGCTCCCGGAGGTGACCGACCTGCTGGCCGCCCCGACCCTGCCCGGCAAGACCAACCTCCTGCTGCGCTGGACCGGCGCGGACGGGGCCGACGCGCGCTATCTGCCGTTGCCGAATCCCCTGGCCTGAAACCGGCGGGACCGAAGGGGCGCCGACTTACGATCACGGCGCCCGGTCCCCTGCCGACAAGGAGTGCCCACCGTCATGGATGACGAGCGAGTCGTCGTGGTGACCGGCGGCGGTACCGGTATCGGCGCCGCCACCGCCCGGCTGCTGCGGGCCGCCGGACACCACGTCGTCATCGGCGGACGGCGGCCCGAACCGCTGCGGCGGGTGGCCGACGAGACCGGCGCGCTGGCGCACCCCGGCGACCTTTCGGACCCGTCGGCGGTCCAGGACCTGATCGACACCGCGGTCGCCCGCCACGGCCGGCTCGACGGACTGGTCCTCAACGCCGGCATCGGCCGCAGCGGCGCGGTCGGCGACCTCTCGGACGAGACCTGGGACGAGGTGCTGCGCACCAACCTGACCGGCCCGTTCCTGACCCTGCGCGCCGCCCTCCCGCACCTGCTGGAGACCCGCGGCGCGGTCGTCGCGGTCGCCTCCGTCGCGGCGCTGCGCAACGGCTGGGGCAACGCCGCGTACGCCACCTCCAAGGCCGCGCTGCTGCAGCTGTGCCGCTCGGTGGCCGTCGACTACGGCAGCCGGGGTGTGCGGGCCAACACGGTGTGCCCCACCTGGGTGCGCACCGAGATGGCCGACGGACGCATGGCCCGCTTCGCGGCGGAGGAGGGCATGGCCGGCGGGATCGAGGAGGCGTACACGGAGGCGACGCGACTGGCCCCCGCCGGCCGCCCGGCCGACCCGGCCGAGGTCGCCGAGGCGATCGCCTGGCTGCTCTCGCCCGCCGCCTCCTTCGTCAACGGCGCGACCCTCGCCGTCGACGGCGGGATCACCGCCCTCGACCCGGGCACGGTGCCGTTCGGATTCCGCGTCGAGAGCCGCGACGGCGGCCACTGAGCCGCGCACCGTCACGCCCGGTTACGCTGGTCACTTCACGTCCGAGGCCGGAGAACGAGGGGCGAGCATGCTGAGGGAGGTCACCGCCACCCGCTACGTCGCCCCCCTGCGCTCCGGCGGCTCCGTGCCCGGGATCGTCGAGGCCGACGACCTCGGCACCTACGTCGTCAAGTTCACCGGGTCCGCGCAGGGACACAAGGCGCTGGTCGCCGAGGTGATCGTGGGGGAGCTGGCGCGGGCGCTCGGGCTGCGGTTCCCCGAGCTGGTCCTGGTGCACTTCGACCCGGCGATCGCCGGGGACGAGCCGCACCAGGAGGTGCGCGACCTGCACGCGGCCAGCGGCGGAGTGAACCTCGGGATGGACTTCCTGCCCGGTGCGGAGGACTTCACCCCGCAGATCGCCGAGGTCTTCCCGGTGCACCCGCTGGAGGCGGGCCGGATCGTCTGGCTGGACGCGCTCACCGTCAACGTCGACCGTACGGTGCACAGCTCCAACCTCATGGTCTGGCCGACCTTCGGCATCGCACCCCCGCGCCTGTGGCTCATCGACCACGGTGCCGCCCTCGTCTTCCACCACCGCTGGGACACCTCCGCCCCCGGGAAGGCGTACGACTTCCGTCATCACGCCCTCGGCCGGTACGGCCCCGACACCCGGGCCGCCGACGCCGAACTCGCGCCCAGAGTGACCGAGAGGCTGCTCCGGGACGTCCTCGCCGAGGTCCCGGACGCCTGGCTCACCGATTTCGGCACGCCCGACGAGATGCGCGAGGCCTACGTCGGCTATCTGCTGGCCCGGGTGCGGGCCTCCGCCGAGTGGCTCCCCACCGACTTCCCGGGCCGCGACCAGCTCGCGGCCGAGGAGGCCGCCCGCGCGGCCAGGACCCAGCAGGGACGCCCGGCCTGGCTGAAGCGGGTTCCCGACCTGCACGGCAAGCCCGCGGCCCGACAGGACTGGTCGGTGCACCTCGGATGAGGGACGGTTCGGGTGAGGGACGGTTCGGATGAGGGACGGTGACCAGTGACAGCGATGAGTGACAGCCGACGCGTGGAGATCGAGTACTGCACCCAGTGCCGCTGGCTGCCGCGGGCGGCCTGGCTGGCGCAGGAGCTGCTGACCACCTTCGAGACCGAGCTGACGGAGCTGGCGCTGAAGCCGGGCAAGGGCGGCGTCTTCGTCGTACGGGTCGGTGACGAGGTGGTGTGGGACCGGCGCGACCAGGGTTTCCCCGAGCCCACGGCCGTGAAGCAGGCCGTACGCGACCGAGTGGCCCCGGGGAAGTCCCTGGGCCACTCGGACAGGGCTGCGCAGGAGTAGGTCAGCCGCGCAGCTGCTGGTACGCGGGCAGCGTCAGGAAGTCCGCGTAGTTCTCGTCGAGGGCGACGGTGAGCAGCAGGTCGTGGGCCTGCTGCCAGTGGCCGGCCGCGAAGGCCTCGTCGCCGATCTCCGCGTGGACGGCGCCGAGTTCCTCGGCGGCGATCTTGCGGGCCAGCTCCGGCGTGGCCTTCTCGCCGTTCTCGAACTCGACGCCGGCGTTGATCCACTGCCAGATCTGCGAGCGCGAGATCTCCGCGGTGGCCGCGTCCTCCATGAGGTTGAAGATGGCCACCGCCCCGAGCCCGCGCAGCCACGCCTCGATGTAACGGATGCCCACCTGGACGGCGTTGACCAGACCCGGGTAGGTCGGCTTCGCCTCCAGCGAGTCGACCGCGATCAGGTCGGCGGCCTCGACGTGGACGTCCTCGCGCAGCCGGTTCTTCTGGTTGGGCTTGTTGCCGAGGACCCGGTCGAAGGACTCCATGGCGATCGGGACCAGGTCGGGGTGGGCGACCCAGGAGCCGTCGAAACCGTCGTTCGCCTCGCGGTCCTTGTCGGCGCGGACCTTCTCGAAGGCGACCTTGTTGACCTCGGGGTCGCGGCGGGACGGGATGAAGGCCGCCATGCCGCCGATCGCGTGCGCGCCGCGCTTGTGGCAGGTGCGGACGAGGAGTTCGGTGTACGCCCGCATGAACGGAGCCGTCATGGTGACCGCGTTGCGGTCCGGGAGGACGAACCTGGGCCCGCCGTCACGGAAGTTCTTGACGATGGAGAAGAGGTAGTCCCAGCGCCCGGCGTTCAGCCCCGAGGCGTGGTCGCGCAGTTCGTAGAGGATCTCCTCCATCTCGTACGCGGCCGTGATCGTCTCGATCAGCACGGTGGCGCGGATGGTGCCCTGCGGGATGCCGACGTGGTCCTGAGCGAAGACGAACACGTCGTTCCAGAGCCGGGCTTCGAGGTACGACTCGGTCTTCGGGAGGTAGAAGTACGGTCCCTTGCCGAGGTCGAGCAGCCGCTGCGCGTTGTGGAAGAAGTACAGCCCGAAGTCGACGAAGGCGCCGGGCACCTGCTCGCCGTCGACCTCGACGTGCCGCTCGTTCAGGTGCCAGCCGCGCGGCCGCATGACGACCGTCGCGAGCTGCTCGTCCGGACGCAGGGCGTACGACTTGCCGCTCGCCGGGTCCGTGAAGTCGATGGTCCGGGTGTAGGCGTCGATCAGGTTCAGCTGGCCCAGGACGACGTTCTCCCAGGTCGGGGCGGAGGCGTCCTCGAAGTCGGCGAGCCAGATCCGGGCGCCCGAGTTGAGGGCGTTGATGGTCATCTTGCGGTCGGTGGGACCGGTGATCTCGACCCGGCGGTCGTTCAGCGCCGCGGGGGAGGGGGCCACCTTCCAGGAGTCGTCCGCGCGGACGGCGGCGGTCTCCGGGAGGAAGTCCAGGGTCGAGGTGCGGGCGATCTCGGCGCGGCGCTCGGCGCGGCGGGCGAGGAGTTCGGCACGGCGCGGCGAGAACCGCCGGTGCAGCTCGGCCACGAAGGCGAGCGCCGCGTCGGTGAGGACCTCCTCCTGCCGGGGCAGGGGCTCGGCGTCGACGATGGCCAGCGGAGACGGCGCTGGTGCGGACATGAGCTGTCACTTCCTTCAGCGGTGGCACCGGGTGCCAGTCGTTCCGGGTAGAGCGAAGCGCATCCGCTCAGGGGACGGGCGCTTCTGAACAGTGGATACTAGTTTCCTCATTGTGGAAGTTCAATGGTTTGTTGATGTCGAGATTCTCCGGGTCGAGCGAAGGTGGCGCTCAGTGCCACCCCGTTCACTCAAGGTGGCCCAGGTCCGCCTCCGTGTCGATGTCGTACGGCTCGGCCACGTCCCCGCACTCGACGAGCGTGATCGCCTCCTCGTGGGCCTTGAGGTAGGCGCGGGCGCCCCGGTCCCCGGTCGCGCTCGCGGCGATCCCCGCCCAATGGGCCGACCCGAACAGGACGGGATGGCCGCGCACCCCGTCGTACGCGGCCGACACCAGTGAGTTCCCGTCCCGGTACCCGCCGAGCACCCGCGCCACGGCCGCGCCCCCGATCCCCGGCTGATCCACCAGCGACACCAGGGCGGCCCGCACCCCCGCCCCGGCGAGCGACGCCAGCCCCACCCGCAGCGAGGACCCCATGCCCTCGGCCCAGTCCGGGTTCTCCACGACCACACAGCCGCCGAGCTCGGCCCGCTCCCGCACCTCGTCCGCGCGGGCCCCCAGGACCACGTGCACCGGCCCGCAGCCACCTGCCCGCAGCACCCCGACCGCGTACTCCACCAGCGGCCGCCCCCGGTGCGTCAGCAGCGCCTTGGGCCGCCCGCCGAGCCGGCTGCCACCGCCGGCGGCGAGCAGTAGCCCGGCGATCTGGTCATGCGTGTCCGTCATGCGTCCTGCATACCCGACGCCGGAGCGGGCGGCCGGTTCCGAAGGGCTGAAATTCGGTCCGCGCTGTAGCGCTTTCCGTACGGGAGGGCGTTTACTGACCCGCGTCCCCGGGCGCCCGACCATCGTTCAGGGGCACCTGGCGAGGGGGGGAGAGCTGTGTTGCGGAGCTTGGGACAGAGGCCAGTGACCGGCAGTGACGAGGATCCGAGGGTGACGGAACTACGCACGGCGGTCTCCCGGCTGCGCCGCGAACTGGCCGCGCATCCGGCCGAGTTCCCGGACCGCGCGATAGCCGAGGACGAGCTGGCGGCCCTGGCCGCGATGGTGACGGGCGGCATGCCGGAGATCCCGCGCCTGCGCCGCTCCCTGTTACTGATCGCGGGCGCGATCGGTTCGATGAGCGCACTGTCCCGGGGTTTGTCGGACGTACGTCAGGCGGTGGACCTGTTCGGGGAGACCCCGAGAGCTTGAAGGCGAAGGGCGCGGTTGTTCACCTAGGGGCGCGGGGCTGTATTGATGTGCGGCTCCGCCGCGTGGGCGCGACCAGCCACAACGCGACCCGCACCCGCCCACGGCGAGGCGGGCCCTACCCCTCAGGCCCCCGAACTCACCAATGCCTGAGACAACTCAACAGCCACCTGCTGCAGCACCGGCACGATCTTCTCGACCGCCGCCTCCGTCACCCGCCCCGCAGGCCCGGAGATCGAAATGGCGGCCGCGGTCGGCGAGTCGGGCACGGACACCGCAAGGCACCGCACCCCCACCTCCTGCTCGTTGTCGTCCACGGCGTACCCGAGCTCCCGCACCTCCGCCAGGGCGGCCAGGAACCCCTCCGGAGTGGTGATCGTCTTCTCGGTCGCCGCCGGCATCCCGGTCCGGCCCAGCAGCGCCCGCACCTCGGCGTCCGGCACATTCGCCAGCAACGCCTTCCCCACGCCTGTGGAGTGCGGCAGCACCCGCCGCCCCACCTCGGTGAACATCCTCATCGAATGCTTCGACGGCACCTGCGCCACGTACACGATCTCGTCCCCGTCGAGCAGCGCCATGTTCGCCGTCTCCCCGGTCTCCTCGACCAGCCGCGCGAGGTACGGCCGCGCCCAGGTGCCGAGCAGCCGGGACGCCGACTCGCCGAGCCGGATCAGCCGGGGGCCGAGCGCGTACCGCCGGTTCGGCTGCTGGCGTACATAGCCGCAGGCGACCAGCGTCCGCATCAACCGGTGGATCGTCGGCAACGGCAGCCCGCTGCTCGCGGACAGCTCGCTGAGGCCCACCTCGCCGCCCGCGTCCGCCATCCGCTCCAGCAGATCGAAGGCGCGCTCTAGGGACTGGACGCCGCCGCCGGACTTGGCGGAGTCGGTGGTGCTGGCGCTGGACGTCGGCACGGCGCGTTCCTTTCGGGACTGGCGGGAAGGGCAGAAGCCTACCCGGCAGTCGGTTGACTCCCTGGTCGTACGTAGCTACGTTCTGCTTGCCGGAAGTCTAATTCCGCTTTGTGGAAACGTCCAGAGTGAGTGCTTGCCGGGCCCCGAGATGCAGTGTGCCCTTGACGGCGCGGGAGCGGGAGTGAAGACTCCTTCAACAGAACGTTGAATTCCGTTGCGTGGGTGTAAATCCCGTTTCCTGGAAGTAAAACGGCGGCAGAGAGAGGGGTCCGGGTGTCCGACGCTGAACTGGTGCTGCGCTCGACGCGCGTCATCACCCCGGAGGGGACGCGGGCCGCCTCGGTCGCCGTGTCCGCCGGGACGATCACGGCCGTGCTGTCGTACGACGCCCCCGTCCCGGAGGGTGCCCGTCTGGAGGACTTCGGCGACGACGTCCTGCTGCCCGGCCTGGTCGACACCCATGTGCATGTGAACGACCCGGGCCGCACGGAGTGGGAGGGCTTCTGGACCGCCACCCGCGCGGCGGCGGCCGGCGGCATCACCACCCTGGTCGACATGCCGCTCAACTCCCTCCCGCCGACCACGACCGTCGAGAACCTCCGCGTCAAGCAACAGGTCGCGGCGGACAAGGCGCACATCGACGTCGGCTTCTGGGGCGGCGCGCTGCCCGACAACGTCAAGGACCTGCGCCCGCTGCACGAGGCCGGCGTCTTCGGCTTCAAGGCATTCCTGTCGCCGTCCGGCGTGGACGAGTTCCCGCACCTCGACCAGGAGCAGCTGGCCCGGTCCCTGGCGGAGATCGCCTCCTTCGACGGCCTGCTGATCGTGCACGCCGAGGACCCGCACCACCTGGCGGCCGCCCCGCAGCAGGGCGGCCCGAAGTACGCCGACTTCCTCGCCTCCCGCCCGCGCGACGCGGAGGACACGGCGATCGCCCAGCTGATCGCCCAGGCGAAACGCCTGCATGCGCGCGTGCACGTTTTGCACCTGTCCTCCTCCGACGCGCTGCCGCTGATCGCGGCGGCCAAGGCGGACGGCGTGCGCCTCACCGTCGAGACCTGCCCGCACTACCTCACCCTCACCGCCGAGGAGGTCCCGGACGGCGCCAGCGAGTTCAAGTGCTGCCCGCCCATCCGGGAGGCGGCCAACCGGGACCTGCTCTGGCAGGCGCTGGCCGACGGCACCGTCGACTGCGTGGTCACCGACCACTCGCCCTCCACGGCCGACCTGAAGACGAGCGACTTCGCGACCGCCTGGGGCGGCATCTCCGGCCTCCAGCTCAGCCTCGCCGCCGTGTGGACGGAAGCCCGTCGGCGCGGCCACGGTCTCGAGGACGTGGTCCGCTGGATGTCGGCCCGTACGGCCGCGCTCGTCGGCCTCGACGACCGCAAGGGCGCCATCGCGGCGGGCCGGGACGCCGACTTCGCCGTCCTCGCGCCCGACGAGACCTTCACCGTGGACCCGGCGGGCCTGCAGCACCGCAACCGGGTCACCGCGTACGCGGGCAAGACCCTCCACGGCGTCGTGCGGTCCACCTGGCTGCGCGGCGAACGCATCGTCGCGGACGGCGAGTTCACGCCCCCGAAGGGCCACCTCCTCACCCGCACCCCCTGACCTCCACGTCCCCCCCCGCACCCGCAACGGCCGACACCGAAAGGAACACCTTTGACGGCGATCCCGACCTTCACCGGCGACGCGCTCCCCTACTCCGGCGGCGACCCGTACGCGGACTACCGCACCGGCGACTTCCCCTTCACCCAGTACGTCGACCTCGCCGACCGGCAGCTCGGTGCCGGGGTCATCGCCGCCAACGACGAGTTCTTCGCCCAGCGGGAGAACCTGCTGGTGCCGGGGCGGGCCGAGTTCGACCCCGAGCACTTCGGGCACAAGGGCAAGATCATGGACGGCTGGGAGACGCGCCGCCGCCGTGGGGTCTCGGCCCACCACCCCTGGCCCACCGCCGAGGACCACGACTGGGCGCTGGTCCGGCTCGGCGCAGCCGGCGTCGTCCGCGGGATCGTCGTCGACACGGCCCACTTCCGCGGCAACTACCCGCAGGCGGTGTCCGTCGAGGGCACGTCGGTCGCCGGCGCGCCGTCCCCGGCGGAACTCCTCGGCGACGACGTGAAGTGGACGACCCTCGTCCCCCGCACCCCCGTCGGCGGCCACGCGGCGAACGGCTTCACCGTCTCCGTCGAACAGCGCTTCACCCACCTCCGCGTCAACCAGCACCCCGACGGCGGCATCGCGCGCCTGCGCGTGTACGGCGAGGTCGTCCCGGACCCCGAGTGGCTGGCCGTGCTCGGCACCTTCGACGTGGCCGCCCTGGAGAACGGCGGCCGGGCGGAGGATGCCTCCAACCTCTTCTACTCACCCGCGACCAACACCATCCAGCCCGGCCGCTCCCGCAAGATGGACGACGGCTGGGAGACGCGCCGGCGCCGCGACCAGGGCAACGACTGGATCCGGTACCGGCTCGCCGCCCAGTCCCAGATCCGGGCGATCGAGATCGACACGGCATACCTGAAGGGCAACAGCGCGGGCTGGGCGTCCGTGTCGGTACGGGACGGCGAGGACGGCGACTGGCGCGAGATCCTGCCGCGGACCCGCCTCCAGCCGGACACGAACCACCGCTTCGTCCTGCCGACGCCCGCGGTCGGCACGCACGCGCGCGTGGACATCTTCCCGGACGGCGGTATCTCCCGCCTGCGGTTGTTCGGCTCGCCGACGCAAGCGGGAGCAGCGGCCCTGACCACAAGGCATCGCGAACTGTCCTGACACCCTGTCGCCCACCCACCCGACTCGGCTCCTCGGAAAGCGAACTCGAAGAACAACGACAGGGTGGGACTGCATGAGGAGGTCGGGTCCTGTCGCAGGGCCGGTCGCGGGGCGGGTGTGTTTCGGCGCCCGGTCGCGGTCTCCGTGCAGGTGCCCCGCCCCGCGCGGGGGATCGGTGGGGTCCGGGAGTGGGACGGTCTTCGGGGGCGGCGGGTCTTGGCTTTTGGGGCCTCGCTTCTCAGATGACCGAGTCGGGTGGTGGGTGGGCGGAGGGAACCGCTGGGCCGTCGGCTACGTTCTTCTGCCGTGACCCTTCAGCAAGAAATCGTCGGCAACGCCATGCAGATGGCGGTCGTCAACCTGCACCCCGGCCAGACCGTGTACTGCGAGGCCGGCAAGTTCCTGTTCAAGACGACGAACGTGACCATGGAGACCCGGCTCAGCGGTCCGAACGGCGGCGGCCAGCAGCAGGGCGGCGGCGGTGGCGGCATGGGCGGCATGCTGCGCCAGGCCATGGGCACCGCCATGCAGGTCGGCCAGCGCATGATCGCCGGCGAGTCGCTGGCGTTCCAGTACTTCAGCGCACAGGGCGGTGAAGGCACCGTCGGCTTCGCCGGCGTGCTCCCCGGCGAGATGCGCGCCCTGGAGCTGAACGGCACGCGTGCGTGGTTCGCCGAGAAGGACGCCTTCGTGGCGGCCGAGTCCACCGTCGAGTTCGGCATCGCCTTCCAGGGCGGGCGCACCGGCATGAGCGGCGGCGAGGGCTTCATCCTGGAGAAGTTCACCGGCCACGGCACCGTGATCATCGCCGGCGCGGGCAACTTCATCGACCTGAACCCCGCCGACTTCGGCGGCCGCATCGAGGTCGACACGGGCTGCGTCGTCGCCTTCGAGGAGGGCATCCAGTACGGCGTCCAGCGCGTCGGCGGCCTCAACCGCCAGGGCCTCATGAACGCCGTCTTCGGCGGCGAGGGCCTCTCCCTGGCCACCCTGGAGGGCAACGGCCGGGTGATCCTGCAGTCCCTCACCATCGAGAGCCTCGCCAACGCCCTGAAGAAGGCCCAGGGCGGCGACAAGCAGGGGCCGACCGGCGGACTGTTCTCGACGCACGCGGGGTGAGGGCACACCGGAGACCGGCCGACCGATGAGTTGCCGGTGCCTCAGGGGTCTGAGCTGATGACAACGGACCCCGCCCCAGGAAGCAGGCACCGCCATGGGCAAGCTCGTCTCCACCATGTTCGTCACCCTCGACGGCGTCTACCAGGCGCCCGGCGGCCCCGAGGAGGACCCCGGCGGGGGCTTCACCCACGGCGGCTGGAGCTTCACGTACGGCGACGAGGACTTCGGCCGGTTCGTCGCGGAGGTCTTCGAGCGGGCCGGCGCCTTCCTGCTCGGCCGCCGTACGTACGACATCTTCGCGTCCTACTGGCCGAAGATCACCGACCCCGGCAACCCGATCGCGGCCAGGCTCAACGCCCTCCCGAAGTACGTCCCGTCCGCGACCCTGACCGACCCCGCCTGGTCCGGCACCACGGTCCTCGCCGGTGACCTCGCCAAGGAGGTCGCCGCCCTCAAGGAGCGCACCGACGGCGAGCTCCAGGTGCACGGCAGCGGCGCCCTGGTCCGCTCCCTGCTGGACCTCGGCCTCGTCGACACCCTCCACCTCGTGACCTTCCCGGTCGTGCTCGGCTCCGGCCGCCGGTTCTTCCAGGAGGGCGCCCTGCCGACGAAGTTCCGGCACACCGGCGGGCGGATCACCACGGCGGGCGTCTCCATCCAGTCGTACGACCTCGCGGGCCGCCCCGACTACGGCTCGTACATCGCCGAGCAGAACGCCTGACCGTCTCGCCGCCCAGGTTAACTCCCTGAAAACTCAGAGGACTTGGCGGCAAATTCTTCAGACTTGTCATTGACATGCCACACTCTACGCGCGTCATCATGGAGCCATGAGATTCCCCCCACGAATCACCCGCATCGGCGCCGCGGGCGCCCTGCTGTCCGCCCTCCTCGTCGGCGGCACCGTCTCCGCCGCCACGGCGGACGCCGCTGCCACCTCGGTCGGCAGTATCTGCTACAGCGACCTGCCGTCGCAGGCGTACGACACGCTCGACCTGATCGCGTCGGGCGGTCCGTTCCCGTACTCGCAGGACGGGACGGTCTTCCGCAACCAGGAGGGCGTGCTGCCGAGCGAGCCCAGCGGTTATTACCACGAGTACACCGTGAAGACGCCCGGTTCCTCCACGCGCGGTGCGCGGCGCATCATCACCGGCGAGGAGTACCAGGAGGACTACTACACGGCGGACCACTACGTCACGTTCGACCTGATCGACTTCGACTGCTGAGCGGCTTCCCCACCTGAGCCGGCAGGCCGAGGAGATCACGGTCCGCTGAGGAACGGCGCGACCCGCCGGAGGTCCGGTCCACGCCCGTCCGGACCTCCGGCCCCGGCGGTGGCGGACGGCGTGACCGCCCGCACGGCGACGGCGAAGAATCCGAGTGGTTCGAGCGACTGCCCCACTGCCAGGGGCCTCGTCCCGCGGTCCTCCCCCCCCACGTTGTTGACCGCGGGACGTGGCCCCGCCTGCTCGATGTCAGCGCGCAGGCCTGTGCAGTGCCCGGTCCGCCTCGCCCCCCTTCCGCCGCTCCTGACTACATCGCCGTTGCCGCTGGGCGTTCCGCCCGGTGATTCTCTTCCTCCGCGTCCCGGTCGACGCACTTCGCCAGGCAGCGGGTACGAGAGAGCGTGACAACGCCGTACGAGAGCAGGGCGACCCCGAAAAGGGCCGGAAGGAGCCACATGCCGTGGCGCGGTGACTCCGCGTACAGGGTGACTCCGAGGCAGAAGCTGACCACGGCATCGCCAAGGGTGAGCGCCGGCTGGGAGGCGATGAGGGGGCCTCCCTGCATGGCGTAGCCCAGCAGGATGATGGAGAACGAGCCGACGAGGGCGAAGCCGTAGGTCTGCCACGCGAGGAAGAACGCGGTGGCTCCGTGCCGGGACAGGATGTGCATCGCGGACTTCACCAGGGCTGCCGTGAGCGCGTTGCCGACGGCGGCGGCCGCGGCCAGGCAGGCCGCGCGCGCCAGGCCGTGCGGGCGTCGCAGGCCGAAGAGGACGAGCGCGGCCCCGACCGCGCCCGCGGCGGCGATCGTGGGTATCCACCACATGCCCGGGACCTGGTCTCGGCCGCCGGAGGGAGCGGCCGAGAAGAGGCTGATCGCCAGCCCCGCGAAGATGGCGACGACGCACCCCCACGCCTTCCGGGAGACCTGGACCCGGAACACGAGGCTGCCGAAGACGAGTGCGAGCGGCAGTTCGAGGATGAAGACAGGCTGGACGGCGGCCAGGGTCCCGTAGCTGAGCGCGAGTGCCTGGAACAGGGCCGAGCCGATGACTCCGAGAATTCCGCCGAGCCAGACGGGACTGCGCAGCAGGTTCCCGACGAGGCCGAGGGGGGAGTGCGATTCGGGTGTGGTCGTGGCGGCACGTCGCTGCAGGACCGTGCCCCATGCGTTGCTGCAGGCCGCAAGCACGGCACAGGTCATCGCGACAATCATGTCGATCGCATCGCTTCCGGACTGTCGGCCGCGTTCCGCGGACGTGGCGTCACGGCCCCGGAGGTGCCCCGGGCCGGACGGTCCGGATGCGGTGCACGACCGGGAACGGCGAAAGTACGAGCGGCACACTCGTCTTTCAAGTGTCTGGCCGGAGTGCTGGGCAGGCGAACGGTGACGCCTTCTTCGCCGTCGGCGTCACCGTACCCGGCGGGCCGGGTGTCAGGCCCGGTGGTACTGGACGGGCGAGCCGACGCTGCCACCGAGCTGGTCGGCGGCGTGCCGGGCCCAGTAGGGGTTGCGCAGGAGTTCCCGGGCCAGCAGGACCGCGTCGGCGCTGCCGGAGGCGATGATCTCGTCGGCCTGCGCGGGCTCGGTGATCATGCCTACGGCGGCGACGGGCATGCCGGTCTCGTTGCGGACGCGGTCGGCGAAGGGGACCTGGTAACCCGGGCCGCTCGTGATCTTCGCGTCGGGGACGATACCGCCGGTGGAGATGTCCATCAGATCGACGCCGTGCGCCAGCAGTTCCCCGGCGAAGCGGACGGTGTCGTCGGCGGTCCAGCCCGTCCGGCCGTCCTCGGGGTTCTCCGACAGCCAGTCGGTTGCGGAGATGCGGAAGAACACCGGCAGATCCTCGGGCCACACGGCGCGTACGGCGTCGACGACCTCCAGGGCGAAGCGGATCCGGCCCTCGAAGGAACCGCCGTACTCGTCGGTGCGACGGTTGCTCTGCGGGGAGAGGAACTGGTGGATCAGGTAGCCGTGGGCACCGTGGATCTCGGCGATCCGGAAACCGGCCGCGAGAGCGCGTACGGCGGCGTCGGCGAACTGCTGGACGATTCTGCGGATGCCCTCCGTGGTCAGTTCCTCGGGCACCGTCGACGTCTCGTCGAAGGCCACCGCGCTGGGGCCCACCGGCGTCCAGCCACGGGGCTCGTCCGGGGCGATCGAACGCCCGCGGTCGACCCAGGTGCGCTCGGTCGACGCCTTGCGCCCCGCGTGCGCCAGCTGGATCCCGGGGACCGTGCCCTGCGACGTGAGGAACGCGGTGATCCGCCGGAAGGCGGCCACCTGCTCGTCGTTCCAGATGCCGAGGTCGTAGGGGGAGATCCGGCCCTCGGGGCTGACGGCCGCGGCCTCGGTGATGATCAGGCCGGTGCCCCCGGCGGCGCGTGCGGCCAGGTGGGTGAAGTGCCAGTCCGTCGGTACGCCGGCCGCTTCACCGTCGGGCTCGGCGCTGTACTGGCACATCGCCGCCATCCAGATGCGGTTGGGGATCGTCAGCGACTTGAGGTCGAAAGGGGTGAAGAGCGGGTTCAACGCGCGACTCCTTGGCAGGTCTGTGGACGGGTGCCGTGCGTCGGGGCCATCGGGGGCGGCCTCCGCGCGGGACACGGGAGTCATAATTGCATGCGCGGGTATTTTATTTCCGCTCACTGTCGGCGTCCGCATATACCTTGCTCCGGCTCACCCCCGACCGGACCTCCGGCTCCCCGCGGCCGCGAACAGCGCGCACGCCAGCACGATCAGCGCGACGCTCGCGTAGACGCCGTAGCCGTCGAGGAAGCCGAGTCGTTGCAGGAGGCCCACCCGCCAGTGGGCGAACTCGTGCAGCAGCCCCAGCACGCCCTGTACCAGAGCGACGAATCCGAGCAGTTCCAACAACTGTTTCACGGTACGACCCTCGCCCCGCGGCCTTCTCCCGCGCCATCGGCCGTGGGGCGAGCCGTGCCCGCCGGAAGACTGTCCGCACGCGCGCGTGGCGCACCGAAAGTCCACACGGGCACAACTTTGGTCGACGATCCCGTGCACGAGTAGGTGTCACGGGCCGGTCCTGCGTAGATTTGTCGACCGTGAGCGGTGACATCTCGATACGGACGTTCGAGGGGCGGCGGTGGCTGTTCCCCTCCGCCGTGATCCATGAACTCGACCCCGAAGCCGGTCCGGCCGGCCGTCGGCCCCGGCGCACCGCGCGCGACTGGCTCGTCGACTTCAGCTGTTTCCTGCTGGCCGTCCTCCTCGGCGTGGCCGCCGCCAACACGATGCGCCAGGACCCGAACGTCTCGCACGGCCTCGCCGCCGCCGACCAGCTGGTCGGCGGGCTGGCCTGTGCCGCGGTCTGGCTGCGCCGCCGCTGGCCGACAGGCCTGGCCATCGCCATGATCCCGGTCGGCTTCGTCTCCGACACCGCCGGCGGCGCCGCCATGGTCGCGCTGTTCACGCTCGCCGTGCACCGCCCGTTCCGGCACGTCGCCTGGATCACCGGCGTCAACCTCGCGCTGGTCCCGCTCTTCTACTGGCTGCGCCCCGACCCCGACCTGCCCTACCTGGCCATCGTCATCCTGGTCGTGCTCCTCAGCCTCCTGGTCGTCAGCCTCGGCATGTTCGTGCGTTCCAAGCGGCAGCTGATGGTCAGCCTGCGCGACCGGGCCCGGCGGGCCGAGACCGAGGCCGGGCTGCGCGCCGAGCGGGCCCAGCGGCTGGCCCGGGAGTCCATCGCCCGCGAGATGCACGACGTCCTCGCCCACCGGCTGACCCTGCTCAGCGTGCACGCCGGGGCGCTGGAGTTCCGGCCCGACGCACCCCGGGAGGAGATCGCCCGGGCGGCCGGGGTCATCCGGGAGAGCGCCCACGAGGCCCTCCAGGACCTGCGCGAGATCATCGGCGTGCTGCGCGCGGCCGACGGCGACGAGGCGGGCGGCCGGCCGCAGCCGACCCTGGCCGCGCTGGACTCCCTGGTCGCCGAATCACGGGGAGCCGGCATGAAGGTGGTGCTGGACAACCACGTCGGCGACCCGGCCGCCGTCCCCGCCTCCGTCGGCCGCACCGCCTACCGGATCGCCCAGGAGGGCCTCACCAACGCCCGCAAGCACGCCCCCGGCGCCGAGGTCACCGTCAGCGTCACCGGCGCCCCCGGCGACGGCCTGGACATCACCGTGCACAACCCCGCCCCCGCGACCGAGGCCCCGCACGTCCCCGGCTCCGGCCAGGGCCTGATCGGCCTGACCGAACGCGCGACCCTTGCCGGGGGACGGCTGGAGCACCGGGCCACGGGCGACGGCGGCTTCGAGGTGCGGGCCTGGCTGCCCTGGGCCGCCGCCGCACCGGCCGCTTGACGACCAGGAGACGGCCACGTGGCAACGTGTCCGCGTGATTACGTAGGAGCCATGACCGCGATCAGACTGCTGCTCGTCGACGACGATCCGCTGGTGCGGGCGGGGCTCGCCCTCATGATGGGCGGGGCCGGGGACATCGAGATCGTCGGGGAGGGCGCCGACGGCGACGAGGTCGAGGCGCTCGTGGACCGCACCCACCCGGACGTCGTCCTGATGGACATCCGGATGCCGTCCGTGGACGGACTCACCGCCACCGAGCGGCTGCGCGCGCGTGCCGACGCCCCGCAGGTCGTCGTCCTGACCACCTTCCACGCCGACGAACACGTGCTGCACGCCCTGCGCGCGGGAGCCGCCGGGTTCGTCCTCAAGGACACCCCGCCCGCCGAGATCGTCGCCGCGGTGCGCCGGGTCGCGGCCGGCGACCCCGTGCTGTCGCCCGCCGTCACCCGGCAGCTGATGGCGCACGCGGCCGGCACCCGGGCCGACACCCGGCAGGCACGCGCGCGTGACCGGCTCGCCGCCCTCAACGACCGCGAGCGCGAGGTCGCCGTCGCGGTCGGCCGGGGCCTCGCCAACGCCGAGATCGCCACCGGCCTCTTCATGAGCGTCGCCACCGTCAAGACCCACGTCTCCCGCATCCTTGCCAAGCTCGGCCTCAACAACCGCGTCCAGATCGCCCTGCTGGCGTACGACGCGGGACTGCTGGAGGAATAGGCGCCCGTGCGGCACCTGTGGGGCGGCCCGTGCGTTCTCCGGATACGGGACGGCCTCGGGGACCTCCTGAAGGGGGAGCAGAGCATGCAGGTGACCGACCTCGGCGAGTACGGCGACGGTCTGCGCACGGACCCGCACACGGTGTACGCACGGCTGCGCGAGCGCGGCCCGGTGCACCGGGTGCGGTGGCCCCTTCCCGACCAGTACCACGAGACCTGGCTGGTCGTGGGCTACGAGGAGGCGCGCGCGGCGCTCGCCGACCCCAGGCTGGCCAAGGACACCGAGAGGATCGGCTTCCAGTTCCTCGACGAGGAGCTGATCGGCAAGTACCTGCTGGTCGCCGATCCGCCCCAGCACACCAGGCTGCGCGGTCTGATCACGCGCGCGTTCACCGCCCGCCGGGTGGCCGGACTTGAGCCGAGAATCCAGGAGATCACCGACCACCTGCTCGACGAGATGCTCCCGCGCGGCCGCGCCGACCTCGTCGACGCCCTCGCCTACCCGCTGCCGATCACGGTGATCAGCGAACTGCTCGGCGTTCCCGAGCTGGACCGCGCGCGGTTCCGGAAGCTGTCGAACGAGGTGGTCGCGTCCAGCCACCCGGGCAGCGAGTACGACGCCTTCGTCGCGCTCGCCGACTATCTGGCGGAGCTCATCGAGGACAAGCGCTGCGCCGGCCCGAGCGGCGACCTGCTCAGCGACCTGATCCGGACCACCGCCGAGGACGGCGACCGGCTCTCCGCCGGGGAACTGCGCGGCATGGCCTTCGTCCTGCTGATCGCCGGCCACGAGACCACCGTCAACCTCATCGGCAACGGCGTCCTCGCCCTGCTCACCCATCCCGACCAACTGGCCGCCCTGCGCGCCGACATGAGCCTCCTGGACGGCGCGGTCGAGGAGACCCTGCGCTGGGAGGGCCCGGTGGAGAACGCCACGTACCGGTACGCCGCCGAGCCCCTGGAGATCGCGGGCACCGCCATCGGCCGGGGCGACCCGGTGATGATCAGCCTCGCCGGTGCCGACCGCGACGGTGACCGCTTCCCCGAGCCCGGCCGGTTCGACATCCGCCGCGACCACCGCGGCCACCTCGCCTTCGGCCACGGCATCCACTACTGCCTGGGCGCGCCCCTGGCCCGTCTGGAGGGGCGGATCGCCCTGCGCAGCCTCCTGGAGCGCGCCCCGGACCTCGCCCTGGACGGCCCGCACGGGCAGTGGCTGCCGGGCACCCTGATGAGAGGGGTGCGCAGCCTCCCGGTGCGCTGGTAGCCGCGTGCCTCGGCCGCACGCCGCGGCCGAGGCCGGTCAGGCAGGTCGGGTCGGTCGGGCCGGGCGGGCCGGTCAGACAGGTCGGGCAGGGTCGGGCCGCTCAGGCCGGCCGGGCCGGGATCTCCGCGAGCGCCACCGGTCTGCGCTCGTGCCGGGAGATCTCGCAGGCCTCGGCGATCCGCAGCGCCTGCAGCGCCTCGCGCCCGTCGCAGGGGTTGGCCAGCTGGCCCCGCACCACGTCCACGAAGGCGCACAGCTCGGCCTCGTAGGCGGGCCCGAACCGCTCCAGGAAGCCGGGCCACGGCTTGTCCGCGGGCGGCGGCCCGGTCGGCTCGGTCGAGGCCACCGGCGTACGGTCGTCCAGGCCGACCACCACGGTGTCCCGCTCGCCGGCCAGCTCCATCCGCACGTCGTACCCGGCGCCGTTCAGCCGGGTCGCGGTCGCCGTGGCCAGCGTGCCGTCGTCCAGGGTGAGCACCGCCGCGGCCGTGTCGACGTCACCGGCCTCGCGGAACATCGCGGGCCCCGCGTCCGAGCCGGTCGCGTACACGTCCACGACCTCGTGGCCGGTCACCCAGCGCAGCACGTCGAAGTCGTGGATCAGGGTGTCCCGGAACAGCCCGCCGGACAGCGGCAGCCACTCCGGCGGGGGCGGGGACTGGTCGGAGGTCAGCGCCCGTACGGTGTGCAGCCGCCCGAGCCGGCCCGAGCGCACGGCCTCCCGCGCACCGGCGTACCCCTTGTCGAAGCGCCGCTGGAAGCCCATCTGCAGCACCGTCCCGGCCTTCTCCACCTCCGCCAGGGCCTGCAGCGTGCCCGGCAGGTCGAGGGCGATCGGCTTCTCGCAGAAGACCGGCAGCCCGGAGCGGGCCGCCCGGCCGATCAGGTCGGCGTGGGCCGAGGTGGCGGCGGTGATCACCACGGCGTCCACGCCCCACCTGAAGATCTCGTCCGTCCCGGGCGCCGCCGTCTCCCCGAGCCGGTGCGCCAGATCCAGGGCCCGCTGGGGATCCACGTCCGTGAGGATCAGCGATCCGACCTCGCGATTACGGCTGAGCGTGTTCGCGTGAATGGTGCCGATGCGGCCCGTCCCGATGACCCCGATGCGCATGGGAACAAGGTGCTGGTGCACCCCGCGCGCTGTCAATCCGTATGTCCGGACAATCGAACTACACAACTTCCCGTCAACCCGTCACGGGGATACGCTCGGCCCCGTGCCGAAACCAGATGTGGACCCGACCGTGACGCTCGACCTCAGTGTGGACCGGAGCTCCCCGGTGCCGTTGTACTTCCAGCTCGCCCAGCAGCTGGAAGCGGCGATCGAGCACGGCTCGCTCACCCCCGGCAGCCTGCTGGGCAACGAGATCGAGCTCGCCGCACGGCTCGGCCTGTCCCGCCCGACGGTCCGCCAGGCCATCCAGTCCCTCGTGGACAAGGGTCTGCTCGTCCGCCGCCGGGGTGTCGGCACCCAGGTCGTGCACAGCCAGGTCAAGCGCCCGCTGGAACTCAGCAGCCTCTACGACGACCTGGAGTCGGCCGGCCAGCGCCCCGCGACGAACGTGCTGGTCAACACCGTCGTCCCGGCGTCCGCCGAGGTCGCGGCCGCGCTCGGGGTCGCCGAGGGCGCCGAGGTGCACCGCATCGAACGGCTGCGGCTGGCACACGGCGAGCCGATGGCCTACCTGACCAACTACCTGCCGCCCGGCCTGCTCGACCTGGACACCGCCCAGCTGGAGGCCACCGGCCTGTACCGCCTCATGCGGACCGCCGGGATCACCCTGCACAGCGCCCGCCAGTCCATCGGCGCGCGCGGCGCCACGGCCGCCGAGGCGGACCGGCTCACCGAGCCGGAGGGCGCCCCGCTGCTCACCATGCAGCGCACCACGTACGACGACACCGGCCGTGCCGTCGAGTTCGGCGACCACATCTACCGCCCGACCCGCTACTCCTTCGAGTTCCAGCTGCTCGTACGGTCCTGACGGCGACACCGTTCTGGTCGTAATGTCCGGACAATATGACCCCGGGTGGGCATCGCGATGGCCGCGTGTGGTGGGGGACAGCTGACTCGGCAGCGGGCAGGGGCAGCGACCTGAACGGTCTACGCCACGAACTGCAGCGAGGTCAGGGGCGCGGGTCTGTATAGATTTGCCGCTCCGCCGCGTGGGCGCGACCAGCCCCACGCACCCGCACCCGGCAACGGCGCCGCACCCGTTCCTTATCTCCCCCGAACGGCACTACGCGCACGCGTACGGCAGAATCGAGCCCGATGAGCACCTACCGCGACCTCACCGCCCCCATCGGCTCCCGCCGAGCCCCGGTCCTGCGAACCGTCGGCACCAGGGAGCGCCGGTCCCACCTGACGGCCCCCCGCGTGCCCACGGTCGGCATCGACATCGGCGGCACCAAGGTCATGGCGGGCGTCGTGGACGCCGACGGCAACATCCTGGAGAAGCTCCGCACGGAGACCCCGGACAAGTCCAAGAGCCCGAAGGTCGTCGAGGACACGATCGTCGAACTGGTCCTGGACCTGTCCGACCGGCACGACGTGCACGCGGTGGGCATCGGCGCCGCCGGCTGGGTCGACGCCGACCGCAACCGCGTGCTGTTCGCCCCCCATCTGTCGTGGCGGAACGAGCCGCTGCGCGACCGCCTCGCCGGCCGGCTCGCCGTGCCCGTCCTCGTCGACAACGACGCCAACGCCGCCGCCTGGGCCGAGTGGCGGTTCGGCGCCGGCCGCGGCGAGGACCACCTGGTCATGATCACGCTCGGCACCGGCATCGGCGGCGCGATCCTGGAGGACGGCCAGGTCAAGCGCGGCAAGTACGGCGTCGCCGGTGAGTTCGGCCACATGCAGGTGGTGCCCGGCGGTCACCGCTGCCCGTGCGGCAACCGCGGCTGCTGGGAGCAGTACAGCTCCGGCAACGCGCTGGTCCGCGAGGCCAAGGAGCTCGCCGCGGCCGACTCCCCGGTGGCGTACGGGATCATCGAGCACGTCAAGGGCAACATCAACGAGATCTCCGGCCCGATGATCACCGAGCTGGCCCGCGAGGGCGACGCGATGTGCATCGAGCTGCTCCAGGACATCGGCCAGTGGCTCGGCGTCGGCATCGCCAACCTCGCCGCCGCCCTCGACCCCTCCTGCTTCGTGATCGGCGGTGGCGTCAGCGCCGCCGACGACCTGCTCATCGGCCCCGCGCGGGACGCGTTCAAGCGTCAGCTGACCGGCCGCGGCTACCGCCCCGAGGCCCGGATCGCGCGCGCCCAGCTGGGCCCCGAGGCCGGCATGGTCGGCGCCGCCGACCTCGCCCGCCTGGTCGCCCGCCGGTTCCGGCGCGCCAAGCGGCGCCGGGTCGAGCGGTACGAGCGCTACGAGCGGTTCGCGGAGGCCCGCCGAACCCGGGACACCGCATGACCGCTTCGCTGCCCCGTCAGGCCGCGTCCCCGGAGGAACCGCAGCGCCCGCCCGAGACCCCGGGGCACAAGGCCAAGCGAAGAGCGCTGACGCTGCTGATCATCGTGCTGCTCATCGGCGTACCGGCCGGCTATCTCGTGATCTCCGCCAACCAGAGCCGCAACAGCGGCAAGGACAAGGAGTCCAAGTACTCCGCGACCGGCCTCACCGAGGGCTGGCCGTCGAAGGTGCAGCGGCGCCTCTACCAGGTGCCGGTCCCGCACCCGGCCGACCGGATCGCGTACTACGAGACGAACAACTGGAAGACCAGCCGCCTCTACGTCCAGTTCCGCACCAACAGCGCCGGACTGGACAGCTTCCTGGAGGGCATGGGCGTCAACCGGGACGCGCTCAAGAAGGACGACATCAGCATCAGCTCCCGCGATCAGAAGATCACCGGCTGGACGTTCACCGGCCCCGGACCCTGGTCGGGCCTGACGCACAAGCAGAAGAACCCGGCGCCCACCCAGGACGTGGTCGTGAACACGGCCGACCCGAACTACCCGATGATCTACGTCGTCTCCCGTACCGTGCCGTAGCGGCGGCCCCCCGGCCGGTCGCCGGGGCCGACTGTCAGACCCCGCCCGTACAGTCGAAGACGTCTGATCCGACAGGTGGGCGGGAGGTGGCAGAACGTATGGGCGGCACGACGGCCGAGGCCGACGCGGACGTACCGGTGCGCCTGGCGGCGGTCTACCTGCCCGCCGACCTCCCCCGCCAGGGCCGCATCGCCTTCTGGGACCCCGAGGGCGACCCGCTGCCCGCCGCCGCGACCGAGGAGCTGACGGTCGTACGACGGCACGGCGCCACCGGTGTCCGCCGCCGGCAGGTGCCCGCACTCACCCTGCCGCTCGCCGCCGCCCTCCCGCTGCTCGTCCGGGCCCGCCGCGACCCGGCCGCCCACCCCGCCACCGCCTGCTGGGGCGCGGCCGCCCTGCACGCGCTGCGGCTCGCCGCCCGCGGCCGGCTGCTGCCCGGCCTGACCCCGGCAGGTCACGACGCCTGGCGGGCCGGCCCCCTGGAGCCGGCCGACATCGCCCACCTGCGCGCGGTGGCCGCCGCCCTGCCCGTCGAGGGCCACGCCGTCCCGCTGCCCGGCCCCGGCCCGCTCCTGCTGCCCCAGCCGGAAGCGCTGGTCCGCTCCTTCCTGGACGCCGTCGCCGACACCCTGCCCCGCACCCCGGCCGCCTCGCACACCGCGGGCCGGCCCTTCGCCGCCCGAGAAGCCCAGCGGCTGCCCGACGCCCAGGAGTGGGCCGCGGAGGTCGCGGCCGGCATGGACGCGGGCGTGCGGATCTCGCTGCGCCTCGACCTGTCGGCGTACGACCTGTTCGACGACGGGGAGGGCGCGCACCGCGCGGGCGCGGCGATCGTCCAGGTGCACAGCCTGGCCGACCCCACCCTGGTGACCGACGCGGCGACGCTGTGGTCGGGGGCCTCCGACGCCGCCTTCGGTCCCCGCGCGCGCGTGGACGCGGCGCTGGCCGTACGCCGGGCCGCGCGGGTGTGGCCGCCGCTGGACCGCCTGGCGGAGCAGGACGTGCCGGACGTGCTCGCGCTCTCCGAGGAGGAGCTGGGGCAGTTGCTCGGGGTGGCGGCGACCAGGCTCGCGGCGGCCGGGGTCGCCGTGCACTGGCCCCGGGACCTGGCCCAGGACCTGACCGCGGCGGCCGTGGTCCGGCCCGCTCCCGGCTCGGCGACCGACGGCACGGGCTTCTTCGAGAGCGAGGAACTGCTCCAGTTCCGCTGGCAGCTGGCCCTCGGCGGCGACCCGCTCAGCGACGCCGAGATGGACGCCCTCGCCGAGGCCCACCGCCCGGTCGTACGGCTGCGGGACCGCTGGGTGCTCGTCGACCCCGCCCTGGTCCGCAAGGCGCGCAGGCGCGAACTCGGCCTGCTCGACCCGGTCGACGCGCTCTCCGTGGCGCTCACCGGCGAGGCCGAGGTGGACGGCGAGCGGGTCGAGGCGGTCCCCGTCGGCGTCCTCGCGGCCCTGCGCGACCGCCTCACCGCCGGCATCCAGCCGGCCGAGCCGCCCGACGGTCTGCACGCCACCCTGCGCGACTACCAGCTCCGGGGCCTGGCCTGGCTCGACCTGATGACCTCCCTCGGCCTCGGCGGCTGCCTCGCCGACGACATGGGCCTCGGCAAGACGATCACCGTCATCGCCCTGCACCTGAAGCGGGCCCGCACCGAGCCGACCCTGGTGGTCTGCCCGGCCTCGCTGCTCGGCAACTGGCAGCGGGAGATCGCCCGGTTCGCGCCCGGCGTCCCGGTCCGCCGCTTCCACGGCCCCGACCGCACCCTGGACGGCCTCGACGGCGGCTTCGTCCTCACCACGTACGGCACCATGCGCGCCACCGCGGCCAGGCTCGCCGAACAGCCCTGGGGCATGGTCGTCGCCGACGAGGCACAGCACGTCAAGAACCCCTACTCGGCCACCGCGAAAGCCCTGCGCACCATCCCCACCCCCGCGCGCGTGGCCCTCACCGGCACCCCCGTGGAGAACAACCTCTCCGAGCTCTGGGCCCTCCTCGACTGGACCACCCCCGGACTCCTCGGCCCGCTCAAGTCCTTCCGCGCCCGGCACGCGCGCGCCGTCGAGAACGGTGAGGACGAGCAGGCGGTGGGCCGGCTGGCCCGCCTGGTCCGCCCCTTCCTGCTGCGCCGCAAGAAGTCCGACCCCGGGATCGTCCCCGAACTCCCGCCCAAGACGGAGACCGACCACCCCGTCCCGCTCACCCGCGAGCAGGCCGCGCTCTACGAGGCGGTGGTGCGCGAGTCGCTGCTCACCATCGAGACGGCGGACGGCATCGCGCGCCGCGGCCTGGTGCTCAAGCTCCTCGGCGCCCTGAAGCAGATCTGTGACCACCCCGGGCTGTATCTCAAGGAGGAGCCCCGCATCGAGGGCCTGGCCGCCCGCTCCGGCAAACTCACCCTGCTCGACGAGCTGTTGGACACCGTGCTCGCCGAGGACGGCTCGGCGCTCGTCTTCACGCAGTACGTGGGCATGGCCCGCATGATCACCGCACACCTCGAGGCCCGCGCGGTCCCGGTCGACCTGCTGCACGGCGGCACCCCGGTGCCGGAGCGGGAGCGCATGGTGGACCGCTTCCAGAGTGGTGCCACCCCGGTCCTCGTGCTGTCCCTGAAGGCCGCGGGCACCGGCCTCAACCTCACCCGGGCCGGCCATGTCGTCCACTTCGACCGCTGGTGGAACCCGGCGGTGGAGGAACAGGCCACCGACCGCGCGTACCGCATCGGCCAGACCCAGCCGGTCCAGGTGCACCGCCTGGTCACCGAGGGCACCGTCGAGGACCGCATCGCCGAGATGCTGGAGGCGAAGCGGGCCCTCGCCGACGCGATCCTCGGCTCCGGCGAGGCCGCCCTGACCGAGCTGACGGACCGCGAGCTGTCCGACCTGGTGTCGTTGCGGAGGACGTCATGAGCGGCGCGGGTGAGCAGCGGCCCGGGGACGCGGCACGGCGTGCGTTGCGGGCGGCGCGGGGGCGCGGGCCGGAGACCGGGGGCGACGGGGTGGCTCCGGACGGGGGAGAGGGAGAACGGGCGGAGCGGGTGCCGAGGCTGGGGGACGCTGCGCGTCTGGCGCTGCGGGTGACCGCCGCCGCGAAGGAGACGGAGAGGCGGGACGCCGAGCCCGAGGCCGGTGTGGTTGCCGAGCAGGCCGAGCAGGCTGCCGAGCGGGTCGACCAGGCCGACACCGGCGCGTCCACTGCCGTCCGGCCGGGCAGCCGTCCCGGTGACGTCGCGAGGGAGGCGCTGCGTGCGGCGCGCGCGGAGGCGAGGCGGGCTGAGGAGGCGGCTGCGGCGGAGGCTCCGGAACAGTCCCCGGCCCGCCCGGTACGGCGACAGCCCTCGCCGTCGCCCTCGCCGGCCCCGGCGTCCGCGGCTCGCGGTCGCACCGCCCGTGACCTGAAGCAGTTCCTGGCGACCGCGTTCCGGATGCCGAGGGACGAGGCAGAGCCGGAAACCTCCGAGCCCGCGCCCGAGCCCGACTCCGTGGCCGTCACCGACCCCCCGGAGCCGGATCCCCCGGCTCCCGCACCCATCGCCACCCCCCACCTCCCGCGCACCATGGCCACCCCCCACCGCGACACCGAACTCCGCCGCACCTTCCCCTCCCTCCCGCCCCGTACCTCCGCTGCCGCCTCCGACTTCGCCGCGACCTGGTGGGGCAACGCCTGGGTGCGGGCGCTGGAAGAGGGCGCGCTGGACGTGAAGCGGCTGGCGCGGGGACGCGGTTACGCCGAGCGCGGGCACGTGGACGCCATCACCGTGACCCCGGGACTGGTCCTGGCCTACGTGCAGGGGAGCCGGCCCCGGCCGTACCGCGTGCAGCTGCGGCTGCGGACCTTCGGCGAGGACGAGTGGGAGCGGCTGCTGGAGGCCGCCGCCGACCGGCCCGCCGACATCGCCGCGCTGCTCGACAAGGAGCTGCCGCAGACCCTCGCCGACAGCGGGGTTCCGCTGCTGCCGGGGCCCGGTGAGCTCGAACCCCGGTGCAGCTGCCCGGACTTCGGTCACCCCTGCAAGCACGCGGCCGCCCTCTGCTACCAGACCGCGCGGCTGCTGGACGCCGACCCGTTCGTGCTGCTTCTGCTGCGCGGTCGCGGCGAGCGCGAGGTGCTGGACGCGCTGTCCCGGCGCAACGCCGCCCGCGCGGCCCGGGAGCGGCGGCCGGCCGCGCTGCCGGGCGTCCGGGCCACCGAGGCCCTCGTGCCGCGTCAACTCCCGCCGCTGCCACCTCCGTTGCCGGTTCCGGCGCATCCCGAGCAGCCGCCGGTGTATCCGGGGGTGCCCGGCGGCCCGGACCCGTTCGCGCTGGACCAGCTGGCCACCGACGCGGCGGCCCGCGCCCACGCCCTGCTCGCCACCGGACACGACCCGGTCGGCGACCTGACCCTCTGGCAGGACGCGGTGCGGCTCGCCGCGGCCCGCCCCGGATCCGGCCTCACCGCGTCCACCCGCGCCCTCTACGCCACGCTCGCGGACGCCGTCGGCCGTACCCCGGGCGACCTGGCGCGCGCGGTCGCCGCCTGGCGGCAGGGCGGCCTTGAGGGGCTGGCGGTACTGGAAGAGCCCTGGGACCCGCCGGCCGGCCGCTTCGACCGGGCCCGGCCGCTGCTGCTCGCCGCCGACCTCCCGGCCTTCCGGCCGTGGCACAACCATCTCACCCACCCCGGCGGCCACCTCCAGCTCCGCTTCGGCCGCGACGGCCTCTGGTACGCCTACGAGTCGGAGCCGGGCCACGACGACTGGTGGCCCAGAGGCACCCCCGACCTGGACCCGGTGGGCGCACTGACCGGCCTCGGCGCAGCGGAGGACTTCTAGGCCCGCCGCCCCACGGGAGGCCTACGACGTCTTCTTCTTCCCGATGTCGTCGTGCCGGGCCACGAACCGGGCCCGGCCGTCCTCGACGCGGTAGAGGAACCACCCACCGTCCTGGCCGGTCTCCAGGTACTGGGTCTGGCTCTCGTAGCTGTACCTGCGGGTGATGCCCTGCCAGGGCTTGCGCAGCAACTCCGCGCGCAGGGACTCGCGTTCGTCGCTGCTGGGCGCCGCGAGGCCGTGGGCGGCGTAGCCGACGGCGTCGTAGGCCTCGGCCGCCCACGGTGGCGGAGTCGTACGGTAACGGGTGCGGTAGGCGGCGGCGAACGCCCGGGTCTTCGGGTCGGTGGCCGGGTCGCAGTACCCGGTGCTGATCCACCAGCCGTCGCCCGCCCTCAGGAAGGGCGTGCCGAGGATGTGTTCGTCGCCGCCGCGGAACCCGCGGTGCCCGGTGTCGGCCAGGGCCTCGGCACAGGCGGCGGCGCGGGCCGGGAGGCCGCCCGCGAAGAGGACGGCCGTGTCCGGGTGGGCGGCGAGGCCGTGGGCCATGTCGGTGAAGCCGGCGTCCTTGGCGACCTCTGCCACCTCGACGGTGCCCACCTTCAGCATCCCGAAGACGGTGGCGCCCCGGACGGTGGCCTCGCCCTCGTCGGCGTCGGTGAGGTCGTACACGACGACGGTCCTGGCGGGCCGTGCCACCCGGTTGAGATATTTCACGACGGCGCCGGGCCCCGCGGTGCGGCTGCTGCGCAGGACCAGGGAGCTGGTGGTGTTCGTGACATCGAGCGCGTCCGTGTCGGCGCGGATGATGAGCAGGCAGAGCCCGGCCGCGGTGCACACCGGCACGGCGGCGGGCACGGTCGTGTTGGTGCCGGCGCCGACCACCGCGTACACCTCGCGGGAGGCGACGAGCCGGGCGGCCGCGGCGGCCGAACCGACCGCCGTTCCCTGGTCGTCGGCCATGCGCAGGGCCAGGTCGAAGGTCCGGTCGGAGCGGGCGTTGTGCTGGTCGACCGCCAACCGCGCCCCGCGCGCCTGGGCCTGGACGGCGGCGGTGGACAGGTCGCCGAGCAGCGCGATCGTACGGGTCGGCAGCGGGCCCTTGCCGGACCCCGGCGTCCCGGACCGCCCCCACTGCCACCAGGCGCTGCCGCCGCCGACCGCGCTGACGCCGACCGCCGCCGACGCGATCAGCAGCCGGCGCCGGGACGGAGCGGGTGGGGCGTCGGCGAGGGGCACCCCGGAGAGGGCGGTGGGCTCCGGCACCGGCAGGTCGAGGACGCGCGCGGCACGGTCCGCGACCAGCGCCGGCAGGCCCTCCGGCAGCCATGACTCCGCAGTGAACTCGCCCAAGTGAGCACGTAGTTGAGGCACCGTGGGGCGGTCGCCGGGCTCCTTCGCCAGACAGGCGCGCAGCATCGGGGCGAGGCGCTCGGGGACGCCGGTCAGGTCCGGGGCCTCGCGCACCGTCCGGTACAGGACGGCCGCCGCGCCCCCGGTGCCGAACGGCGGCCGTCCGGTCGCCGTACGGGCGAGCACGCAGCCCAGCGAGAAGACGTCGCTGGGCGCTCCCACGGCCTTGCCGCGGGCCTGTTCCGGTGACAGGTAGCCGGGGGAGCCGATGACCGAGCCGTCCGTGGTGAGTGCGGTCGCGCCCACCGCGCGGGCGATGCCGAAGTCGATCAGGCGCGGTCCGTCCGCGGCGAGCAGGACGTTCGCCGGTTTCACGTCCCGGTGGACCAGACCGGCCCGGTGCACGTCGTCCAGGGCCGCGGCGAGGGCGGCGCCCAGCGTCCGGACCGGGCCGGGAGGCCAGGGGCCGTGCAGCGCGAGGGCCTCGGACAGCGGCAGGCCGGGCACGTAGGCGGAGGCCAGCCAGGGCGCGCGGGCGTCCGCGTCGGCCGTGAGCACGGGTACCGTCCAGCGGCTGGTGAGCCGGGCCGCCAGCTCGGTCTCGCGGCGGAACCGGGCCCGGAAGCCGGGGTCTCCCGCGTACTCCTCGCGGATCACCTTCAGCGCGACCCAGGCACCGTGCGGCGAACGTGCCAGGTACACCACGCCCATGCCGCCGGCCCCGAGCCGCCCCACCAGCCGGTGACCGCCGACGGAGGACGGGTCGGCGGGCTGGAGCCGCTCCAACTCCGCTACCCCTTCGTCTGCTTGGCCAGGATCGGCCCGACCTGCACGAACCGCCCGTCGTGGACCTGGTGGACGTAGGTCTCACCGCCCATGGTCCGGGCGTCGGCGTTGAACTGGTTGTACTGGTTGAAGGCGTAGGTGCGTGCGATGCCCTGGTAGGTGGCCTTGTGGAGCCGCAGGGCGAGCGCGAGCCGGTCGGGGCGGCCGCCGCCGGACGGTACGGTCCTGGCGAACTCGCGCAGCACCATCCGAACGCTGTCGTACGCCTCGGCGCCGTACGGGTCCGGGACGCCGCCGTACCGCTTCCGCCAGGCCGCCGTGAACCGCTCTGCCGCCTTCGTCTTCAGAACGCTCGCGTCGACGACGGGCGTCACCACGAACCAGCCCTCGCCCGCCGCGCCCGCCAGCTTCGGGAAGTCGGAGCCGTAGAGGAGATGGGACATCCAGCGCGGTCCGGTGAAGCCGGCCGCGGACACTTGGCGGGCCGCCCGGACGGTCGCGTCCAGCGGGCCCAGGTAGACGAAGTCGTGGACCTTGCGGGAGAGGACGGAGGCGACGGCGGCCGGGGCGTCGTCGGTGTCCTCGGCGACGACCTTCGGGACCACCTGGGCGTGCAGCGACTCCCGCCACTGGTTGACCAGGAGACTGCCCTGGTCGTGCTCGACGGAGCCCCCGGAGCGGTCGATGACGATGCCCGCCGGTGCGCCCAGGCCGTTCAGCAGCGCCTGCAGGGCGATCGCGGTGCCCGCCGCCTGATGGCCCACCCCGGTCTGGAAGGTGACGGTCGGCGACCAGACGTAGTAGTCGTTCTGCCCCGTGGTGCTGCTGACATGGGTGAGCTTCGCCGACGCGTAGACGCGCGACGCCGCCCGCATCGTCAGCTCGGTGACCGGGCCGAGTACGGCCACGACGGCCCGGTCCGCGGCCAGTTCGTGGGCGGCCGCGGTGGCTCCGTCGACGGTGCCGTGGTCGTCCAGGACCCGTACGCCCAGGTCGAAGGCGCGGCCCGCGGTCGCGTTGTGCTCGGCGACGGCCAGCCGCGCGGCCCGCTCGCAGGCCCGCGCCAGGGGTGCCGCCGCCCCGCTCTTCGTCACCTGCAGCCCGAGCACGTACGACGGCCGGGCCGCCGTCTTCTTCCCCGATCCGTCGTCGCGGCCCGCCGCCCAGAGCGCCGCCCCGGTTCCGCCGCCCGCGAGTAGCAGCGCGCCCCCGGCCAGCAGCAGACGCCGCCGGGACGGGCGGGCCGGCTGCCCGGTGCCGGGGTCGTCGACCACCGTGGGCTCGATGTCCGGCAGGGCGAGGCTCTCCGCCGCCCGGGCCGCCACCATCCGGGCCACCGGGTCCGGCAACCAGGCCGACGGCGACTGCGCCGCGTCGGCGGTGGGCGGCCGCAGCCGGAAATCCTCGGCGAGCCGCAGCCGCAGGTCCGCGGCGCCGGGTCGCTCGCCGGGGTCCTTGGCGAGGCAGGCGTCCAGCGTCCCGCGGAGCCCGCCGGTGACGCCGTCGAGGTCGGGCTCGTCGTGCACCGTGCGGTAGAGCAGCGCGTCCGGGGCGCCGGTGCCGAACGGCGGGCGGCCCGTGCCCGCGTACGCCAGCACGCAGCCCAGCGCGAACACGTCGCTCGCAGCGGTGGCCGCCTCGCCGCGTGCCTGCTCGGGGGCGAGGAAGCCCGGGGTGCCGACCACCATGCCGGAGGCGGTCAGGGCGGTGTCGTCGGCGGCCCGCGCGATACCGAAGTCGATGAGCCGCGGCCCGTCGACCGCGAGCAGCACGTTGCCCGGCTTCACGTCCCGGTGCACCAGTCCCGCCGCGTGCACGACGGCCAGCGCCTCGCCGAGCAGCGAGCCCAGCACGCGTACGGCGGACGGCGGCAGCGGTCCGTGCGCGGCGACCGCCTCCGCGAGCGAGGGACCCGCCACGAACCCGGTCGCCAGCCACGGCTCCTGGGCCGTGGCGTCCGCGCCGAGCACCGGCACCACCCAGGGGCTGTCGACCCGGGCCGCCAGCTCCGCCTCCCGCGCGAACCGGGCCCGGAAGCCGTCGTCGGCGGCGCCCTGCGCGCGGATCACCTTCACGGCGGCCAGCGCACCCGATGCGGAGCGGCCCAGATAGACCACCCCCATGCCGCCGGCGCCGAGCCGCCGCAGCAGCCGGAAACCCCCGACCGACGACGGGTCGGACGGCCGCAGCGTCTCACTCATCGCCCGCTCCCTTCACCTCGGTGGACGAAGAGGCGGACGGACTGGCGGACGGACTGGCGGACGGGGCGTCCGAGGCCCGGTCCCGGCCGTAGCGGTCCACGTTCGCCGTCACATAGCCGACGCCCGTCAGCGCGGCCTCGGTGAGGGCCGTCTGCTCCTTCTCGCTCTCACCCGCGGCGTGCCGCACGGTCGCGGCCACGGTCACCGGGCCGAGGCGGTGCTTGTACCAGTCGAAGTCACGGGCCTTCGTGTCACCGTCCACGACGTACTCGCCGTACTCGGTGAGGTCGTCGTCCGTGGTGGCGGTGCGCTGTTCGCCGAACGGATCGCCGCGCGAGGTCATGCCCCGCACGGTGTCGGTCGCGTTGAGCCGTTCCTGCGGGCAGCGCAGCGGTTCCTCCAGCGAGGACGCCATGTCCCGCCGGGCCTGGCGGGTCGAGGTGTGCACGGTGACGGTGAGGGACACGTACACCGCTCCCGAGCCGCCCGTGCCCGGCCGGACGAACGACCTGGTCAGACTGGCCAGCACGGTCGACGGGAGCGCCTCCCGGCGCCACAGGCAGTCCGCGCCGAGCACGGCCCAGTCGGCCGGACCCAGTTCGTACGGGTCCCGTCTTCGGTACCCGGTGCCGAAGTAGTCGGACTGCACGGTGAGTCCGCGGACGAACGCCACGGCCTCGGCCCGGGTCTTCGGCGCGACGGCCTCGGCCAGCGTGTACGGCTGGCTGGACGGGGACGGGGAGGCGCTCGCGCCCCCCGAGGCAGCCGAACTGCCCGCCGTGCTCGAACTGCCCGCCGTGCTCGAACTGCCCCCGGCCGTGTCCCTGGGCGTCGCCCCGGCGTCGTCGTGCCCGCCGTTCGTGCAGCCCGCGAGCAGCAGTGCCACCGCCGCCGCGGACAGGACCTGTCCCCGCCCCATCACGCTCACCCCCAGCAGACCGCTGTACGGCCCTCCCCTGGTGGCCGCAGGTCGAACGCTAGCGCCAACCTGTGTCAACTGGCCCCACTGGAAAGTGAGTTGGGTCGAACGGTAACCCCTTGGCCATCAGCCGGTGACAGTCCGCCGTGCGGGGTGTCATCCCTTGACCGCTCCGCCGGCATCTGACGACGCGTTTGTCACGCCCACGCAGCCACGCGGCAGGACCCGGCCCGGCGACGAACGTCAGACGTCCTCGACCGACACGGCGACCGGCGTCCCCGCCTCGACCGTGCGGCTGACCGTGCACAGCCGGTCGTGGGAGACGGCGACCGCCCGGGGCAGAATCGCGCGGGCGCGGTCGCCGGCCGTGCCTTCCGGGAAGGCGACCGAGAAGCCGACCGCGAGGTCCGCCATCCGGTTGCCGTCCTCGTCGCTCACCTTGTGGCCGCTGACGGTGACGGTGAACGTGGCCGGCTCCGCGTGACGGCTCGTGGACACGTCGACGTCCGCCGCCGTACAGCCCCCGATCGCGGCGAGCAGCAGCTCGACCGGGGTGAATTCGGTGCCGTCGCCGGTGCCGAAGGCGAGCGTGCCGCCGCGGGCGTTCGTGGCGGTGAAACGGCCGGTGCCGGTGCGCTCGACCGTGACGAGGCGCAAGGAGTCTTCGCTCATGGAGACGAACCTAAGGCAGCCCGGCCGTCGGTGCTGTCACCGCCGTCGCCGCCGTTTCTGTCGTCCCGCCGTCACTGCAGGATGTTGACGGCCCGCGCCACCACCAGGACCACCGTCACCAGGGAGACCGAGGACTGCAGCATCATCAGCATCTTGGCCCAGTGCGACAACGGCATCACGTCGGTCGGGCTGAACGCGGTGGAGTTGGTGAAGGACAGGTACAGGTAGTCGAGGAAGCCCGGTTCCCAGTCCTGTGGTGCGGTCTCCGGACTCTGCATCTGCACGAAGAGGAAGTCCGCGTACTGGTGCCGGCCGAGGACCCGGGCCATCGGCCCGCCGCGGTCCCACTCCCAGTACCAGAGGGCGAACACGATGACGTTCGTCAGCCAGATGCCCCCGCCGGTCAGCAGCAGCGGCCCGGCGTCACGGCCCTCGGTGCCGTTCACGAGACCCACCACCAGCCGGACCGCCGACCAGCCGTTGGCCAGGCTGATCACCCCCATCAGCACCAGTCCCAGCAGCCGCAGCCACCGGGTGCGGGGCTCGACCCGCCGGGGGTTGCCGGCGATGACGCCGGCCAGCAGCACCACCTCCAGGACCGGCAGGAGCCAGTACGGCTGGAAGGCGAGCCGGTGCGGCAGCATCAACTGGAGGGCGATCGCCGCCAGGATCACGGCGGTCACCGCCCACCGCGGCTCGCCCTGGGTGGCCCTGCGCCACGCGGGCACGACATCGTGCTCGCCGCTCTCCAGCAGCCCCTCGATCCTGGCCAGCCGGTTCTCGGCATCGGACATTCGGTCGCTCATGCCCATGATTGTCCCGAGACCCCCCACCGATCCGCCGACCGGCTCGGCCGTTGTCCCACCCGTGATCCGCCCAAGGGCTGTCCCGCAACTGCCGCTCGCGGGTGAGGTGATCGTGCTGTGGCGGGTGTGAGCACAGCGTCGGAGCGCGCACAGAAACCCCCGTGCACAGGCTCGCGCACCTCTGCGATCATCCCCGAATGGCGCACAGTCCCGAATCGCTGGTCATCCGGCACACCCACCGCCTTTCCGCCCCCAAGGGCTCCGCCGGGGAAGGAGCCGTCGCCGCGCGGCAGTTCGACGCGGCGCTGACCTCCGTGGGCTTCAAGCTCTCGGCGGAGCTGCTGGAGCGGCTGTCGGGGCTGTCCGAGGCCGCGGTCGTGCACACCGCCAGGCGGACGCTGCGCACCGTGGGCGAGATGGTGGGCGACCATGTCCGGCACAACTCGTACTTCATCGACTTCCCGGCGAACGTGCCGGACACCGAAGAGTTCTGGATGCGGTGCGTGGCGAAAGCGCTCGGCGACGAGAAGGCGCGCGAGAACGTGCTGACGCAGCTGGGGCACGGGGTGCTGGACCTGCTCGGCCTGCCCACGTACGGCCGGTACCAGCACACCTACGAGGACATGCTCGCGGCGCAGGACGAACTGATCGCCTCGGCGGGCGACCGGGTCACCGTCCTGCACCTCGGCCGGGACCTGGACGACGAACTCACGGACCTGTACCTGGCCCTGGCCGGCAGCACGACCCCGCTGGGCGAGGACGACCTGCGCGACCTCAAGACCCTCGCCGAGCGGTGCGCGCTCGGCCCGCAGCCGGAGGCGATCCCGGTCCGGGAGAACCGGGCGGTCGTCAACGAGGCCCGGCTCGGCATCGGGGCGGACCTTCTCCTCGACACGGTCACCGATGTGCTCCGGCTGGCCTGCGCGCTGTCGGGCGGCGACGTGACGCTGCAGGAGCCGACCCGGTTCCGGGCGCTGTCACGGCCGGTGCGCCGGGGACTGCTCGCGGGTCTCGACGCCGTGGTCGCCGCGAACCCCGCCAAGCTCGCCGACGTGCACGCGCACCGGGAGCCCTTCAAGCGGCTCGGCGAGCGCCTCCACCCGCACGAGTACCCGCGCTGGCCGCACGCCGCCGACGTGTTCGCGGTCGCGCGGGGCGAGAAGGAGGCACGGTCCTTCGACAGCCGGATCGAGCAGCTGCTCGACGCGTTCGACGTCCCCGGTGCGGTGACGCTGCTGAAGTCCGCTCCCGGCAAGCTGTTCCGCGCCCTGGACCTCCTGCTGCGCATCGCCGCCGACCAGGAGGAACGGGACGCGGTGGTGGCCGCCGCGGTACAGGTCGCTCCCGGCGTCTCCGGCCGGGTCGTGCTCGCGGTGCGCGAGCATCTCCACAACCGGGCGCGTGAGAGCGGCGAACCGCGGGTCTTCGTCAACCGCCGGGGCCGCGCCTGGGTGACCCCCGACGTCCGGCCGCCGGTACCGGCCGCCGACCGCGAACGTCTGATCGCCGCCCTCGACGCCGAGATGCGTCGACGGCTCCCGGCGCCGGGCCGGCTGCTGCTCGACCCCGATGTCCTCGACGTGGCGCTTCCGCTCAGCGGCCGGGCGACCGCGGCCGGGTTCGGCGTACTGCCGCGAGGGTCGGTCTCCGCGGTCGACGGCGAACAACTGCGCTTCTTCGTGTACTGGAAAGAGACCGAGCACCGGACCGACTACGACCTGTCGGCACTGCTTCTCAACGCCGACTACAGCACCGATTCCTGGCTCTCCTATACCTCCCTCAAGGCCGTCGGGGGCGAGCATTCGGGTGACGTCACCGAGGCGCCCGACGGGGCCTCGGAGTTCATCAGCCTGTCCCTGGACCGAGTGCGCGGCACCTTCATCGTTCCGCAGGTCAACATCTACGCCGGCGAAGGCTTCGAGGAGGTCGAGGAGTCGTTCTTCGGCTTCATGCTGCGCGACGGCGAGCAGAAGGGCCGGCCGTTCGAGCCGCGCACCGTGCGGATGAAGTCGGAGCTGCGCGGGATGGGCCGGGTGGCACTGCCGCTGGTGTTCCGGCGCGCGGACGACGGCCGGTGGCACGCGAAGTGGCTGCACCTGTATCTGAAGGGCATCTCGTCGGCCAACCGGGTCGAGGAGAACCAGGTGTCCGTGTCGAAGGTGGTGCGCGCCGTCGTGGAGCGCGAGCAGTTGACGGTGGGGTACCTGACCGACCTGATGGCCGGCGACACCACGACCGTCGACCTGTGGAACGGCGAGCCGGTCCCGGGCGAGCCCGTGACGTACATCGGCCTCGAACGTCCCGAGGGACTGCATCCGGACTCGCGGATCATCACCCTCGAAAATCTGCGCGACCTGATCCCGGGCTGAGTGCTAGCGTCGCCCACGGCGAGGCCATGAAGGGGCTTCCTTCTCAACTCCTGTACCGAAACGAGTTCCTTCGCTTTCCTCGCCGTTGGCCTCGACCGGGAGGCGCCCGCCCGGCGCCTCCCGGTTCTCGTGTGTGCGGAGAGGGCGCCGCTCCGCAATGCCGGTCCCGGTGTCATCCTGCGGACGGGACCTGTGTGCGGTCGCGCACGATGATCTTGCCGGTGTTCTCGCCGCGCAGCATTCCGAGGAACGCGTCCACGATGTGCCCGAACCCGTCGACGACCGTCTCGTCCGGAGCGAGCCGCCCGCTCTGCAGATGCGGCACCGCGAACTCGTACAACTCCTCCTGCACGTCACGGTAGTGGCTGACCAAGAAGCCCTCCATGCGAATGCTCTTCTCCACGATGTCCGCGTAGTCGAAGCGCGGGAACGTCGTGTCGGGGGTGTTGTACTGGGTGATCGTGCCGATGCGGACGACGCGTCCGAACTCGCGCAGCGCGCCCACCGCCGCGGCCAGTTGCTCGCCGCCGACGTTGTCGACGAACACGTCGATGCCGTCCGGCGCGGCCTTGCCGAGCAGGTCGGCGGCAGGCCCGTCGTGGTAGTCGAAGACGGCATCGTAGCCCACCTCCCGCACCAGGTGGCCGGCCTTCGCCGCCGAGCCCGCGCTGCCCACGAGCCGTCCGGCGCCGAGCAGTCTGGCGAACCGCCCGGTCGCCGTGCCGACCCCGCCCGCCGCGGCCGACACGAACAGATCCTCTCCCTCCCGGAGCCGGGCGATCCGGGTCAGGCCCACATAGGCGGTCAGGCCGGTGCCGCCGAGGACGCTCAAGTACGCGGTCAGGGGCACTCGGTCGAAGCGGGGCAGCCGCCGGATCTCCCCGGGCACGACCACCGAGTGGGTGCGCCAGCCCTGTCGGTGGAACACGATCTCGCCCTCGGTCAGCCGAGGCGTGCGCGAGGCGATGACCCGCCCGATGGCGCGGCCCTCCAGCGGTGCGTCGAGCGCGAAGCCGCCGGGCACGTCGTCCATCATCTCGCGGTGATACGGGTCGACGGACCAGTAGAGGTTCTCCACGAGCGCGCTGCCGACCGCGGGCTCGGGAAGCGGGGACTCGACGAAGGCGAAGTGCCCGACGGTGGGAAAGCCGTGCGGGCGGGCGGTCTGGTGCACGGTGAGTGCGGTCTCGTTCATGCCCGGACCGTAGGGCGGGAATGCGCCGCCCCGGCAGCCGGTTGGGCTCATGCGTCGCGCCGTTCCATGAGCAGTTCTCATACCGTGAGGTGAGCGCCCTGTGGCCCGTACGACCGACTCCGATCTCGCCCCGCACGAACTGCGCGTCCTGGTGGCGGTCGCGGACACCGGCGGGTTCTCGGCCGCGGCGGACACACTCGGTCTGACCCAGTCCGCGGTCTCCCACTCGGTTCGCGGCAGCGAGCGCAAGATCGGTGCCGTTCTCTTCGACCGCGGCCGCACCGGCGCCCGCCCCACCTCTGCCGGCGAGAAGGCCGTCGCGCACGCCCGCCGCATCCTGCGCCTGCTGGACGTCCTGACCACCGAGGCGCGCGGCGCGGCGGGGCCCGATGCCGCCGAGGGGCCGCTGCGGATCGCGGCCTTCCGCAGCGCGGCTCTCCACCTGCTGCCGCCGGTCCTGCAGCGGCTGTCCGCCCGGCACCCCGGGATCGAGCCACGGGTGCGGATCGTACGCGAGGTGGGGCGCGGCACCATCGGCGAAGTGGCCGACGGGAAAGCCGACATAGCCATCGCCACACTGGGCGGCTCGGTGCCGCTGCCCCCGGGTCTGGTCGCGCGGGGGCTCCTCGAAGAGCCGTATGCCCTGGTGCACCCGACGGGTCACGCGTCCCCGCGTTCGCTGCCGCTGGTCGACTGGGCCGAGAACTGTGGCTCGTACACCCGCGACTGGTGGGCGGCGCAGGACTGGATCCCGAAGGCCACCGTCGAGGCCGAGGACGACGGAGCGGTGCTCTCCCTGGTGAGCGGAGGCCACGGAATGGCGATCATGCCCGCGCTCTCCCTGGCCGGAGCACCGACCTCGCTCCGCATCACTGATCTCGGCCCCAACCCCCCGACACGACAGGTCGGCTATGTCACCACCTCCGAACTGGTCGGATCCGCCGTCGTGCGCGCCTTGGTGCGGGAACTGCGGGCCACGGTCCCCCGGGGCACGGGCCTGCTCGGCGCCGAGGCCTGATCCGGTTCCCCGGGCGCAGCAAAGCTCGCTCGACTGCCCTCGGAAACGGGGTCGCCGGGGTGGAGTGGTGGCGCGGCTACCGTGGGTGCACGGCGTAGGTCAGGTGTGTCACCCGCGACGACGGCTCCGAACGGACCGGCTCCAGCGCGACCCTGGACGCGTCCACGCCGTCGAACAGGCGGGTGCCGGCGCCGAAGAGCACCGGTGACAGTGTGATCGAGAACTCGTCGACCAGGCCGGCGTTCAGGTACTCCAGGATCGTCGCGCCGCCGCCCGCGATGCGGACGTCGCGGTCGCCGGCGGCCTTCCGGGCCTGGTCGAGGGCGTGCTCGATGCCGTCGTCGACGAAGTGGAACGTGGTGCCGCCGGGCCGCTCCCACGGGTCGCGCGCGGTGTGCGTCACGACGAGGACCGGGGTGTGGAAGGGCGCCTCCTCCGGCCATGACAGCTCGCCGAGGTCGAACATGCGCTTGCCCATGACGCTCGCGCCGGTGCGCTCGAACGTCGCCCGTGCGACGTCGTTGTCGCGGCCCTCCTCGCCGCCCTCGCCCAGCTTCAGGTTCTCCCGGAAGAACCGCAGCGGGAAGACCCACTGCTGCAGCTCCGTCCACTGCGCCATCCAGCGCCGAACGTCCGGGTCGTCCTGCTTGCCGGGTGCGAAGAGCTCGTCCTCGACAGGCACGGGCTCGGGCGCGATGAAGCCGTCCAGCGACATCGACACGCTGAAGAACACCTTCCCGGCCATCAGCCCTCCGCCCCCTTCCGCGCGAGGTCGGCGACATAGGCCGCCAGGCTGCTCAGGGTCTGCCGGCCGCCCTCGACCGCGCGGTACTTCTCGACCGCCTCGTCGCGCAGTTCCCGGGTGGGGAACACCGTGCGCATCACGATCCGGGTCGCCGCGCCGTCCGGCGCGAAGGTCAGGACCGACTCGAAGGCGTTCGGGTCGTCGCGGTGCTCACCGTGCAGCAGCGCGATCCGCTCCGGCGGGACGATCCGCAGCCAGCGGATCCACTCGGCGTAGTCGGTCCCGTCCGGCCCGTGCAGCACGAAGACCCACTCCCCGCCCTCGCGGAACTCGAAGGACCGCGTGGTGGTGGTGAACCCCTCCGGACCCCACCACCGCGACAGGTGCCGGACCTCGGTGAACGCCTCGAACACCAGCTCCCGCGGGGCGTCGATGATCCGGGAGATCACGATCTCCCGGTCGGCCGTCGCCGGCTCCGCGCGCGTTTCCTGCCCTGCCTCTGCCATCGGTCACTCCTCCTGCTGGGTCTGCTTGAGGTCCTGCACGTAGGTGTCCAGCCGGTCGAAACTCTCGTTCCAGAACCGCTCGAATCCACCGACCCACTCGTGGATCGGCCGCAGCCCGCGGGCGTCCAGACCGTAGAGGCGCTGCTTGCCCGCCTCGCGGACCCGCACCAGCCCCACCTCCCGCAGCACCCGCAGGTGCTTGGACGCCCGCGGCTGGCTCATCCCCAGCTCCTGGGCCAGGTCGCTCACCGGCCACTCACCCGCCCGCAGCAGCGCCAGGATGTCCCGGCGCTGCGGCTCGGCGATCGCGTTGAACGCGTCCGACGTCGTCGCTGCTCGTGCCATGGCAGCCATCGTATGCCCATATCGGAATGCGTCAAGCCGGACACCTGTCACGCCACGGTGACCACTCACGACGACTGGGGCCACGACGACCTCTGGACGGAGGTGACCGTGGAGGCCGCCGACGCCTGGTACTGCACCCGGTGGTCGGCCGCTTGGCCGAGGCCGCGGGCGACACCCTGGCCGAGGACTTCCGCCGGCGCTTCGGCGACGCGTGAGCGAGACCGTGGCGCCCCTGCGGGCTGCCTGACGTACGGTCAATTCCCTTGCTGTGCAAGGTAATCTCGGAGAGGTGAAGGCTCTCGCACCCGTCGGTCCACCGGAGATCCTCGCTTCGCTCGGCGTGTCCTTCCCGCTGCACGGGCACGCCGACGCGACCGGACCGGTGGAGGTCTGCGCCGCGTCGGGTGTTCCCCCGGAGCGGACAGCCGCCACGGCGTCGATCGCCGACCTCCCGGCGGACGGCCCCGCATGACGACCATCCGCGACGCCACGCCCTCGGACGCCGACGACATCTACCGTCTGCTGAGCGGGTTCGTCACGAGCTACCGGCCCGACCGAGCGGTCTTCGACGACGCCACGTTCCCGCGGATCGTCGAGGCCGCCTCAGCGGGCAGCGCCGAGTTCCTGGTCGCCGAGCAGGACTCGTGCCGTCGAAACGGGCCGGACGGAAGTCCTCGCCGACGAACGCACCCGACGGGCAAGGGCAGCCCTGGGACTCACGCCCGGCGGTGACCCGGGCGACGAGGTTGTCGCGGATCTCGACAAGGCGGGGACGCTGGGCCGCTTGGGGGCGGGGCATCTCGGTACTGTGACTTCGCATGACCGACACCGGGATCGAGATCACCGCAGACCTGGTCCGTGACCTGCTGCGGGAGCAGCATCCGGACCTTGCAGGGCTGGCCATCCGCGAGGTGGCGGGCGGCTGGGGCAACCAGATGTGGCGTCTCGGGGACGAGTTGGCCGTGCGCATGCAGCGCATGGACCCCACCCCGGAGCTCCAGCTCAAGGAGCGGCGGTGGCTCCCCGTGCTGGCCCCGCGCCTGCCGCTCCCGGTGCCGACCCCGGTGCGGTTCGGCGAACCGTCCGAGCGCTTCCCCAAGCACTGGACCGTGATGACATGGGTTCCCGGCGAGCCGCTGGACCACGGCTCGATCAGCCGCGGCACCCACGCGGCCGACACACTGGCGGGTTTCCTCCGGGCGCTCCACGTGCCGGCGCCCGCCGAGGCGCCGATCAGCTCGGACTTCGGCGCTCACCCCAGGAACTGCACGGACGGCTTCGAGAAATTCCTCCAGGCCGTTGCTCCCGACGACATCGCTGCCGACGTCCGGGCCGTCTGGGACGACGCCGTTGCGGCCCACGCGTGGGAGGGCCCGCCGGTGTGGGTGCACGGCGACCTCCATCCCGCGAACGTCGTCGTCTCGGACGGAACGCTCTCGGGCATCGTCGACTTCGGGGCGATGTTCGCCGGCGACCCGGCGTGGGACCTCGCCGCCGCATGGGTGCTGCTACCCGCGGGCACGGCCGCACGGTTCTTCGACATGTACGCGCATGCGGACGAGGCGGCGATCCGGCGCGCCCGCGGGCTGGCCGCGATGAAGAGCCTCTTCCTGATGCTCATGGGGCAGAACGGAGACCGGGGCCTTCCCGGCGGCAAGCCGAACTGGGGACCTGTGGGCCGGGCGGCACTTGACCGTGTGCTGAAGGGCGTTTGACGCACGCCTCTTTGCTCAGTTCGCCGTCGCCACCCTGCTCCCTCTCCGAACTGGCCTGCCTGCCCGTACAGAACCGAGGGCGCCGCGTGGGGTGTCGGAGCTCCGGCCTAACCTTCGCTCACCGGCTACAGGGCCGGTACAGGCCGCACACAGCGGCCACTCGCCCTTGGGGGGTTCGAATCACCGTGCGTTTCCGCACACTTCCGGCTGCCGTCGCGACGGCAGCCCTCTTCAGCTCCGCGGTGCTGACGACGGCCGGCCCGGCGGCCGCCGACACCAGCGTGCCGATCAGCGTCGGCACCGTGAACGACACCGTCGTCGACGGCGCCCACCAGCACCTCTACATCAGCGGCGACAACACGATCTCCGTCGTCGGCTACAACGGCAAGGTGCTCGACAAGCTCACCGGCCTGCCCCAGGTGTCCGATCTCCAGCTGAGCCCGGACGGCAGCACCCTGTACGCCGCGGTCACCGGAGCGGACAAGATCGTCGCGTTCGACACCACGACGCTCACGCAGACCGCCGAGTACCCGACCGGCGCCGGGACGGCGCCGCGCTGGATCGCCCTCACCGAGGGCCGGATCTGGTTCGGCTACGGCGACCAGTGGGACTCCGGGCTCGGTGGCGTCGACCTGAGCTCCGACCCGGCCACCGTGACCCTCGACCTCGCCGGCGACCACGACTTCGCCACCACGCCGAGGCTGTTCGCCGACCCGGCGAACCCCACCACCCTGGTCGCCCTGGACCCCGGCATCAGCAGCGGACCGATCATCGTCTACGACGTCTCCTCCGGAACCCCGGTCATCCGCGTCGCCGCGGACGAGGGCGGCTTCTACCGGGACGGCGCCCTCACACCGGACGCACAGTCGATCGTCGTGGCCGGGCCGGGCAACCGGGCGGTCACCGAATACCGGCTCTCCGACCTGCAGAAGGTGCACGAGTACCCGGTCAAGGACGAGCCGGAGACCGTCAGCGTCGCCCCGGACGGCACGGTCGCGGCGACCGCCCTCGACACCGAGAACACCGGCGACACCTACGTCTTCCCCGGCGGCGCCGACGCCCCCGCCAGCATCCGCAACCTGTCGGACTCATGGATGCCGTGGGGCGGGCACTCGACGGCCTGGTCGGCGGACGGCACGAAACTGTTCGTGCTGACCGGGACCACGGACTTCCGACAGCTGCAGACCGTCACCGAACCGCGCAAGTACGTCACGAAGCTGACCGTCGACGCTCCGGCCACCGGCACGCGCGGCAAGACACTCACCGTCAAGGGCACGCTCACGACCGGTCTGAAGCTGCCCGCCGGCACCCCGCTCAACGTCGTGCGCACCGACCTGCTGTCCCCCTCGGGCACATCGCTCGGCACCAAGGCGCTGGGCGCGAACGGCACGTTCTCCTTCACCGACGCGCCGCCTGCCGGCAGCAAGGTGCGCTACACCGTGACCTACGCCGGGGACGCCTCGCACACCCCGGCATCCGCCTCGGACACCGTCACCGTCCCCCGCGCCACACCCGCTCTGACCCTCACCAACAACAAGAAGACGTACGCCTACGGCAAGAACGTCGTCTTCACGGCCCACCTCGGCACCACCTACAGCAACCGCACGGTGGAGATCTGGGCCGACCCCTACGGCGGCGACAAGCCGAACAAGCTCCTGAAGACCGGCAGGACCGACGCCCACGGCAACCTGTCCGCCACCGTCACCATGTCCCGCGACACCGCCGTGACCGCCGTCTTCAAGGGCGACGCCCGCTACGCCGGCCGCACCGCCAAGTCCACCGCCTACGCACACGTGAAAACCGCGAGCTCACTGTCCAAGTACTACCGCACCGGCACGATCGGCTCGACCCGCTACCGCTACTACCACAAGAACACCGACGCCGTCCTGACCACCACGATGACCTACTACAAGGGCCGCAAGGAGCGCCTGGACCTCCAGGTCTACTCAGCCGGCAAGTGGTACACCACGGACTCCGAGTACTTCTCCCTCGGAACCAACGGCAAGTCCATCGTCAACCTCGGCCACCCCGGGAGCTCGGGCGTACGCGCCCGGGTGCGCACCTCGTACATCGACCCCTCCTCGGGCGACAACGTGAACACCACCACGTACGGCACCTGGAACTACTTCTACTTCAGCAGCTGACCCAGGCCGGAACCGGCCGAGGGGCAGGAGGCTGTCCAACGCGGCTCAGGCCCCGTTGAAGTGCGCGTCGACGACACCCGGCTCGGCGTCGTCGACCGCCCGCCGGTACCGCTCGGCGATGTGCTCGGGGTCGAACCGGGTGCCCGGCCCTTCATCTCCCCTTCACCTCAAAGGCGTTGCCGCGTCACAGCCACGCCTCTAGGTTCGGCTGGATTGTCCCGCTGACCTGGAGAGCAATGAGCCGTCCTTTCCCGAGCCGCCGTATGTCCGTGCTCGGCGCCGTCGCGATCGGCATCGCGGCGCTCGTGGTCCTGGACCGGCCCTGGGCGGACGGGGCCGGCAGCGCGGACGCCCAGCCGGACCGAAGATGCGTCTCCTCCGTTCCGTACGCCTCGGACACGGGAGGCTATGTCAGTTACCGCATACCCGCCGTCGTCCGCACGCGCGGCGGGACCTTGCTCGCCTTCGCCGAAGGCCGGGTCGGTGGCAGGGCGGACCACGGCGACATCGACGTCGTGCTCAGGAGGTCGTGGGACGGCGGATGCACGTGGGGGCGGCTGCAGGTCGTCGCCAAGGGCGAGGGGAACACCCGGGGCAACCCGTCCCCGGTCGTCGATCCCCGGACCGGGAACATCGTGCTCGTCACCTCGTACCACAACGGTGACGTCACCGAAGCGCAGATTCTGCGCGGTGAGGCCACGGGCGAGCAGGGCCGGCGGGTCTTCGTGCAGACGAGCGAGGACGACGGACGCTCCTTCTCCGCCCCGCGGGAGATCACGTCGGAGGTGAAGAGGCCGGACTGGCGCTGGTACGCCACAGGACCGGGCCACGCCGTCGCGCTGACGCGGGGTGACCACGCGGGGCGGCTGGTGGTCCCGGCGAACCACTCTTCCGCGCCGCCTCCGGGTTCGCCGGACACCGGCCAGGAGCCCAAGTACTACGGGGCGCACGCGATCTACAGCGACGACGGGGGGAGGTCCTGGCACCTCGGCTTCATCGATGACTCCTACGAGGGCGTCTACAACGCGAACGAGTCGACAGCGGCTCAACTGCCTGACGGACGACTGTATTTCAACGCCCGGAACCAGAAGGGCACGAGCCCGGGGAACCGCCTGGACGCCTACTCCAGTGACGGGGGTGCCGGCCTGGACCGAGGCTATGCGGAGCAGCGCTCGCTGAACGACGTGCCCTTGGTGGAGGGGAGCGTGCTGCAACTGGCCGGGGAGGGAGGGAACCTGCTGTTCTCGGGGCCCTCCGTGCCGGCCGACCGCGCGGCGATGGCGTTGTGGAGCAGTACGGACGGCGGGCGGTCCTTCAGCAAGGCGCTGACCTTGTCCACGCGGAAGGCCGGGTACTCGGACCTCGTTCAGACCGACGGCGAGAGTGTGGGCATCCTGTACGAAACGGGCGTCCGGACGGCCTACGAAACGATCGAGTTCCGGCGGGTTCCGGTGAAGGAACTGTCGGCCGACGGCCGGTAGAAGTGCCCCTCTCGTCGAACGTCACGTCGAACACGACCCCGCGATCCTCGACCGGGCCGAGGCGGCGTTCAACGCCACGGGCGAGGCGCCGGCCGCCCTGTTCGAGCGGGGCGGAACCTCCACGACGCAGCTCCCTCTCCGGCTCATGCGGTCCGGACCACGGCCGCGTGTCGTCAGGGCAGTCCGCCGGGCCATGTCACCGGTTCAGGTTTCCGACGGCCGCTCGCGGGAGCGCCGCCGGGCGGCCGCCACCGGCACGGGATCAGCGCCGTGCACCACGGTGTAGGAGACCGTGCCGATGCCCTCGACGGTGAGCGTCACCGTGTCGCCGGGCCGCAGCGGCGGCGGGTCCTGCCTGCCGCGCACGCCCCACGGCTCGGCCAGGCACCGCCGTTGCCGCAGGTTCCGGAGCCGAGGACGTCTCCGGGACGTCGCACGTAGCTGCTCGGCTCCCGGGCGCAGCCGCGGGCGTCGGGGCGGGCCCGCCAGGCGTGGTCGGAGCGGCCGAGGTGGGTGGGGAGGCCACCGCCGCCGTGCGCCGCGATCAAAGGGACGACCATGAGTCGACCGGAACCCGGCCACCATCCTCCGCGCGATCCGAATCCGCTGTCCGGCTCATCCACGACATGGCTGAACCACATCCGCCGATGGCCGGGTCGCCGGCGACCGCGCCGATGACGAGGTGCCGGAGGAAGCGGCCGCCGGGGGCGCCGGCGAAGGCCGGGCCGCGTGTGCGCGGCGCCTACCGGTGGGTGCGGAGTCCGTCGAGGATGAGCGCCAGCATGTGGGGTGCCCGGTCCTCGGGGCTGGACGCGGCGCGCCACAACGCGCCGGTCAGCTGGAGGAAGTCGCCGGGGTCGGCGTCCACACGGATGCTTCCGTCCTCCTTGCCGGCGTCGAGGAGTTCGGTGATCGCGGCGATGACCGGCCCGTAGCTCTGCTCGGTGATCGTCTGGTGCGCGCCCGGGCCGAGGGCGTCGCCGAGGCCGTGCTTTCTGCGCATGGCCTCGACGAGGCCGGTCGTCCAGTGGCGGAGCGCCTCCAGCGGCGGCATCCGGGCCAGCAGGTCGGGCACCGTGCCGACGATGCGTACCACCTCGTCCTGGTAGACGGCCAGGACCAGCGACTCACGGGTCGGGAAGTTGCGGTACAGGGTGCCCGCGCCCACCCCCGCGCGCTGGGCGATCTGGTTCATCGACGTGCTGCCGTCCGCCGCGAGTGCTTCGCGGGCGGCGGCGAGGATGCGCGCCCTGTTCTCACGGGCGTCTGAACGGACCACGGGACCTCACTTGCTAAGTGGAGAGCTCTCCACTACGTTATGCGGAGAGTTCTCCACTTACTTTAGAGGGGCGTCATGCAGTACATCAAGCTCGGCACCACAGGTATGGACGTGTCCCCGATCGCGATCGGCGCGATGACCTACGGCGAACCCGACCGCGGGCACCCCGTCTGGTCGAAGGGCGAGGAGGAGGCGCGCCCGCTCATCAGGCACGCGCTGGAGGCGGGGATCAACTTCTTCGACACCGCGAACATGTACTCCAACGGTTCCAGCGAGGAGATCCTCGGCCGCGCGCTCAAGGACTTCGCCGACCGCGACGCCGTGGTGGTCGCCACGAAGCTGCGCCACCCGATGCGGCTCGGACCGAACGGCCGCGGCCTGTCGCGCAAGGCGGTCATGACCGAGGTCGACCACTCCCTGCGCCGCCTCGGCACGGACTACATCGACCTCTACCAGATCCACCGCAACGACCACGCCACCCCGTGGGAGGAGACGCTGGAGGCGCTCAGCGACCTCGTGAAGGCCGGCAAGGTCCGCTACCTCGGCGCCTCGTCCATGCACGCCTGGGAGTTCGCGAAGGCACTGCGCCTGCAGAGGCAGCACGGCTGGGCGCGGTTCGTGTCGATGCAGGACCACTACAACCTGCTCGCCCGCGAGGAGGAGCGGGAGATGATCCCGCTCTGCCTGGACGAGGGTGTCGGCACGATCATCTGGTCGCCGCTGGCCCGCGGCCGTCTCGCCCGCGCGTGGGACGACGCCCGCTCGACACCGCGCTCCGAGACGGATGGCGCGTACGCCGACACCCTCTACTCGCCCGAGCAGGAGGCGTCCAACCACGCGATCGTCGACGCGGTCGGACAGGTCGCGGACGCCCACGGCGCCGGCCGCGCTCAGGTCGCGCTCGCCTGGCTGCGCCGCCAGCCGGTCGTCACCGCGCCGCTGGTCGGCGCCGGCTCGATCCGGCAGATCGACGAGGCCGTGGCCTCCCTCGACATCGAGCTCACCGACGACGAAGTGCGCGCCCTGGAGGCCCCGTACACCCCCCGGTACGACTGGCAGGGCGTCTCCGACGAGGCCGAGATGGAGGCCATCCGCAAGCGCGTTCCCGGTATGGCTCTCGCGTGAACCCCGTCGTCAGCGCCGCCGCCGCTGCCCGCTCGTGCCCCGGGGCGCGGAGTCCGGCACCACCGTTCGTCGCCACCGAGGCACGGCAGAACCCGCCGCCCCGCCAGGGCAGCGACCGTATTCGAGTCGCGAGCTTTCGAGTCGCGAGCTGAGGAGACAGAGATGGCACAGGTACTGGTCACCGGAGGGACCGGATTCATCGGGAGCTGGTGCGTCCTGACCCTGCTCGACGCCGGGCACACCGTCCGCACCACCGTCCGCGACCTGCGACGCGAGCCCGCCCTGCGCTCGTGGCTGCACGCGGCCGCACCGTTCGACGACGACCGTCTGACGGTCGTACGCGCCGACCTCGAAAACCCCGAGGGCTGGGACGACGCCGTCGCCGACTGCGACTTCGTCCTCCACGTCGCCTCGCCGACCCTGCGCCGCACACCGGCGACCGACGACGAACTGGTGGTCCCGGCACGGGAGGGCGTCCTGAGGGTGCTGCGCGCCGCCCGGGACGCAGGCGTGCGGCGGGTCGTCCTGACGAGCGCCTTCGGCGCCATCGGGATCGGGCACCCACCGCGCTCGACCCCGTTCACCGAGGAGGACTGGACCGACGTCGACAGCGACATCCCGCCCTACCAGCGGTCCAAGACGCTCGCCGAGCGCGCCGCCTGGCAGTTCGTCGCCGCCGAAGGCGGTGGGTTGGAACTGGCAGTGGTTCATCCCGTGGGGGTCCTCGGACCACTGCTCGGCCCCGACGACCCGCCCTCCCTGCGCCTCGTGCGCAGAATGATCGAGGGACGGGTGCCTGCCTGTCCTCCCTTCGGGATGGGCTTCGTCGACGTGCGCGACGTCGCGGATCTGCACCTGCGCGCGATGACCGATCCGGCGGCCGCCGGCGAGCGCTTCCTCGCAACCGCCGGGCACAGCCTGCGGGTTGTCGAGATCGCGCGCATTCTGCGTGACCGCCTGGGGGAGCGCGCCGCCAAGGCCCCGGCCCGTGAACTGCCCGTGTGGCTCGCGCGAGCACTGGGCACCGTGAACCCGGAACTGCGACTGCTGAGGCACCAGTTGGGACGGGATCTCGACGCCACGAGCGCCAAGGCGGAGCGGCTTCTCGGGTGGCGGGCGCGGCCCATCGAGGACACCATCGCGGAGACCGCCGAGAGCCTCCTCGCCCACGGCATCGGGCAGTGACCGGCCCGTGAGCACGCGGCAGGGGAACTCGCCGCGGCGCACGAGGTCAGCGGAGAACGAGATCGATGATCTGTGCTTCTCGCGACCACTGGGCGGGGCACCGTCAGGTACCCCGCCCAGGTGTGTGCTCTGCGCTTTCCGTCCCGGCCCGGCCGGGCTCGGCCGTCGTGCTACCCGACGGTGTAGCCGGTGATCTCGCCCATCCACTTGATCAGGTCGCCCGGGTCCTCGTTGGCGCCGTGGCCACCGTCCCAGTACATCTTGAGGTTGACGTCGTCGCCGAGGTTCTGTGTCTTGAGGGCGAGGTTGGTGATCGCGGTCAGGGAGTGCGTGGTGTCGCTGGTGCCGATACGCAGCCACCAGTGCCTCGCCCGCCGCGGGTTGCGCTGCTCCAGGTAGGACATCGGGTTGGTCAGCATGACCTTGTGCGGGATGTCGCTGTCGACCGTGGCGGTCTTGTCACCGGTCGCGTACCGAAGGCCGAAGTCGGTGAAGTGCCGTGCATTGTGGGTCTCGTCGCCGAAGTAACCCGGCTCCGGCTCCGACAGGGACTTGTCGTCGAAGGCGGGCACGGGACGGGACCGGCCGATGTGCGCGATGTAGCCGTCCCAGGAGAAGGACGCCTTGCCGCCCGACCACTCGATGAAGGGGTTGGCGGTCAGGTAGGCCGTCCGGTCGGCCTCCGGGAGAGCCCGCAGGTGACTGGTCGCGGCCGGCTGTACGTAGTTCTCCAGCAGGTACCGGTCGTAGTTGGCGGCCGTCACCCGTCCGAACCGGCCCACGCCATGGAGGCCGAGGGCTGCTTGGTATTCCGCGAACTGCGAGGTCAGCTCCTTCGAGGCCGTCCGGTCGACCAGCTCGCCGTCCAGCTTGGCCGAGCCGAACATCCACTCGTAGGCCTTGTCGGCGTTGCCGAGGTCGATGATGGGGCAGAAAACGGCGGAGGCGAACACCGCGTCGCTCGCCTCCGCCGCGCCGATCTCCCGGAGATAGGAGTCGAACAGCGCACTGCCCACCGAGGCGCCCATCATGGACGAGAAGTTGCCGCCGGCGCTGCCACCGTTGGTGATGATCCTGCTGGGGTTGCCGGGCAGCACGCCCCTGTTCCTGTGGACGTACCGCAGTGCCGCCTTCAGGTCGACGAGGGCGGCGGGAGCCTTGCCGTAGTACTTGCCGTCCTTGACGTTCTCCCGGCCCCGGGCACCCGAAGTGACCACGACGTAGCCGGCGGCGAGGGCCAGTGCCGAGTTGACGCCCTGGTCGCCCGCCCCGGGCGGCAGCGCGCCCCCGGCCGTGGCCGTCGCGGTCGGGGTGGCACCGGGGAAGCCGCCGCCGGGGTTCGTGCCGCCGGCGGGCGTGCCCGAGAGGAAGCCGCCGAGCGGGATGGAGAAGAAGATCGGAGCGTGGGAGGCGTCGATGGCCCGCCCGTCGATCTCGATCGGCTCCTGGACGTTGAGGCACTGGTAGGTCGGGTCCACCGGGTTGGCGACGTATACGACGTTCTCCCAGAACCGGTAGGTGACGCTCTTCTCGGTGCCGTCTGCCGTCGTGATGGTCTGGGTCTTCGTGGTGCAGGAGTCCCTGGGAAACGTCAGCGGGTTTCCGGTCGACGCCGCCGCGCCCTGCGTTCCGCCGTAGTACCAGGCGGCGGTCGCGCCCGCCGCGGTGGCTGCCATACCGGAAAGGAATATTCGGCGCTTCACATCATCACCTTTGTCGGAGTGCGGGTTTCGTCGTGTGGAGGGTGCGACGTGTTCAAACTGCCTTCTGGAAACCGGTTCGCGCGTCCCCTGAATACCGTCTTTCGCGCATACGGCGCCTGCCGTATCGTGCCGGGCCGCATACGTGGGTCCGCGTAGGGCGAACCGGCCACCGAATCCCTCGGGTTCCGGGAAAGGTGCAGATCGAGCCAGGGGTCCGGGCGGCCACCGCGGTCAGGACGGCAGCGGTACGACGAGACGGGCAGGGTGTCCGGGCCGGTTGCGGCGCGTACCGTGAACGGCGTGAAGTGTGTGGGCACGCGCTGCCGCGAGAAAAGACCGGCCGGAGTCCGGCGATGGTGAGAGTGCTGCACGGAATCCGGAGCCGGGCGCCAGGCAACCCGTTCCTCGTCGACGGGTTGCTTGCCGCTGCCTGTGCGGCCCTCCTTTTCCCGGGGTTCCTCGAAAAGGGTGCCCCGGTATGGCTCGCGACGCTGCTCGCCGTGTTTTCGGCGGGGCCGCTGACGGTGCGACGGAGTATGCCGTTGGCCGTGCTGGCGACGACGACCGCCGTCTTCCTTGCGGCCCTCCTGTGGACGGGGGAGCCGGGCCCCGGAATAGTGTGCTGTCTGGTGGCCCTGTATTCCGCGGCTGTGGCGGCCCCGCGCACCCGTGCTCTGATCACCGGCACGGTGACCGCGATCGTGGTCCCGATCCTCACGCTTCTTGTGACGGGGCGCCATCTCCTCGACCCGGGCAACCTCGTGCTGATCGCCCTGCTCGGTGCGACCACCGCCATCGGCGATGCCACCAGGAACCGCCGCGCCTACATCCAGGCCATCAAGGACCGTGCCCTGCGCGCCGAGCGAACCCGGGAAGTGGAGGCGCGCCGACGGGTGGCCGAGGAGCGGCTGCGTCTCGCCCGCGACCTGCACGACATCGTGGCCCACAGCATCACCGTGATCAACTTCCAGGCCGGGGCGGCCGTCCAGTTGCTGCGCCGACAGCCCGACGCGGCAGAAGCGGCCATCGAGCACGTCATCGCGGCGAGCGGCAGCACACTGGCCGAACTCGGCACGATGCTGACCGTCCTGCGCCAGCCCGACGGCGAGCCGCTCCCGCCGGAGCCCGTGCCCACCCTCGACCGCCTCGACGATCTCCTCGACGGCTTCCGGGCCGCCGGCCTGGCGATCGACATACAAAGCGGCGGAAGGGCCTTCGACCTGAGCCCGGCCGTCAGCGTGGCCGGCTACCGCATCATCCAGGAGTCGCTGACGAACGCGCTCAAGTACGCGACGCCCCCGACCGCGAGGGTCCGCCTGTCCTTCGCCGCGCACCGGCTCCGGATCACGGTGGTCAACCCGGTGGTCCGCGGCGAGGTCCGGCGGGGTTCCTCCGTCACGACCCCGCTGCCCTCCCCGGAGCGCTGGGGCACCGGTCGTGGCCTGCTGGGCCTGCGCGAGCGGGCCGCCTCCGTCGGTGGTCGTCTCGACGTCCAGGAGGGCCCCGAGGTGTTCAGCGTGGACGCGTTCCTTCCCGCACCCCGGACGAAGCCCTGAGCCACGGCTGCGGCAGCGCGTTCGTGGCCCGGGGCTACCGGTCCGCGGCCGCAGGGCGTACGAGCCCCGTCCGGTAGGCGGTCACCACGAGCTGTGCCCGGTCCCGGGCCCGGAGTTTGGCCATGGCGCGGTGCACATGGGTGCGGACGGTCTGGCGGGAGATGATCAGGTGGTCGGCGATCGCCTCGTTGGACAGTCCCTCGGCCACCAGCGCCACGATCTCCCGCTCACGGTCGGTGAGTTCGGCCAGTTCCGCGGAGCGGACGGGCGGCGGTCCTTCGGGGAGCGCGAGGTATCTCTTGATCAACGACTGAGTGGCCCGGGGGGACAGCAGGGCCTCGCCGCGGGCAGCGACCCTGATGGCCTCCGGAAGTTCCGCGGGGCGCATCCCCTTCCCCAGAAAACCGCACGCCCCGGCCCGCAGGGCCTGCAGGACGTACTCGTCCACCTCGTAGGTGGTGAGGATCACGATGCGCACGCCGTCCAGGTCCGGATCCGAGGCGATCTCCCGCGTGGCCGCCAGTCCGTCCAGCTCCGGCATACGGATGTCCATCAGCACGACATCCGGGGTGGTCCGGCGGACGATCTCGATGGCCTCGCGGCCGGTCTCGGCCTCTCCGACCACCTCCAGGTCGTCGGCCGAGTCGATCAGAATGCGGAATCCGCCCCGCAGCAGAGCTTGGTCGTCGGCGATGACCACCCGGATCGAGGCGTCGTTCATGCCCTCACCCTACGGCAAAACGGAGATCCCGTCTCCGGGTAGGGCGGCGGCGGTCGCGCAGGGTGTCACCGGGCTGTTGCCCGGCCCGCGGAAGGCCCGCTCAGTCCACCGACGCGCGCCGCCGCCGTCCGCCCGGGTGCCGGGACGCTGACGGCGGCGGTGATCGGGACGACCGTCGGCCGGGTTCAGCCCGCCGGATGCCCGCCGGCGGCCGATGCGGCCGACGGCGTGGACGTCCCTGCCCGGCCCGCTCGCTTGGCCGCCTGGATCTGCTCGTAGACGTGAGTCCGCAGCTCGGTGAAGCGCGGGGCGGCCCGGGTGTGCAGCTGATCCCGTTCGTCGGGCAGATCGATCCGGAGCTCGTCCTGCACGACGGTCGGCGAGGCGGACAGGACGATCACCCGCTCGCCGAGGTAGACTGCCTCGTCGATGTCGTGCGTGACGAACAGGACGGTGATCCCGCGCTCCTGCCACAGGGCTCGCACCAGGTCCTCCAGGTCGGCGCGGGTCTGCGCGTCGACCGCCGCGAACGGCTCGTCCATCAGGAGGACCCGGGGCTCGTAGGCCAGCGCCCGGGCGATCGCGACACGCTGCTGCATACCTCCGGACAACTGCCAGGGATAGGCGTCCGCGGCGTCCGGCAACCCCACCGACCGCAGGGCGTCGGCGACCAGCCTTCGGCGTTCCGCCCTGGGTGTCTTCTTCTGCTTCAGGGGCAGGTCGACGTTGTCGCCGACCTTCAGCCACGGGAAGAGGCTGCGCCCGTACTCCTGGAAGACGATCGCCATTCCGGGCGGCGGCCCGGTCACCGGTTCACCATCGAGGAGCACCTGTCCTGCGGACGGGCTGAGAAGTCCGCCCATGCACTTCAGCAGGGTCGTCTTGCCGCAGCCCGACGGGCCCACCAGACAGACGAGTTCACCGGCCTTCACCGTGAAGGTGAGATCGCGGACCGCCTCCACCTGCCGGCCGGACCCCTGATAGGTCTTCCTCAGACCACGTACGTCGAGCATGGTTCGCCCTTTCGGAATGTTCACTCACGACCTCCGGGTGGATGCGCGCAGGCCGTGGTACCAGCCGAGCACCCGGCGCTCGGCGAACTGGAAGGCGAGGGAGAGCAGGAATCCGAGCAGGCCCAGGAGCAGGATTCCGGTCCACATGTCGGGGATGGCGAAGCTGCGCTGGAACTGCACCACCGTGAAGCCGATGCCGTTGTTCGCCGCGAACATCTCGCTGATGACCATGAGGATGATGCCGACGGAGAGGGCCTGGCGCAGACCCGCCACGATCTGCGGACTCGCCGACCGCAGCACCAGGTGGCGCAGCCGTCCGGCACCACGGAGGTGATACGAACGCGCCGTCTCCAGCATGACCGGGTCGACCGCGCGCACGCCCTCCACCGTGTTGAGCAGGATCGGCCAGACACAGCCGCTCGCGATCACCACCGTCTTCATCGTGTCGCCGATGCCGGCGAACAGCATGATCACCGGGACGAGTACCGGGGGCGGCACGGCCCGCAGAAACTCCAGCACGGGCTCGCAGAAGGCCCGCACCCCGCGGTAGGAACCGATGAGGGTGCCCAGGCCGACGCCCACGACGCCCGCGAGCGTACAGCCGCAGGCCAGGCGCAGCACACTGGGCAGCAGGTCGGTGCGCAGGCGTTCGCCGGTCCACACCGAGGGGAAGGTCCGAAGGATCGTGCGCAGCGGTGGCCAGAACGGGTCGGTGCTCCCGTCCGAGGCGACCCACCACAGTCCCAGCAGCACCGCGGGCAGGCCGGCCGCGAACAGCACCTGTCGTGTCAGCGCCCTCACGACACCACCTCCCCGCGTACGGACTGGTGCCACGCCAGCGCCCGCCGCTCCACCGCCCGGGCCCCCAGGTTGATCAGGAGCCCCAGGACTCCGGTCACCGTGATCAGCGCATACATGTCGGGCACGGCCTGCGACGCCTGGGCCACCGCGATCAGCGCCCCCAGTCCCGGTGCGCCGATGACCAGTTCCGCCGTGATGGCGAGCACCAGGGCCACCGCCGCGGCGAGCCGGATCCCGGTCATGACGTAGGGCAGGGCCGTCGGCCAGATCACGTGCCGGATGCGTGCCCAGGTCCCCAGCCCGTACGACCGCGCCGTCTCCTCGGCGACGGGGTCGACGTCCTGGACGCCGTACAGCACCTGGATGAGTACCTGCCAGAACGACGCGTACACCACCAGCACAAGCACCGAGCGCAGTTCGGTGCCGTACAGCAGCACGGCCAGCGGGATCAGTGCCACGGACGGGATGGGACGCAGGAACTCGATCGTCGACGCCGTCACCTGCCGCAGGAACGGCACGACCGTGATGAGCAGGCCGCAGACGATGGCCGCGCCCGACGCGATTCCCAGGCCGATCACCCAGCCCGTCAGCGTGTTCCCGAGCGCCGACCAGAAGGCGCCGTCGCCGAGTTCCGCGCCCAGCGCGCCGGCGATCCTGCTCGGGGGCGAGAAGTAGTCGGCGTCGACCAGGCCCAGCCGTGGCACGGCCTCGCCGAGGGCGAGGAAGGCCGCGAGCCCCGCCGCCCCGAGTGCGATGTTCGGACTTTTCACGGCAGCAGCTCATCCAGGTCCGGGGCGGTCTTGAACAGGCCGTCCTGCTCGCCGAGCTTCTCCAGGGTCTCCACCGAGGACCGGCTGATGTCCTGTGGCCACTTCGGCAGCGTGATCTTCGACAGGACGGAGGACGGGATCTCCGTGTACGTGGAGACGACGTCCCGGACCTCGTCCGGGTGGCTGTCCGCGTAGGCCAGCGCCTCCGCGGTGGCCTTCTGGAACTTGTCCACCACCTGGGGGTTCTGCTTCGCGTACTTCTGCGAGGTGAAGTACATGGCGACGGTGAGATCCCTGGCCACGTCCACGTAGGGTGACGCGATCTCCGTGCCCCCTTGGTTCAATACGGTGGTCAGCGCGGGCTCGACCGCCATCGCGGCGTCCACCTGGCCCTTCTCCAGGGCGGCGGGCATCTGGTCGAAGGCCAGCTCCACGAACTTCACCTTCGACGGGTCACCCCCGGCCTTGCGCACCGACTCGCGGACCGAGGTGTCGAGGATGTTGTTCAGCGTGTTGACGGCAACCGTCTTGCCCTCCAGGTCCTTCGCGGACTTGAGGGAACTGCCCTTCTTCACGACGAGTGCGCCGTAGTCGTGGCCGTCCACGCCGGTGGTCGCCACACCGTTGGAGACCGCCTTCACCTGTACGCCGTTGCTCTGAGCGACCATGAGCGACGTCGTGTTGCTGAAACCGAACTGGAACTGGCCGCTGGCCACGCCCGGCACGATGGCCGCGCCACCCTGCGCCGTGGTCATCGAGACATCGAGACCGTACTTCTGGTAGATCCCCTTCTGCTGTCCGAGATAGACGGGGGCCACGTCGACGATCGGGATGACTCCGACCTTGACGTGGGTGACGCCGCCACTGGCTGACGCGGAATCACCGGAACCGCCTGACGATCCACAGGCGGTGGCCCCGAGAAGAAGCGAGGCGGCGGCGAGGCCGAGGAATAGGCGTTGCATTTTCTGTCCTCCCGCGGCCGCATCCGAAATGTTCCGGCCGGTCCGCGCGCAATGGGATGTGGTGGGGCGAAAGACGAAGGGTCAAGACATGGCGTCGGGTTCGACGTGCCAAAGGTGTCGTCCGGAGCGCACCCGCACATCCCCCGGGCACCGTCACTGGGTGGTACGACAGCTGCCGTACGGCGCGGAAGGGGTACGGTCACAGCCGTACGGGCCGTCACGGCAGCCCGAGGAGAATGCGAAGGAGCGGTCGGCAACGACGTCTGCCGCCGGATCGGATATCGACGGCACGAACCGAAAGGTCGATGCCGCGTAAGCGGCCCGGCGCGCTGCGCGCTGAACAGTCTCTCCGTGTCGCGTGGGGCGTGCCTCCGGAGCGGATCCACGGGCTCTCCGCCCGAACCAGCGTCGCCATGGACCGAGTGGAGAGGCTCACGGGCGACTACTACGTCTACCCCGGTGCCACCGACCGTGCGCTGCGCCGGTATCCAGCGTTTCTGCAGCCCCCGCCCCTACGTGACCGCGCTGCTGGTGCCCGATCCCGAGCCGGTCACCGCTTTCGCCGCACGGCACGGCCTGGACGGCGGACCTGCCGAACCGTGCCGTCATGCCGCGGTCCGCGCGGCGATCGAGACGGGGCCGGCCTGAAGTCCGGGTGAGGAGGCGGATGCCGCCTGCCAGGATGTGGGGCCGGTCAACTCCCGGCCCGCGCCGGGCGGGTCGCTGACGCAGACCCGACGGCGGTGCTGATGAAAGGAACTGGCCGGTGCCGGACACGGACGGGTCGTGGAATCCATGACGGAACAGGAGACGCGTCGGCAGCGGCGCGCGCGCTTCGAGAGTCTGGCGCACGTGGTGGCGGAACCCCTGCACCGGTATCTGCTGCGGCGAACGGCCCCTGACATGGTCGAGGACGTCCTGTCCGAGACCATGCTGGTGCTGTGGCGTCGCATCGATCACGTGCCTGGACTCGGCACCGCCTCCCCGCCCGACCGCGATGACGTGCTCCCCTGGTGTTACGGGGTGGCACGGGGTTGCCTGGCCAACGCCCGCCGGGCGGACGGACGCAGGCTCCGCCTGGTGGAGCGGTTGATGCACACTCAGCAGGCCCCTGCGGCAACCGACACCGATCATGGCGACCTGCACGTCGCGCTCGCCGCACTCGGGGAGCTGGACCGTGAGGTGGTGCGACTGTGGGCGTGGGAGGGGTTGGCGCCACGTCAGATCGCGGAAGTGACCGGCCTGACGCCCAATGCGGTGAGCATGCGGCTTCACCGGGCGAAAAAGAAACTCGCCGAAAAACTGCAGCCGGAGCGAAAGAACGCAAATAGCCCCGGACACAAGATGAGTGAAGGAAGGAGCAGTCAGTGAATGACGACGAGTTGCTGACCCTGCTGAGGGAAGCGGACCCGGCACTGACCTCACAAGCTCCGCTGCCCGACATCGATCGTCTTGTGGAGGATGCATTGAACACCGACGCCGTGCTCCCATCGGAAAACACCGCCACCGACACCCCGCACACGGCGAAGGCGACCGCAGGAAGGGGGCGCCGCAGTCTCCTCGGGCTCGCGGCGGCTGCCGCTCTGCTGCTGGGAGGTGGAATCACCGTGGGAATCGCGGCGAATTCCGGCAACGGCCACTCGACCACGGCCGGCGCCTCGCTGAACCTGACCCTCCCCGGCAACGCCGTCGGCAAGTGCCAGGCACCCGTTCCCGACCAGCTGGCGGGGTACCCGACGCTCTTCTACGGGACGGTCACCTCCGTGAAGGGGCCCCTGGTCACCTTCCACGTCGATCACTGGCTGCGCGGTGGCGGCTCGCGCACGGTTCTGGTGAGCAGTGACCCCGACCTTCCGGAGCGGCTGACCTTCACGGTCGGCCAGCACTACATCGTGGCCGCCGACAAGGACGGCACGATTCCCCGCTGCGGCGCGAACTGGGTCTCGGACGAGACCTGGCAGCAGTTCCGCCAGGCATTCTGAAAGTGACGCCGCTGCTTCAACCGACTCCTGTGCCGGAGTAACGGGGGCGTTCCCGAGTACCACGACGAGACGGCCGTGGTATTCGGGACGTCCTGCATGGTCCGAAGGGGGCTCGTGCGCGGCTCGGTCGCCGCCGCCAAGAGCCGGACCGGAGGATTTTCCGTCAGTCGCGCGGTGCGTCCGGTGCGTCCGTACCCAGCGGTGGCGGGCCCATCCAGTGCGATCCGGGCGCGTCGAACCGCTTGCCGTAGTCCCCGCCGGAAAGCGGCTCCGTGCGCTCGGGACGGGCTCGCAACCCGTCCAGCAGCAACCTCAGATAGCGCCGCCACAGGTCCGGCTGTCCGCTCCGCTCGGTCACCGCGGCCAGCATCTGCTGGATCACGACCAGGTCCCAGGGCTCCGCGTCCGCGCGCAGCACGCCCTGCTCTTTGGCTCGCTCGACCACGAGATCGACGTTGCGCCTGATCCGCTCCTGGTGGCGCAGCCCCGCCGGCACCGTGCGGTCGCTGTGGAGCACGACCTCGCGCAGGCCGCGATCGAGCGCCTGCAGTTCGGCCACGCGCTCCAGGCTGACCGTCAGCCCGCGCCAGGCGTCGTCGTCCTCGGCCCCCTCCCGGGTGGCTTCCTCGACGCGCGCGAACATGTCGTCGACCAGCTCGTCGATCAGGGCCTGCTTGTTGGGGAAGTGGCGATAGGCCGTCCCCACCCCGAGCCCGGCATGACGGGCGACGTCGTCCAGAGTCGCCTTCAGGCCGTGATCACGGAACACCTCGCGGGCGGCGGCCAGGAGCTTGCGGCGGTTCAACTCGCGGTCGCGCCGTGGCCTGGGCGTACCCGCTCCACCGGAACCGCCGGCTGCGCCGGATGCGGAGGGTGCCGCCATGCAGAGGTCTCACTTCCGGGGGTGTGCGATCGTCCTGGCACATCGTACGACCGCGCCGTCCGGGGCTGCGGCGGCGTCGCCGGGCCATCGACCCCACACACCTTCCTCCGAACCGGAGAGTGAATCTCCGGTTCGCTTACGGGGGTCTCCGGCGGCTGCGGGGACGACGACTCCTCGGCCGGACCGTCCGCCGCGTCGGCACCGTCAGCGCCCCCAGCGGCCCGGCGATCACCTACGACACGTCGGCGGTCAGAACGACCGACGACATCACCTGCTCCACGCCGACCACGAACGGCGTGACAACCGACCTGAAGCTTGACGTCCCGTGCCCGGGTGTTGACGCCAGGCGCCTGGTGCTCACGGGGGCCGGCCACGCCGACATGACCGTCACGGCGGCCATCTCCCCGCACCTCACCGAGCGCCTCGTCCGGCTTCGGCCTCTTCGTCGTACTCGTCCTCCGGCTCCTCTTCGTCGTACTCCTCTTCCTCTTCCTCGTCAGGTGCCTCCCCTTCCTGTTCCTCGTCGAGTGCCTCCCCGTCTTCTTCGTCGTACTCCTCCTGGTCCTCGTCCTCCGCTGCCGCTTCCTCCTCTTCCAGTGCCTCCTCGTGGCTGCGGACCACCTCGCCGTCGCGGATCTCGCCGCGCCAGCCCTCGACCTCCTCGTCGGCGAAGGTGACGTAGCGCTGGAAGTTCTTGAAGTCCAGCCGCAGACGGCGGCCTTGGGCGCGCCACAGGTTGCCGGTCTTCTCGAAGAGGCCCGATGGGTAGTACTCGACGACGAGCACGATGCGCGTCAGGTCGGGTGTGAGTTCGTGGAAGCTGACACAGCCGTGGGTGGTGCCTTTCGCGCCCTCGGAGCTCCATACGATGCGCTCGTCCGGCACCTGCTCCTCGACTGATGCCTTCCAGCCCCGAGTCGACGGACCGACCTTCACCTTCCAGGTGCTGGCGACCTCGTCGTTCTTGGACACACTGCGTACGCCTTTGGTGAAGCTGCTGAACTCCTCGTACTGGGTCCAGTAGTTGTACGCCGTGCGGATCGGGACACCCACGTCCAGCACCTCGATGATGTTCATGACCTTGGTGCTGCCGGCCTTGCCACCGCTCCCTCCGCCGAAAATGTTCTTGACCTTGCCCATCACGTTGTCCTTGAGCCCCTTGGCCTTCTGACCCACGAACGCCTTCAGCGGGGAGTCGCCCTTGAGCATCCGACCGCCGACGCCGGCGAGTGTGCCCCCGTTCTCGGCCGCGTCGAGAAGGTGGTCGGTGACATCCCCCAACTTGTCCCCTGCCTTGTCGGCGAGATGTCCCACCTGAGCGCCGAGGTAGTCGACGAACTCTTCGCGCAGCAGGTCCAGACCCGAACTCTCTTGGCGGTTGGTGTCTTGCACTTTGCCGGCCATGGCCTACCTCCGCCGCGCGGTCGTCTTCTTGGCAGCGGTCTTCCGCGCCGGGGCCGTCTTCCTGGCCGGCGCCTTCTTCGCGGCCGCCCTCTTCGGCGAAGTCTTCTTGGCAGTGGGCCTCTTCGCAGCGGCCTTCTTGGCGGGAGGCGGAGACTTCTTCGCAGTCTTCTTCGCCGACGCCGCCTTCCTGGCGGGGGGCCGGTGCGCTGCGGTCTTCTTCGCCGGGGCCGCCTTCCTTCCAGGAGCGGCCTTCTTGGCGGCCGCCTTACGGGGAGCGGGTGCGTCCGGGCGCTTCCGCGCCGCGATTCCCGTCCGCCGACGGCGACGCTGCGGCGGCTCCTCCTCGGCCTCTTCCTCGGGCTCTTCCTCCTCCTCGGGCTCTTCCTCCAGTTCGCCCTCCGGCTCTTCCTCCTCCGGTTCCTCCTCCCCCTCTTCCGCTTCCTCTTCCTCTTCCTCCTCGTACTGCCCCTCGCCCTTCTCCTGCTCCTCCTCGTCCTCCTCGTACTCGGCTTCGTCCTCTTCGGCCTCTTCGTCCTCGTCCTTTTCCTGGCCAATGCGCAGCGTCCGCTCATGGAGCGAGTCGGCAAGGTCCGCGAGGCGCCGATCGGCAGCGGCTGCCAGTGCCTTGCGGCCGGCGTCCAGTAGTTCGCCGCGCACCTGCTCGTTCAACTCGGCAACCCCTGGAACATCACCGATCTTGCGAAGTCCGGTCGTCATCAACTGCTGGGGGTCGAGCCCAAAGCGGCGGCCGGCGAGGTAGGTTGCCATGGCGAAGGCAAGGCGCGCTTTTTTCGTGCGTCCGAGCACATAGCCCGCTGCGACGGCGGCGGCGAGGCCGACCTTGGTCGTGTCGTTCATGAGCGGTTCCCTTCGGAAAGGGCAGGTGAAAACGCCCGCATCCGGACCAACGCCCCGTTCCCGGACCCGCGATGGAGACAGAAGGCGGATCGCACGCACCGTGCCTCACAGCCCGCTGTGCCACAGACACACCATGCAACCACCGGGCAGGTCACCGCGAAGTCATCCACGCTAGGGCGATATGTGTCCCTATGTTATGAAATTATAGGGTTCGTGGGTGGAATATGGCGCCCGCTCCGACCACCGGAGAGACCATGGCCGCACCAGAACCCCGAAGGCGATCCAGCAGTCGGAGCCGCGGTTCCGACGGGGACGGCACGAGCGGTTCCCGTCGCCGCTCCGGCAAGGGCAACGTCGGCTGGGCCATACGCTCCGCCGTCGGACAACTCCAGGAGTTGCTCGGCCGTGCCCCCGAGTCCGTCTCGGCAGTGAAACCGACCGAAACCGGTTGGGAAGCCGATGTCGAGGTACTCGAATTGGAGCGCGTCCCGGAAACCACCAGCGTGATGGCCACCTATCGAGTGACGCTCGACGAGGAAGGCGATCTGGTGGGATACGAACGGAAGCGCCGCTATACGCGTGGCCAAATCGATCGGCGGGGCTGAGACGGCGCTGCCGGTGAAGGGAGGCACCATGACGGTGGTGCCGCAAAGTGGAGGCAGTGTCGCTCGCGGTGGCGGCACCGGCAGCCTCTACGACGTCCTGGAACTCATTCTCGACCGCGGACTCGTCATCGACGTGTTCGTCCGCGTGTCGCTGGTGGGGATCGAAATCCTCAAGATCGACGCTCGCATCGTCGTGGCCAGCGTCGACACCTATTTGCGCTTCGCCGAGGCGTGCAACCGCCTTGACCTCGAATCCGGGAGGAAGGCGCCCGCCCAGTTGACCGACATCGTCGGAGACACAATGGAGAGCGGAGCCAAAGGAAAATCCAAGGGGGCGCTTTCCGGCGCGGCGGAAGCGGTCACCGATTCCCTCAAGGGGATCACCGGCCGTGACGACGCCGAGGAAGCCGAAGAAGAAGAGCCCGAGGAAGAAGACGAGGGCAAGGAAAGGGAACCCGTGGAGAGGCGACGGCGGCCGGTTCGGCGCGCCTCCCGACGTGAGCGTGAATGAGGCTCGCCGCGTGCGAAGGAATGAGCCATGGCCGTATACATCTACTCCATCACCGGCAAGCAGCATCCGCTCCGCCTCGACGGTCTCAACGGCGTCGGTGAGCCTCCGGCGGGCTTGCGGACAGTGACGGCCGGACCGCTGTGTGCTGTGGTCAGCGACGCGCCGGAGGATCTACGCCCCAAGCGCCGCGACGTCATCGCACACCAGGCCGTACAGGAGCGCCTCATGGCCGACGGCACCGTGCTCCCCATGCGGTTCGGTCTCATCGCCGAGAGCGACGAGGCCGTCCGGGTGGCCCTGGAGCAGAATGCCGCGGACTACACGGACCGGCTTCAGGCACTGGAGGGGTGCAGCGAGTACCACCTCAAGGCGTCGCAGGACGAGGACGCGCTGCTGCGGCAGATCCTGCGGGAGTCGGACGGGGCACGAGAGCTCAACGACGAGATCCGCGGCGGCACCGCCGCCCCCGACGCATCGCTGCAACTGGGGGAGCTGGTCACCCGGGAGGTACAGGCACGGCAGGAGTCGCTGGCGGCGGGTGTGGTCGAAGCGCTGCGCCCCTACGCCCGGACGCTTGATTCGTCCCAGCCGACGGGTTCGGACTTTCTCAACGTGTCGTTCCTGGTGACCGAGGACCAGGAAGAGGCGTTCCTCACCACGGAGCTGAGCGTCGCCCATCAGATGGGTGACGACTTCGATTTCCGGCTCAACGGCCCCCTGCCCCCCTACAGCTTCGTCTGAAGGAGTTCTCATGGGCCTGTTCACCCAGCTCGTCACCCTTCCCCTGGCCCCCGTGCGCGGCGTCGTATGGGTCGTGGAGCGGGTCCGGGAGGAAGCCGAGAACCAGTACTACGACCCCGCACCGGTGCACCGCGAACTCGCCGAGCTCGAGCGTCTCCTCGTCGCGGGAGAGATCGACGAGGAGCAGTTCGACCGGCGCGAGGACGAACTGCTCGACCGGCTGGAGGAGATCCGTGCCTACCGGCAGGGCTGACACTCCTGATCCGGTACGAGGGAATTCGAGGCCGCAACCGTGACTGAACCCCTGGCCAACAGGCTTGGTTCCTACCCGTCCCGAGCGGCGCCGCCCTACGGGCAGGGCTCCTCCGCCAATCTCGCCGACATCCTTGAACGGGTACTCGACAAGGGCATCGTCATCGCGGGCGACATACAGATCAACCTGCTCGACATCGAGCTGTTGACCATAAAACTGCGCCTCCTGGTCGCCTCCGTCGACAAGGCGAAGGAAATGGGCATCGACTGGTGGGAGCACGATCCCGCGCTCTCCTCCCGGGCCAGGGGTGAACGGTCACTGGCCGAGGAGAACCGCCGGTTGCGGGCCGAGATCGATGCCCTCCGCCAGGGCGACGCCCTCCCCGCGGAGGAGGAGACGCCCCGGGTCACGGGTGGCCGTCGCCGGGGAAGTGCTCGCGATGAGTGACCTGCTGACCTACGCGTATGCGGTGGTACGAGCCGCAGGGGGAGTACAGGAGGCGGCCGCACCGCTCCGGGGCGTCGCCGACGCCCCGGTCGGCCTCGTCACCGACACCGGCGACGATCAGCTGGGGCTCGTGGTGAGTCATGTGCCGGCGCAGGACTTCAGGGAGGACGCCCTCAAGCAGCATCTCGAGGACCTGGAATGGCTGGAGACGGTGGCCCGCGCCCACCACGGCGTGATCGAAGCCCTGGCCGAGCGCACCACCGTCCTTCCCCTGCGCCTGGCAACCGTCTACCTGGACGACAACCGGGCCCGGGAGGTCCTGGAAGCCGGGCGGACCGTGTTCGCCGAGCGCCTGGCCCGGCTCTCCGAACATGTCGAATGGGGGGTCAAGATCTACGTCGAGCCGTCCGCGGTCCCCGCGGCTCCGGCCGTTCCCGCGGCGGACCCGCACCCCGGGCGGGCCTATCTGCGGAACCGCCGGCAGCAGCAAAGTGTGCGCGACACCGTCTACCAGGCTGCGCAGCAGGCCGCCGAGCGGGTGGAGACCGCGGGCCGCAAGCACGCCTCCGACCGGGTACGGCACCGCGTGCAACAGGGTTTTCTCGCCGAAGCGGCCGGCAGCGCCGCCGGCGCCGGCGAGAACGTGGTCAATGACGCCTACCTTGTGCCCCTGGAGCGCTGCGACGACTTCCTGGCCGACGTGACGCGCGCCGCCGACGGGCTGGACGGGGTACGGGTCGAGGCCACCGGCCCCTGGGCTCCGTACTCCTTCGCCATGCCACCCGGCGAATCCGGCGGTACCGCGGAGGGAGCACCCCCGTGAGCACGCCCAGCCCGCCACCCGAAGCGGAGCGCCTGCCTCAGCGGCAGGTCGCGCTCATCGATCTCCTGGACCGGCTGCTGACCGGTGGGGTCGTCCTCACCGGTGACGTCGTGCTGTCCATCGCGGACATCGATCTGGTACGTGTCTCACTGCGTGCCCTGATCGTCTCCATCAGCGAGCAGAACCCCTCGCCCTGGACGAGCACCGGCCCGCTGCAAGGCGGCGACCATGACAGCCGAGGGTGAGAGCCGGCCGCCGTCCCGCGCCGCCGAAGTCGCGGAGGCCGCCGCCCGCGCCTTCCGGTTGCTGCCCGCCGCCCCACGCGACCTGGACCCGCCGGCCGGAAAGGGCCCACGTTCCCCGGCCCGGCGGATCAGCTCCGACCCCGACACCGTCGAACGGGACCTCCTCAGGCTCGTCCTCACCCTCGTGGAACTGCTGCGCCAGCTCATGGAACGACAGGCCCTGCACCGCGTCGACCAAGGAGACCTCACCGACGAACAGGAAGAACGCCTGGGCGTGACACTCATGCTCCTCCACGACCGCATGAGCGACCTGTGCGCCCAGTACGGGCTGACCATGGAGGACCTCAACCTGGACCTCGGGCCACTGGGCACACTGCTTCCGCCCTCCGACTGAACCCACTCGGTGACCGTCGAGGTCACGTAGCCCGGCCGGGACACCGGGCCCCGCCCTGCCGTGGAGGCGGTGCGGGGGTTCCCCGGTGATCCGGAGGAGCGACGAAGACCCCTGCCCTCCAGTACCGCTTCGACGGCCCGGAAGACGCCCCGGTTCTTGTCCTCGGCCCCTCGCTCGGCGCGACCTGGCACAGGTTGTAAAGACCGTCCAGGGGCGTATACGTCAGTCCGGTGCGGGCATGAAACCACAGGTCAGGGCCTCCTGCTCCCGGAAGGCATGCCCAGTTGGTGATGGCTGTGTGACAGGCGGGTGATACGGCGAGGCCCCGCCGAGGACCATCCTGGTGACGCTCTCGGGGTGCGCCTGCTTTGCGATTGCACTCGCCTACGCGTCCAAGACCGTGTCCTACATGGTCAGTTGATTGTTGGGCTGGGCATGGGGAGGGGCGTTGGGGATGGATCGTTCGGGACGGTCTGTGGGAGTTGGCGAGGCTGCCTGCTCGTCAGTTCTCCAGCTCCTGGACGAGGAGGACCTGGCGACCTGTCCCGTGCGGTCCTCGACCCATCTCACGTCCGCTGGTGGCTCAGAGGCACCTCCGGCCTGGATCCGGTGGGCGCGCTGACCGGACTCGGGGCGGCGGGCGACCTCCAGAGGTCCGCGCTTTCCTGTCGCCGGCCTCCGTCGGTGTCGCCGCCCGGCGGTTCCGGGGGTGTCAGGACCTGGCGAGAGTCAAGTCGTGACAGGCTTCCTCGATCCAGTCGAGGGGGACCCCGCTGGGCAGAGCGTCGTCACGCAAGTCGGTTGTCAGCGCGTCCCAGTTGTCATAGCCGTGGGCCTTCGCTATCGAGTCCCTGACCTTGGTCTCATGAGGGGGTGTCACCTCCGTGCGGCTCGTCTTGTGATCCTTCAGCCGGTGAACCGCATGCCACAGCATCACTTCCGTCTCGAACTGCCTGAAATGATGAATCTTGTCCATCAGGTTTGCGGACAGTGACGGAATGTCCAGGAAGAGGCCCGCGAGAGCCGGCTCGACCGAGGAATTCCGGGAGAGCTTCGACTCGCTCCCGGTGGTCAGTCCTGCGACATCGAGCTGTCCGGCCAGCAGGAACCGGATGTATTTCTGATACCGGCCGGTTCCGAATATGAACGGAGGGAGTGACAGATCGAGTTCTTCACGGCTGTGGCCGAGAAGCGGGTCGTGCGAGGAGTATCGCGGCCCTTGGCTGAATCGGCGGTCGGTTCCATCGGCAGGTGCCCCGTCGGGCAGGAGCGAAAGAAAGCGAACAGCCCTCAGTGCGTCCACCCTCTTGATGTCGACAGAGGCTGCGACTTCACCTATCACGCCACTCGGGTCGTCGATCCCGGCCTTCTTGAGCAGAAGCCGCCAGACCCGGTCGGGATAGTACGATTCGGCGGCGACCCGGTGAAGCTCCACACCCTGGGACCGGGTGATCAGCTTGAGACCGTACAGCTTTCTGATCGCCGCGCGGATATTGACCAGGGCGACGCTCACCGCCGAGTGGTCGTCGTCGGGATCCGTCGCGACCACCACGGGGTCGTCCGAATCGAAGAGGCCGGACCGGTACATCCTGTAGACGGCTCCGACACCGTGGACGCCGACGGGCCAGCATTCCGCGGCCCGTATGGCCCCCATACTGGACGCCCCGACGATCTGAGCGCCGTCGCGAGCCACCTCGACGACCTCTCGCGGTGACACCGGGAGCACCTGCGAAAACGATCCGTCGATGATGAGGATCCGGGAGCTTCCGCTTTCTCTGGCCCGGTAGACGTCGCCGCGTTTCGCGGGGGGAAGGACGTGCGCCTGCGGCAGAAGGACCCGTGCCTCGCCCGGCGGCAGGGACGGCCCGGTGAATATGGTGGTTCTCATGGCTCAGATCACCGATTCCAGCAGGCGGAGGGTAGGGGTGCGCGAACTCTCACCGTAGGGAGACGCGAGGCCCGGAACCAGGACACGAACCACCGGCACGCCGAGATCCTCGCGGCTGAGTTCTGTCACCAGGCACTTTTCGTGTCCTGCGTCCCGCAGCCGGCCGACGACCGTGCGTATGTTCTGCAGGATGCTGCCGCTGCCGTCCTTGGCCTGCGGGAACGCCAGGGAGCCGGGGTTCCGGTAAAGAGAGTCGAGCCGCTTCAGCTCGGCCGGCCTGCGCCGCGCGCGCCCGGTCTCGAACACCTCTCGCGCACCCGTGGCGAAGCTGGCGTGACCTTGGCACGCCTCGGTGAGAGCGCGAAGCAGCGCCCGTTCGGGCTGGAGGTCGGCCCCGTACCCGGGGAAGTAGGTCACCTTGCCCTCCTGCCCGAAGTAGCCGTCGTCGAAAAGGACGACCCGGATGACCGGAATGTCGATCACGCTGGTCAGATCCTGTATCCGGACAACCAGACCCTGACCGGTCAGCGCGTCGATGAGCTCCTTCGCGGTTCCGGCTGGAACCGACTCCGGAGATATGACCCTCAAAGGTCGACGAGGAGAGAAAACCGGGTCGTGGTGAGCGGAGTAGAACGCTTCCTCCGACACCGCGTCGCGCTCGACAAGCTCACAGACCGCGTGGAGGACCGCCTCTGAATACGTATTTCCGGAGGCGAGCCCGTTGGTCTCGATCCGAGCCGTCATGCCTTCCGTGGAGGGATTGAGGACGAGGTCGGTCGGCACCAGATGATGGCCCCCCTGCGCCAGGTCGTACGCTCCCGTCCAGGAGAAAACGGCGTCGGGCCGGTACGTCGTGTCCTGCGGCAGGCTGAAGTCCTCCGGGTCGACCGCAGCGGCGGGAGCGAGTTCCTCGTAGGAACCCCTGACGATCCGGCGGGCCGGAATCTCCTCGGCCGAGACGCGCTCGATCGCCTCCATGACGGCGCTGAGCTTCGCCGCGATCGGAGTCGCCCCCTTTCCCGCGCTCACCATCAGGTCTTTGGCCAGAGGTGTCACGGCCGACCACACGGGGGAGCTGATGTAATCCAGGGGGGTGGTGTCGTACACGCGCGTGACGGGGACGCGGGGCAGCAGTGGTTTCAGGAAGTCCCACGTCTCCTCGAAACTTCTGGCGTGTCCGGCCTCCGAACTTTCCGCATCAGGCTGAAAGCTGTCCGGGCGCAGGGCTGTCAGGCTGTTCGGTTCGACCATCATCGTGATGCCTTATCTGGAAGCGGGGATCGACGGGAACGCGGCCCGCCGCGTCGCTGCGGTTCAGGAGCCGGCGGAGCGGGCCGACGAGGGGCGACGGTCGCCGGTCCACACGGCCCTGCCGGCGCTCGTCACGGCACAGAGGACCGCGACGGCCCGGTCCGCGCCCCTGGGGCCTGCCTCAGGCGTCCCGCGTGACCACGAGGTCGTCGGCGAAACGCGCCCCGAAGTCCCCCTTCCACACCGCGGTCAGCCGAGGCAGCTCCTCCAACAGGCCGGTCGACGCGAGTTGCAGCATCATCTCCCTCATGACCTGCCGCGTGAGTCCGGCGGCCAGACACGCGTGCCGGCCCCGCCCGAAGGCGACATGGCGAGCCCCGGTCCTGTCCGCACGGAAGGTGCCCGGGTCGGCGAACCGCCTCGGGTCGCGGTTGGCCGCCACGAGTACGAGGACCACGCGCGACTCGGCCCGTACGGTGTGACCGTGCAGGGTCAGATCGGACAGCGCGCGCCTGGTGGCCAAGTGGAAGGGCGTGACCAGCCGCAGCGCCTCGTCCACGGCCCCGTCGACGTCTTCCTTCAGGTCGACGGCGGCGCTCTCCGGGCCGGTCAACGCCTCCAGCAGGCGTGCGACAGCCGCCGCGGTGGGTTCCAGCGCGCCACTCACCAGCTGGGCGTATATCGCGGTCGCGTCCAGAAGATCCAACGTCCCGTCGGACAGAGCGCGGCTCAGCGCCGAGGCGAGGACCCCCCGGGGAGCCGCGCAGCGCTGCGCGACGAGCCCGGTCAGCTCGTCCAGGGCCTCTTCCGCGAGCCGCCCGATGCCGGGGTCGTACGTCTCGATCGGCCCTACGGCCAGGATCCGGGTGGCGCAGTCCGCGAGCTGTGCCAGGCCGTCCGGCTCCTCGTCCAGGAGATCGCTCAGGCCGGCTGCCAGAGCCGGCCTGACGACATCGGCGAACAGCCTGTCAGGCGTCACCGTGGGACTCGTCGCCGCGACGGAATCCGTCATCGCGGCGACCATCTGCCGAACGGCGGCGGGCGTGAACAGCGGCAGGAGCAGACGCCGCATACCGGTGTGCCGCGGCGGATCGGAGAACACGGGCCAGCGGTCGATGAACTCCGTCACCCGCCAGTAGGTGTTCTCCTGCTCTTCCGTCAGCGAGGGCGGGCAGTAGGTTTCCACCTGGGCGCCGAGCCGGGGATCAGGCAGAAGGTCGTACACGTCGTCGTATCGCGTCACATACCACGTGTTCGTGCTCTCGTCCCAGTGCACACCGTGCGACTCACGCAGTTCGTCGAACCACTTGACCGGTTCCGCTTCCCGGTCCGTCGGGATCTGCGGCACCGTGGTCTCCGCCGTTACGTTGTCCATCACAAACCAACCCGTTCAATTCACGCGCTTCATAAGCCTGACGGAGTACCGGGGGAGGGGCTACAGGAGCGATCGGTCGGCGAGCAGATAGCTCGTCAGCTCCTGACGCGCTTCGGCCGACTCCGGCACGGCCGCGTACGTCGTGGTGATCTGCCGCCGCTTGTCGGCACCGCCGAACGACGCATGGTAGGAGTGCGGATCGAAGGCGATGAGGTCACCGGGGGAGGAGTCGACGGTGAAGGCCGGCACCTCCTCGGGCCGCATCCCGAGGCGACGCATCGGGTTCTCCATCTCCGCGGCGAACGAGTCCCAGCTCTCGCCTCTGCGGTGGGTGCCGGGAATGAACCGCAGCGCTCCGGTGCCGCCGTCGAGCGGCTCCAGATACTGGACGATCTTGAGGAGCCGCAGAGCGCGGTGGTTCCCGTCCCGGTGCCAGTAGGTGGCACCGTCGTAGCGGACTCCGTCGCCGCCGACGTAGACGACATCCGTGCCCAGCAGCCGACGTGCCACCTGAGGACACCGGTCCTCGGCCAGGAGCACCTTCTGGAGCACCTCGCTGCGCTCGGCGATCCGGGCGACGCCCGCACGCCCCTGCCGGCCGACCTGCGGGAAGTTCTCGAAGACATCTTCGAAGGCGTCGGCGACGGCCGGCACGACGTCGTTCTGCACACCGCGCAGGTGGAGGAACCCGAACGTCCTGAAGCGGGTGACCTCGGCGTCGGTCACCGACAAAGAGGTGAGTCTCATCCGATGGACACCGATCCGGAGACGTAGCGGTTGAGGAAGTAGCGACGCGTGTCGCGCTGCTCGGTCTCGGTCACCGGGTCACCGACACAGTTGAACGCCAGCTGCCGTCGTATGTCGCCGTGCCATGCCGAGTGCAGGACGTTCGTGTCGAAGACGATGACGTCGCCGGGCTCGGACCCGACGACCACCGCCGGAACGTCGCCACCGGTGAGACCGAGGTCCTCCCCGTGCCTGATGACGTGCTGGGTCGGTTCCCCGAGCCAGCCGTTGTCGGCCCGATGTGAACCGGGAAGGAAACGCAGGGCACCCGTGTCGTGCGCGGTGGCGTCCAGGTACAGAACGAAACGCAGGAACGGCGTGGTGTAGAAACCGTCCGAGTGCCAGTACGAGTCGCCGACGAGCGCGTTGGCATCGCTGGTGATGACCTGGTGGTTGCGTTCGAAGAACGCCCCGCAGATCGCGCCCACCCACGCCGATCCGGAGATCAGCCCCAGCTCGGGCATCTCGTTGAGGGCGTCGAACCTGGTGACTCTCTCGTTCGGCGTACCGTCCGCCGGCAGATCGATCAGCCGGCCGAAAGCACGCTGCAGTTCCTCCACGGTGTCCGCGGCGGCCCCCCGGAGGCGGGCGAATCCGAACACCCGCAGCTGCTGCGCCACCTCCGCCTCATCGAGTGACATGGGACCGCCCGGGTGCGGAGTGCCGGGCAGCGGACGTGAGCCAGGCCGGCCCCGCCTCGTAGTCATCCAGCTGCTCCTTGGTCCGAGGGCCGATGACCACGGCTTCGGGGCGGTAGATCTCGTGGATCTCGGAGATCCTGGCGGCGATCGCCTCCGCCCTGCGCTCGGGCGGTACCGCCCGCAGCCGAGAGCCGCCCGAGAAGAGACTGCGGACCACGAGGCGGTAGTCGGCGAGGAGGCGCGTCACGTTCGTGTCCTGCGGATCCAGCTGGTCCGCCTCGCACATGACCACGCTGCCGGCGGGCAGCCTGCCGGCGATCTGCGGCAGACTCACGTCCGGCAGCAGCACACTGACGCCCACCAGATCCGCCTGCCCCGTCCGTGAGCAGTGCCTGGCGAACCCGGCGAAGTCGATGTCCGACACCCGCCTCGGCTCCGGATTGTGCACGAAGGCGACCTCGACGTGGTCCCGCCCGAGCCGCTTCAGGCTTCCCTGCAGCGACTTGGCCATTCCTTCGAGGCTGTAGTCCAGGGTGGGCAGGGGAGTGGTGGTGTCGATCCCGACCTTGGTCCAGACCGACGCGTCGCCGGGAAGGTGCGCGCCGAGGTCCTCCTCCGCTCTCCCGCGGGCATACACGGGCGAGGTGTCGAACGTGGTGAAGCCCTGGGCGAGCGCACCCTCGACGAACTCCCGGCCCTCGTCCGCGTCGCGACCCAGCACCATCAGGCCGTTGAAGGACCCCGAGCAGCGCATGGTGCCGATCACCACGGACGGCTGATCCTGCATCGTGTTCATGGACGACTCACCCTTCGTGGGATTCCGAACGGCAGATCGCCATGCAGGCCAGACCGGTGGTCGGTGGTTCGCAGAACGACTGCTCGAGCGCCTCGCCGATCTCCTGCCGCGTCGCGAAGACCGACACCTGCTGAGAGCTGTCGTAGGGGCAGCGGCGCAGGAAGCCGTCCGCGGACAGGTACAGCCGCGCGGACTGGCAGGACCGGACGACCGGGCCGCGCAGCCACTCGTGGTAGTCCGACACCACTGTCCTCAGCTGCTCCGACATGCCGAAGAAGGTGTCGATCAACGCCAGGTCGCGCTTGAGGTGGGGATTCTCGAAACGGAACGTCGGCGACGGCAGCAGCGGGCTGACCTCCACCGGGACATCGGCCGTCTCGACCACCGAGACGATGGCCTTCAGGTCGTCTTCGTCCAGCTCGTATGCGGTGACATGCAGGCTCGCCCGACGGTGTCCCAACGCCTCGAAGACCTTCGGCGTCGAGGAGATCGTGCGGCCGGTGCGGCCGATTTCGTCCGCTCTACGGCTGTCGGCGGAGACGGTGACGTGACTGAGCATGCCGGCGACACCGGCGAGGGCATCGAGTCGCGGGCCGGTCCTGGCGGCGGTGACCACCGAGGTGCGGAAGCCGAACTGAAGCGCAACGCGCACGAGTTGACGGAACTCCAGGTGGTCGGTCGGCTCGCCGCCGGACAAGCACAGCTCGTCAACGCCGAGTTCGTGGAGCCGCGACAGTGCCCGGGCGTAGGTGTTGAGGCTCAGGACGTCGCGTCCGACATCGGCCCGGAAGCAGAACCGGCAGTTCACTTCGCAGTTGTCGGCGGTCGAGACGAGCACTCCGCGGAGTGCTCCGAGGCTGTCGGTCACTGCAACCCCGTCTGGTCGGTCAGGGCGAGTTCGAGACCCAACTGGAAGAAGTCGCACATCTGCGGATCGGGCTCGGGGTTGTTCCGGAGCGAGACGTCGTTGCGGGACGGACCACCGCAGACGGCGGCGGCGGGGCACTCTCCGCACTGCTTCGCCGGCAGGAGGTTCTTGGCGGCTCCCGCCAGCAGCTCAGGCTGCTCCCGAAGCTGACTGATCGGGAAGACGAACGAGTCGTCGCGCCAGTTCAGGTCGAGGATGGAGATGCGCCCGCGGGACAGCAGAGCCGCGTTCAGGCCGCCGTCCTGCTGGATGTGCTCGTACATCTTCGGCAGGCGGGTGTCCAGGGCCTGATAGATGCGGTCGAGCGAGGAGAACAGCATGGCACCGCGGGACAGCGCCAGAAGCCGCGAACGGAACACCGCGCGGCACAGCGCCTCGCCTTCGACGTGCCAGCGGCCGGAGATCGGAATGGGGGTGTTGACGTAGATGAAGTTGATGCCGAGAGACAGCACGTACTCGACGGTGTCCGGCAGGTTGCTCACATTGATCGGCGTGGGGGTGAGGTTGCAGCCCACGTGCACCCCGGCATCGATCAGCCGCTGGATGTTCCGGTGGATCCGCTGGTCCGCAGGCTTGCCCGACAGCAGGAACCGCTCGACCTTGTTGTCGTCCGGAGCCCCGTCGAAGGAGACGCCCACGCCGTACTTGAACTTCTTGAAGTGCTCGATCATGGGGTCCTTGATCAGGACACCGTTGGTGACGACGGTGAACTGCACACGCCCCACGCCGTGCTTCTCGGCGAGTTCGAGAGCGTACTCGTCTCCGTACTGCATGAGGTCGAACCGGGTGGTCGGCTCACCGCCGAACCACTGAATGGTGACCTCCTCCTGGCCGGCGTTCTGCTCGAAGAGGTACTCGAGCCCTTCGCGGAGGTCGGGGATGGTGATGTCGTCGGCGCCCGTGTTGGTGTCCACGAAGCAGTACGTGCAGGTCATGTTGCAGCGGTCGGTCACCACGATGCGGTATCCGCTGATCCGCGGCGGCTTTCCGGTCATTCCCAGCCCGTTGAGCCGGTCGAAGATGAGATCACGCTGAGGTGCGGCCGGCGGCTCGGAAGTGAAGCCCAGCTGTTTCATCTCCGCCAGGATCTGGGGCTCGTCGTCGCGGATCCGCTTCATCTCATCGGCGGTGAGACTCGCGCTCCCCAGGGAGACGGGATCAAAAACAATACCCTCCGCCCCCTGAGCGACAAGCAAATACTTGTTCCAGAGTCGATCGGCATCGTTCGTCACGGTGAACTCCTAAAGAAACGGAACCAGCCATGCGTCGGAACGAACCGCACAGCGAGAAGCCCGCTGCGGTGCCACCGTCGCTTGCCGATGACACCGCAGCGGGATGGATCGATCAGTCTTCTTGCGCGATGTTCGCGTCCTTCAGGACACCCTGAACGATCTCGGTGTAGTGCTTCTTGAGATGCTCGGTGTTCTCGGACGTCGCACCGTCGGCGAGGACGATGATGCCGGGCAGCGACGGGTTGGGCGCCATGAGAACGATGCCGGGCGGGTCAAGGCTGATCGCCATGACGGCGTCCTCGACCGGCACCCACTCGATCCGCTCCTTGACGGCGTCCATCACGCTGACCTGCTTGGCCTTGAAGTCTTCGCGCTCGCCGAACCACACGCCCGACTTACCGCGCGACCCCACGGCGTCGGCGTAGATGAGGTGGTTGTCCTTCTGTTCGCGAGGTTTGGGCATTCAAACGCCTCCTAAGAAAGGGCCGAATGCGGTCCGCGCTGCCCCGGAGCTGAATTACTGATTGCTCCACGGCTTTTTGTGCGCATATTGTGACCGCTGGCGCTCACTCTCGCACGCCGGGGAATATACGTGGTCCATCCCTGGTATATTCGACGTGCGCCTCGACTTTTCGGTATTCCCGCTCCATCGCGAGGGGGATTTTAGTGACGTGACGCGATGTGCCGATATGGGTCGGCGACCGGTACCGTCACGGTGCGTCCGTCGGTGCGGAGCCGCCCGGCAGATGATCGAGGATCCGGCTGACATCGTTGGCATCGGGCAGGCCGAGACCGGTGAAGAGTTCGTGCGCCTTGCCGAGCTGGACACGGGCGGTGTCGATGCCGCCGCGATCGGCCTCGGCCCGGCCCAGGACCATCAACGCGTAGGCGTGGTCCCGTACGGCTCCGATCTGTTCGCACCGGGCCACGGCCTCGGTGGCGTACCGCACCGCCTCGTCGTACCGCCCTGTCCTGCGGAGGGTTTCGGCGAGCCGGTACAGGGCGTGGGCCTCACGCCCCCGGATGCCGGCGGACCGGCAGACCGCGAGGCACTCGGTGTAGCGGGCGATGGCGTCGTCGAACCGCCCGTGTTCGTGCAGTGCCAGAGCCAGCACGTACAACGCGTAGGCGATCCCCGGAAGGTCGCCCATGGAACGCAGGGTCACCAGCGTCGTCTCGCAGGCCGGGATCGCCTCGGCGGCCCGGCCGCTGCGCACGCGGGCGAGCGCCGCGTTGATGGTGGTCGCCGCCTCGCCGGACCTGTGGCCGAGGACACGGGCGAGTGCGATCGCCTCGTCGAAGCACTCCACCGCCTCGTCGTATCGATGCAGAAACATGACCGCCACACCGAGGTTGTTGAGCGCCTGCCGGAGGATGACCGTGTCCTTCGTGTTCCTCGACGCCGTGACGGCCAGGCGCGCGTGCTCCTCGGTGTCGGACGGGCGGGCGGCCTGCAGGGCGATGCTGCAGCACAGCAACTGTGCCCGGCCCAGAACCCGTTGGTCGCCCCTTAGCTCGGCCTCCCGCGCGAGCTCCAGTGCGGCGGACCGCAGCCCCTCGAACCGGACGTCGGCGCAGAAGGGGCTGACCGCGATGAGCAGGTCGACGGCGGTCCGCAACTGGCCGTCGTAGGGCTCCGTCCGCCGTCCGACGGTGTGCAGCGCGGCCGCCGTCACCAGTCCGATCTCGCCGGTGATCCAGGAACGCGCCGTGTGGACGTCGCCGAAGTGCAGCCCCTGGGACCGCAGCGGGCCGAGGGAGTTCGCCACCGGGTCTCCGGGCACGGCCTGCGCGAAGGCGTTGCACGCGGTGGCCAGCAGGTAGTCGAGCAGTCTGCCGAAGGCCTGCCGGGTGTCGTTCTGGTGTTCCGGCTCCGCGCACTGGGCGAAGGCGCGGAGCAGGTCGTGGTAGCGGTAGCGGCCCGGTTCGGGGGACTCCAGCATGGCGGCGTCCACCAGGGCTTCCAGCAGCTCCTCCGCCGTCTCCTCGTCCGTCGCGAGTGCGGCCGTGGCCACCGGCAGACCGAAGTCCAGGGACCCCGGGACGGCGAGCAGCCGGAAGGCGCGGGCCTGCTCGGGCGGCAGTTGCCGGTAGCCGAGTTCGAAGACCGCGTGGATCGACACGTCACCCACGCGCAGTTCCTCGATGCGTCGCTGCTCGTTGGCGAGCCGGGCGGTCAGTGTCGCGATGGCCCACCGCGGCCGGGACGCCAGCCTGGTGGCCACGATCCGGATGGCCAGCGGCAGGAATCCGCACAGCCGGAGCAGTTCGAGCGCCTGTTCCCGTTCCGCGTCGAGCCGTTCGTGCCCGATGACCGCGCCGAGCAGCGACAGGGCCTCCTCGGGCCTGAAGGTGTCTATGCTGAGCTGTTTGGTGACCGGCAGACCGAAGAGACGGGACCTGCCGGTGATGATGACTCCGCAGCCGACCGATCCGGGCATCAGGTCCAGGACCTGCGACGCGTCACGTGCGTTGTCCAGGACGATCAGCACCCTGTGGCCGTTCAGCATCGAACGGAAGAGTTTGCAACGGTCTTCGAGGGTCTCTGGTACGGCCTCGGCGGCGACGCCCAGCGACAGCAGGAACCCCGTCAGGACGCCGGCGGGCTCGGCGGGGTTGTCGTCCGCTCCACGCAGATCGGCGTAGAGCTGCCCGTCCGGGTAGGCGTGCCGTACGCCGTGGGCCGTGAACAGGGCCAGTGAGGTCTTCCCGCTGCCGCCCATCCCGGCTATCGCCACGACGGTCGGTGCTCGCCGTCCGGGCGTCGTCAGCAGGGTGTGCATGTCGCTGACGGCGTCGGTGCGGCCGGCGAAGTCGGGAAGCGGCGGCGGAAGCTGTGCCGGAACGGGCAGCGGTTCCCGGTCCCGGGCGGCCGCGGGGAGGGGCTCGGCCGGCTTCGGTTCGTCGGGCACCGCGGGTTCCTCGACGGCCGCTATGGAGAGGGCCGGATCGTTCTCCAGGACCTGCCGGTAGACGGCGGTCAGCTCAGGCCCGGGATCGATGCCCTGCTCCTCCAGCAGCAGCTTCCTGACACCGCTGAACACCGCGAGCGCGTCGGCCTGTCTGCCCGCCCCGTAGAGCGCGCGCATCAACAGGCCGTACGGACGCTCGCGCAGGGGGTGTATGGCCGTGAGGTCCGCCAGGTCGGGAATGACCTGGCGATGGCGGCCGAGGGCCAGGTCGACGTCGAAACGTTCCTCCAGCAGAGCGATGCGTAATTCCTCGAGCCGGTCACGCTGCCTCATGGCGAAGGGGCCGGGCACTCCGGCCAGAGTCTCTCCCTGCCACAGGTCGAGTGCGCGGACCAGCCTGTCGCTCGCCTCCTCCAGCCGGCCCGAGGCACGTGCCTGCGCCGCCTCGCGAGTGAGCGTTTCGGCCTGCCCCACGTCGAGCGAGGACGGGGGGACGACCAGGCGGTAGCCGTCGCCGACCGACACGAGCACGCTCGGCGTGGAGCGGTCCGGTTCCAGGAGTCTGCGCAACTGCCAGGCGTAGGTGCGGATCGTGGTGGTGGCCTTGCTGGGGGGCGTGGGACCCCACAACGCGTCCACCAGCTGTGTCTTTGACGCGGTGTGCCCCGGTCGCAGGAGCAGGACCGCCAGCATGGCCCGGAGCTGGGGTGGACCGAGGTGCAGTTCCGCGTCGCCCCGGTATGCACGAACCGCCCCGAGAACGGCGAAGAGCAGTTCTTCCGTCACCTCGCCAAGGCCCTCCTTGCCCGACCACTCCGAACGCCGTCGTCACCACCATGGTCACGAACTCACCGTGGGGATCGGCTCACGCTTGGATCGATCACCTGTGCGCTGAAGTGGCCAGCCGACCGCCGTCGGCTGTCAACAGCCTATCAATCGGGTCGGTTCATCCTCGAAAGTGTGTATACAACGTGAGGCCGGGGGGATTGCGGGGCAGGGGAGACCGGCTCCGGGGAACGCATGAGCGGGTGCCCGTACGGGCACCCGCTCATGAACCGTCAGTGGTCGGCCGGACCTCTCAGACCAGTGACTCCCAGTCGACGATGCCCTCCGCGAGGTCGCGCACTCCGGCGAGCAGGCCCAGCCTGTTGGCCCGGACTGCGGGGTCCTCGGACATCACCAGGATGTTGTCGAAGAAGATGTTCACCGCGTCGACCAGCTCGCCCGTCTCCGCGTTGAAGCGGACGAGCGAGGTCTCCCCGTCGAGGACCTGCCGGCACTTGATCAGGGCGGCGTGCAGAGCCTGCTCGGCGGGCTCATGGAGCTGCTCCGGGTCGTACACCGCCTCCAGCCCGGCCGGCACGATGCGCCGTACCCGCTGGAACGCCGCGAGAACGGTGGCGAACCGGTCGTCACCCTGCAGGCCTTCCAGCTCCTCCAGGGTCCGCGTGGCCAGCCGCGGCGAGTCGCCGCGCACCAGCACCGCGCGGACGTCGGTGGTGGAGTGCCCCAGCTCGATCAGCTGCTGCTCGAAGCGGCGCAGCACGAACTGGGCCGCGTCCTCCAGATGCTTCTGCTCGACCGTGACGGCCTGGTGCTCCGCCGCGACGGCCAGCGCCTGGCCGAGCCTGATCGCGGCCAGGTCGCTCCTGCTGAGGAGGATGTTGACCACGCCCAGCGCGGAGCGGCGCAGCCCGAACGCGTCCGAGCTGCCCGTGGGTTCGGCCCCGATCGCGAAGAGTCCGACCAGCAGATCGAGCCGGTCCGCCAGGGCCAGCAGGGCCCCCGGCAGGGTTTCGGGCAACGCGTCGCCGGCGAAACGCGGCAGTTCGTTCTCGTAGAGGGCCTGCGCCACCGCCTGGCTCTCGCCCGCGCGCACGGCGTATTCGCGCGCCATGATGCCCGCGAGGCTGGACAGTTCGGTGACCATCTGGGAGCCGAGGTCGAACTTGGTCAGGGCCGCGGCCCGTTCCAGGACGTCGTGGTCCGTGCCGGACAGGCCGATGACCTTCGCCAGCCGGCGGGCGATGGCCGAGATGCGGTCGGCGCGGTCCGCCATGGAGCCGAGACGCTCCTCGAACGTGAGGAGGTGCGTCTTCTCTCTCATCTCGCTCAGCGGGGTCTCCAGATCCGCCTTCCAGAAGAAGGAGGCGTCCTCGTACCGGGCGCGCAGCACCGCCTCGTTGCCGTGGCGGACGACGTCGTGGTCGCACGTTCCGTTGGCCACCGCGACGAAGTGGGGCAGCATGCTGCCGTCGGCATCCACCACGGGAAGGTAGCGCTGGTGCTTGCGCATGACGGTGACGAGGATGTCCGCGGGCAGCGTGAGGTACTTCGGGTCGAAGTTCCCGAGGATCGGGGTGGGGGACTCGACCAGGTTGGTGATCTCGTCGATCAGCGCGCCGTACTGCTCCGTCTGGATGTGTCCGCCCACGGCCTCGGCGAGTCGCGCCGCGCCGTCCACCACGAGGCGCCGCCGCTCCGCGGCGTCCGCGAGGATTCCGTGCTCCTTCAGAAAGGGCAGGTACCCGTCGGCCGTCGGCACCTCCGCCGTGGGAGGCACCGCGTCACGGTGAACCTGCGTCGTACGTCCCGACGTCAGGCTGGACACCGTGAAAGGGACGACCCGCTCTCCCAGCAGAGCCATGATCCAGCGGATCGGACGGGTGAAGGAGAGCCGCGGAGCGTTCCACCGCATGTTCTTCTCGGAGCGAAGTCCGGTCACGACCTCCGAGAGGAGAGCGGAGAGGACGTCCTCGGCCGAGCGCCCGACGACCTGCCGGGTGAGCGCGACATGCTCGTTGGCCCCGACGGTGACGCGACCGAGGTCCGCCGGTTCGGCGCCGTTGCTCCTGGCGAAGCCGATGGCCGCCTTGGTGGGGTTTCCCTCCGCGTCGAACGCCGCCGAGACCCGGGGCCCGCGCACGGTCTGTTCGTAGTCGGCCTCGCGGGGTTCCACGCCGAGGACGGTGGCCACCACGCGTCGGGGGCTGGCGTCGACCCTGATCTCACCGTGTCCCAGCCGGGTTGCGCCCAGTTTCTCCGTCAACGCGGTGCGCACCGCCTGCGAGGTCCGGGTGACCTCGGCCGGCGGCATCTCCTCCACGCCGATCTCGACCACGAGGGTGGCCGGCCCCGGTTCGGCCGGCGGGGTCACCGTGCCCTGCTCGGCCCCGACGGGTTCTGCGACCGCCGCCCGGCCCGGAGCCTCGCTCACCGCGGTGTCGGCCGGGGCGGAGTCGCTGCTCGACACGCGGCCCAGAGGGAAACCGAGTTCCTCGCGCCGTGCGACCCACAACTCGGCGACCTCGTGGGCCAACCCGCGCATCCGGGCGAAGGAACGTGCCCGCTCCGTGGTGGAGATGGCGCCCCGCGCGTCGAGCACGTTGAACGCGTGCGAGCACTTGAGGACGAAGGAGTACGCGGGAACGGGAAGACGCGCGTCGAGCATGCGGCGCGCCTCGCCCGCGTAGGCCTCGAAAAGGCTCCGCTGGGTCTCCAGGTCGGCCTCGTCGAGGTAGTAGCGGCTCATCTCGTACTCGGCCTGGCCGAACGCCTCGCCGTAGGTGACACCCGGCGCGTACTTGAGGTCCTTGAAGTGATTGACGCCCTGAAGCGCCATCAGGATGCGTTCCATGCCGTAGGTGATCTCGACGGACACCGGGTCGAGGGTGATGCCGCCTGCCTGCTGAAAGTATGTGAACTGGGTGATCTCCAGACCATCGAGCCATACTTCCCAGCCGAGCCCCCAGGCGCCCAGCGCCGGGGACGCCCAGTTGTCCTCGACGAAGCGAATGTCATGTGCGGCCGTGTCGATGCCCAGTGCCTGCAGACTGCCCAGGAAAAGCTCCTGCGCGTTTCCGGGCTCGGGCTTGAGGATGACCTGGTACTGCGTGTGGGTCTGCAGCCGATTCGGGTTCTCGCCGTAACGTGAGTCGTCGGGCCGGACGCTCGGTTCCACGTATGCCACACGCCACGGCTCCGGTCCCTGGACCCGCAGGAACGTAGCGGGGTTGAGCGTGCCCGCACCCACCTCGGTGTTCATGGGCTGAACGACCAGACACCCGTGTTCGGTCCAGTACTTGTTCAGCACCAGCAGTGCTTCTTGCATCGTCAACACCGAGATCATTCCTCCACGAATACGGCACATGCTCAGAGCATCTCCCGGCTGAGGCTGCAGGAGACCATGGCCTGCGGGAGTCTACCAATCAGGGCGTTTCCGCTCGGCATCGCCGGGGAGCCAACGGGTGCCACGTCCGGGCCAATTGCGACCGGCCGAGCGGGCCGGCCGGCGTTCCCCCGAGTGGCCGAGACCTGTCGGCGGCCGTCGCCACGGCCCCGTCACCTCCGGCCGCGTCCCGCGGCCGGAGGTGCGCGTGCCCGGCGCCCGAACGGGGCGGGGAACTCGAAGATCTAGGGAATCCACTAGTCTTTCCGGGCCGCCGTTCTGCCAGTCGATTTTCATGCGACCATGAGTGTGGACGTTTATGCGGAACCTTTCCCTTCCTGCCCAGCCTATTCAGTTCATAGTGTCGGCGGACGGGAAATCGAGGCTTGACTGATCGAATGTTGCTCTCTACGGTTCAGTCGTTCGGTCATCCGGACGTGAAGTGAACGCATTACATCCCCTGTGCTTCCTCTCGTCAGGTGGTTCGGTGCCTGTAGTGGATTTCGTCCGGGCATCGCTTTTCGGTGATTTCTTGGTGTGGCTCGACACCGTTCTCTGGTTACAGAATCCGATCCACGGATGCGAAGAAGCCCCTGCGAAAGAGAGAAGTCATGGAAAACTTCGACGACATCGACATTTCCGACCTGTCGGAAGAGGAGCTGGACGACATCGTCGGCGGCCAGTTCGGGGTCTCCCTCACCTGCGTCATCTGACGATCTGAGGTCCGCGGTCCGTCCGCCGGAGGGGCCTGCGCTTCTTCGGCGGACGGGCCGGCGGCTCACGTCCGGACGTTCTGTCGCGGGCGGACAGGCCAGTGACTCACAACGGGAAGGGACTCATGCCTGGCGATTCGCGTTTCAACGCCGAGGCGCTCGAACACCATCGCAGGAGCGATGGCCTCGGACCGGTCTTCGGGCACGCTCCTGCCGTGACCCGGCCCGGGGGAGCGGCCGAGCGGATCGCCGCGGTCCGCGAGCGGTTCGGGCGACGCACACGCGGAGCGCGGCTGCAGGTCTGCTTCCAGACCCAGGTCAGCGACTGCGGTCCCGCCGCTCTCGTGACCGTGCTGCGCCACCACGGCGTGGACGTGTCCCTCGACGAGATCCGCGCGCGTGCGGGTTCCGGACGCAATGGCGCATCGGCCCGCACCCTCCTGGAGATCGCCCGCGAATACGGCGTCAAGGGCCGCGGCGTACGCGCCGGCACGGAAGCCCTGGCGCGGCTGTCCCCCGGTTCGATCCTGTTCTGGAACTTCAACCACTTCGTCGTCCTGGAAGGAGCCGGCAAAGACCATGTGGATGTCGTCGACCCTGTCCATGGACGCCGCAGGCTCACCATGGCGACGGTCGCCGAGTCCTTCACGGGCGTGGCCCTGGAGTTCGAGCAGCCGCTCGAAACCGGCTCCCGCCGGCGCCTGCGCGGCAGAGAACTCCGCGGTCCCTGGCACCGCCTGCGGCAGTTTCTGCCGCGCGGCCGGGAACTGGCGCTGATCCTCGCCTCCTCCGCCGGACTCATGGCCTTCGAACTCGCCCTGCCGCTCACCGCCGGATTCCTCGTCGAACGCGTCCTCGGCAACCGGTCCACCGGCGGAGCGTGGACGGCCTGCGCCATCCTGGCCGCTCTGGTCGTCTTCTATTTCTCCCTGTCCGTGGCGCGGTCGTTTCTGGTCACCCGGCGCCAGGCCGTCATCGAGAAACGGCTCACCCTGGGCATCGTCGGGCATATGGCGGACCTGCCCTACGACTTCTTCACCGTGCGCAACTCCGGTGATCTCGCGCTACGGGTCCGCACCAGCAACGTGCTCGTCCAGGTCCTGAGCCTCACCGCGGTCTCGGCCGTCTTCGACAGCCTGCTCATCGTCGTCTATCTGATCGCCATCGCCGTCGCGAACCCGCTCCTGTCGCTTCTCGTCACCGTGCTGGTCGTCGTGCAGACCGGCATCCTCGTGCTGACCTGGCGCCGGCAGACCGGACTGAGCCAAGAGGTCCTCGAACGCCAGACCAAGGCCCAGGAGGAACTGGTGGAGATGCTGGAGAGCATCACCACCCTCAAGGCCGCCGGCATGGACGGCCGGGCGGTGGAGCGCTGGTCGCACACCCTGGTCCACGAGGTCAACAAGCGGCTGAACGCCCGCCGCAACCTCGCCCTGTTCGCGTCCCTCAGCCGCACGCTGCAGTTCGCCGCGCCGCTGATCGTGCTGGTCGCCGGGATCTGGCTGGTCCTCAGCCACCGCTACTCGCTCGGCGAGGCCATGGGCTTCATGACCCTGACGATCGCCCTGTTCATCCCGCTGGAGGGCCTCTTCGACGCCGGCTCCCAGCTGGCCGCGGTCCGGCCCACCCTCGCCAAACTCGACGACGTCCTGCGAGCGGCCCCCGAACCGCGGGGCGCCTTCGCCGAGACCGGCGTGGCCAGGCCCGGCCGGATCAAGGCCGAAGGGGTCGGCTTCCGCTATCCGGGGGCTCCGCGGCCCACCCTCGTCGACGTCAGTCTCGAACTCGAACCAGGGCAGTTCATGGCCGTCATCGGCCGTTCGGGCTCCGGGAAGTCCACTCTCGGCATGCTGCTGGCCGGACTGTACACACCCACCGGCGGCACCCTCACCGTCGACGGCACCGACCTGGCCGAACTCGACCGGCCCACCTACCGGCGGCGCATCGGCTACGTCAACCAGAACGCGCACCTCTTCGGCGGCACCATCCGGGACAACATCCTCTTCGGCGGTGAAGACATCAGCAGGGAGGATCTGATCTCGGCGGTCGGGCTGGCCCACATCCACGAGGAGATCGAAGCCATGCCCATGGGGTACAACACCCTCGTCGCCCCCGGCGGCCACGGGCTGTCGGGCGGACAGCGCCAGCGGATCGTGCTGGCGCGGGCGCTGGCGAAGAAGCCCGAACTGGTCATCCTGGACGAGGCGACCAGCGCCCTCGACCCGGCTCTCGAGGAATCCATCATGCGGGGGCTGCTGGACGCGGGGATCACCGTCGTCGTCATAGCCCACCGCCTGACCGTGATGGACGAGGCGGACCAGGTCGTCGTCATGCGCGACGGACGCATCGTCGAGGCGGGTTCCCCCGCCGTCCTCAAGGAGAGCGGAACGGAGTACCTGTGCCTCGCCTGACGGACCCAGAGGTCCGTACCCCGTTCCCCCTGACCTACGAGCAGGAGTGGTTCCACACCAAGACCCTCTCCGACGGCTGGTCCCACAAGAACACTCAGCTCGCGTTCGAGATCCTGGGCGACCTCGACACGGACGCCCTCGCCGCGGCCGTACGCGCCTTCGTGGTCCGGCACGACGCCCTGCACCTCCAGATGGATCCGGTGCCGGGCCCGCACCCGTTGCAGTGGACCCGGGGCATCGAGGACGAGGAGGACGTCGTCCGACGGGTGCAGGTGAAGGCCGCCTCGCCCGCACAGTTCTCCCACTACGCCTCGGTCCTGCTGTCCCGCGACTGCGTCACCCCGTGGTCGTACGGCACACAACGGCCGTTCGTCATCAGGCTGCTGCGCTACGACGAGAACCACCACGCGCTGCTGGCCACCTTCCAGAACCTCGTCTTCGACGGCCGGGCCCATCACCTCTTCGGGCATGAGGTCTGGCGCGACTACCAGACCCTGCGCGACGGCGGGTCCCCGCCGGACACCGCCCCCTCGTTCGCCGACGCGGCGGTCCGGCAGCGGGAGCGGACGAGCGAGCGGCTGCGCGAGCAGGCGCAGGCGAACTGGCGGGAACGCCTGGCCTTCATGACCCGTGTTTCCTGGCCCCGGACCGGCCCCGCCGAGGCCGACACCGCGGAAGGAGGCATGGTGAGCGCGGAACTGCCGGCCGCGACGGTCACGGCGCTGCGTGGTCTGTGCGCCGAGTTCCGCTTCACCGTCCTGCAGTCGGCGGTCGGGTTGTTCGTCACCGCACTGGCCACTCGAACCGGCATGTCCGAAGTGGGACTGTGGACCTCGATGGACTCGCGTGCGTCCCGGGACATGGACGTGGTGGGCATGTTCGCCGGCTCCTGCCCGCTGACCCTGCGCGACGCCGGCGCCGACGCCTTCTCCGTGCGGACCCAGGTGCGTGATCAACTGCTCAACGGGCTCCGGCACCAGAGGCTCGACGCCGCGGACCTCACCGCGCTGACCCGGGAGGCGGAGGAGACCGGCGGCGCACCCGTCAGCCGCGACATCTACGTCAACCTGCGCCGGTTCGAAGGGAACTCCGCGGTGGCGGACGACATCGGCGGTCTGCGGATCACGGCTGACGCCTACCCGCTGCACAGGATCACCTTTCATGACACCTTCGCACTTCACCTCCGGTGCACCGAGTTCCGCGACCGCCTGTGCGTCGACCTCCTCTACGACGGGCACCGGGCCGACCGCCGGCTGGCACGGTCGGTCCTGGACGACATGCTCGCCGGTCTGGCGGCCACCGTGCCCGCCGGATGACCGGGCAGGAGCCGTGAGGGCCGTCCGCCTCCCCGCCGTGCCCGATTCCGACCCACGCCCCCCAGCAGAGAAGGCGCCATGTCCGACACGCCGATCGACGAGGTACTGACCGCCGTGAGCGAGGTGTTCGGCAGGCCGGTCGTGCCCGAGGACGATTTCTTCGCCCTCGGCGGCGACTCCATCACCGCGGTCGAACTGAGCCTCCGTCTGGAGGAGAGCCTGGGCGTCGAGGTCGATGTCGAACTGGTCGTCAGCCTCCCCGACCTCGCGGCACTCGCCGCCGCGCTCGCGCAGCCCTCTCCCGCCTCGTCGACAGCCAAGCACTGAGGAATCATGAAGCCTTATCTCTGGGACCCCTGGGCCACCGCGCGGACCCACCCGGACCGCGTGGCCGTGATCGCCGACGGCGAGCAGAGCACCTACGGCGATCTCACCGGCCGCGCGGACGCCCTGGCCCGGGGGCTGCGCGCCCACCGGATCCCGGACGGCGCGGTCGTGTCGACCGACATTCCCACCGGACCGGCCTTCTTCGCGCTGGCCCTGGCCGCGCTGCGACACGGCTTCGGTCTCTTCCCCATCGACCGTGAGCTGCTCGGGATCCCCATGGGACCGTCCCTGCTCGCTTCGGTGTCCACCGCCGTACACATCAGTGCGGGGCCCTGGGCCGACGGACCCGCCCTGCCCTGCCCGGTCGTGACCGACACGCAGCTGACGGCCCGGACGGACGGCCCCGCCACGCCCGCGACGCCGCCGGCCGCGGGCCGCCTCGTGTTCGCCACCTCCGGTACCACCGGACTGCCGCAGGCCGTGGCGCGGACACGTCCACGCAGGCCGTACCGCGGGGTCGCGGTCGTCGAACGCTACGGCGCCGGAGTCGGCCGGGGCCCGCACCTGATGGCCAACCCCACCTACCACTTGGGCACTCTCGGCCCCGCCCTGTACGCGCTGCAGGCGGGCAGCACGGTCGTCGTCCAGCGAAGCTGGTCCTGCGACGCCTTCACGGAACTGGCGGACCGTCACCGTACGGACAGCGCCATGCTCAGCCCCGACCGCCTGACCGACCTCGTCGAGGCCGGCGCGGCACCGAGCCACCCCTTCCAGGTCGTCTTCCACGGCGGAGCCGCCTGCCCACCCGGGGTCAAGCGCGCGGCCATCGACCTGTTCGGGCCGGTCCTGCACGAGTACTACGGCACGTCCCACGGTGTCATCACCGAGATCACCACGGCGGAGTGGCTGGCCAGGCCCGGATCCGTCGGACGGCCCCTGCCGGGGATCCGCGTCGAGATCTCGCGGGAGGGCCGGCCCGTGCCCGCGGGCGAGACCGGGGACATAGACATCCGGCTGCGGGCGGCCGACCGGGATCCGACCGACACCGGCGTGCTGAAGACCGGGGACGTGGGCCATCTCGACGACGAGGGACATCTGTTCGTCCTCGGCCGGGCCGAGAGCCCGCGGGAGATCCGGATGGCGCGACTGGAGCACGACATCCGGTTGCTGCCCGGAGTCACCGACGCCGCCGCCCTCGACGGCGCCGGCGACCGACCGGTGTGCTTCGTGGAACACGGTCACGGTGCCGACTTCCAGGACCCGGTGCCCGCCATCGAGGCCACGGCGGAAGAACTGGACCTGCCCCGTCCGCGCGTCGTGCTCGCGGTTTCGGGCTCCCTGCCCCGTACGCCCAGCGGCAAGCTGAGGCGGGCCGATCTCGGCGTCCTGGCCCGGAGCGCTCCGCGTGGCCCCCGGTAGCGGAGGACCGGCCCACGACTCCGTCACAGCCACCGGATGGCTCCGGCACCACGCCCGGCAGCGGCCGGAAGCCATCGCCCTGACCAGCTGGGACGAAGGGGAGATCCGGCGCCGTACGACCTTCGGGGAACTGGACCGGCTGGTGGCCACCGTCGCCCGCGCGCTGCGGGGCCTGGACGCCGAACCCGGACAACGGGTGGTCCTGGTGCTGCCGAACGACGAGACGTTCGCCGCCGTCCTGCTGGCCGTGATCGGCACCGGACTCGTCGCGGTTCCCGCCCCGGGCCCGCGCACGATGCGCGCGGAGGCGTTCGAGCAGCGACTGCGTGCCATCGTTCGGGACTGCTGCCCGGCTCTCGTGATCACCACGGAAGCGTGGCGGGACACGGTGCGCCCCGCGCTGGAGGACTCCGCCACGCGGGTCAGGATCCGCACCTGGGAGGAGCTGCCGGCGGTCGCCGCCGCCGTGCCGGAGCGCGGCGGCGCGCCCGACGTACGGGTGAGCCCGCGAACACCCGCCTTTCTCCAGTACACCTCCGGATCGACCGGCTCTCCCAAGGGCGTCGTCATCGACCACCGTGCCCTGCGGTCGAGTTGCCGCCAGGCGGCCGTCTGCTACCGCGAGAGCCCGGCCGACGTCGCCGTGACATGGGTGCCGCTCAGCCACGACATGGGTCTGATCACCGGAATCCTCAGGCCGCTGTTCAGCGGATACGAGTCCGTGCTCCTGCCGACCGAGCGCTTCGCCCGCCGTCCGGCGGAATGGCTCTCCGCTCTCACCGTCTGCCGCGGCACGCTGTCCAGCGCTCCCGACTTCGCGTACGACCTGTGCGCGCGCAAGACCACCGACGACGAGATGGCCACCCTGGACCTGCGTGCCTGGCGGGTCGCGCGCAGCGCGGGTGAGGTGGTCCGCACCGCCACCGCCGAGCGGTTCGCCGCCCGGTTCGCGGCAGCGGGGTTCCGGGCCGAGGTCCTGTGTCCCTCGTACGGGATGGCGGAGGCGACCCTCACGGTCACCGCCACCACCCCCGAACTCCCGCCGCTCCGCCTCGCCGTCAGCACCGAAGCACTGCGTGCGGGCCGCGCGGTCCGCGCCGGGCGGGGAACCCCCTCCACCACCCTGCTCTCCTCGGGCGTCCCGCTGCCGGGAACCCGGGTACGCATCGGCGACGGCCGCCAGGACCCGCACCGCGTGGGAGAGATCCACATCCGGGGCCCGCAACTCTTCAGCGGCTACTGGCGCAAGCCGGTCCGGCGATCCCGTTGGCATCCCACCAGGGACCTCGGGTTCCTCCACGGCGGCCAGCTGTTCGTCCTCGGACGGACGGACGACGTACTCGTGCACCGCGGCCGCAACTTCCACCCGGCGGACATCGCCGCGGCCTGTGCCGCCGTACCGGGCCTCAGACCGGGGCGGTGCGCCGCCTTCACCGTCGAGGACGAGGCGGCCGGCGAACTCCTGTGCCTGGTGTCGGAAGTGACCGGCGGCTCCGGCGCACCGTCCCCCGCGCAGGTGGCCGCCCAGGTACGGCGCCGGCTCGCCCAGGTCCTCGACCTGTACGTCTCCGAGGTCGCCCTGCTGCCCGCCGGCGGCCTTCCCGTGACGACCAGCGGCAAGGTGCGGATCTCCGAGACGAAACAGCGCTTCGAGCGGGGCGACCTGCCCGTTCTCCGGCCCCACGTGCCCCGGCGCACATCGTCCGAGCACAGAGAGGAACGCACGACATGACCATTGCGCACTCCACGACACTGTCCCGGTGGGTCGGCGACCCGGCGGCCTTCGCCGCCGACCACTGGCGCCGCCGTCCCGGTGTCTTCACTCCCGACGGCTCCCTCGTCAGTCCCTTCACGCCGGCCGACGTGGACGACGCCCTCGCCAGCGGCTTCCTGCACGAGCCCTACCTGGAGATGACCGGCGCCGAGGGTCCCCTGCCCACCGACACCTACTTCTCGGCACGTTCGGTCCGAGGCGTCTCCCACCCGGGGTTCGCCGACCAGAAGAAGATACGGGGACTGATCGAGCAGGGCGCGACCCTGCTCATGCACCGGGTCGACCAGTGGCACCGCCCCACCCGCGATCTGCTGGCCCGCCTCTCGGCCGAACTCCAGCGGCCGGTGGAGGCGTTCTGCTTCGTCACCCCGCCCGGCGCCCAGGGAGCTCCACTGCATCGCGACGACGCCGATGTGCTCGTTCTCCAGCTGGCCGGCAGCAAGGACTGGCGTGTCTACGAGGGACCGGCGAACGGTGAATGGCGCGAGGGGAGTGTGGAAGGGGAGAAGCCGGCGGAGGTGCTGCGCGCCACCGTGCACGCCGGGGACGTCCTGTACATCCCACGCGCCTTCGCCCACGAGGCAGTCGGCAGCGGCGGCCTGTCCGTGCACCTGTCACTGACGATCCGTGAGGTCCACAAGGGCGATCTGTTCCGCAGCCTCCAGAAGCTCACGGCCAGGGCGATGAACGTCGAAGCGCGTCCCCTGGACGACGAAGCCGTCCTCGCCGCCGCCACCGCCATGCTCGAGCACGTGAGCAAGGCACTGGCCGGTCTGACCCCTCAGGACCTGGTGGACCACGCGAGGCGGACCAGGCTTGCCGCCCTGCCCGATCCCGGTGCACCGGTCTCGCTCGGTGACCTGGCCGCCGGATACGCCGATCCGCGGTGATCCCGCGCGCCCCGACGCCGGAGGCCGCACCGGTCGCCACCGGGCGTCCGGAGCCGTGCTGACACCGGGCACCGGTCCGAGGACCCCGGCCGGCCCGTCGTCGTAGCGGCCCGGGGACCGGACGGTCCGCCGGCGCCCGGTGCCGCTCCGCTCGCTGCACCCGGGTGCGGGCGGCGCCCGCACTCATCGATTCCGCACTGATCGTGCGCTGATCGCCGTGAGCCAGTATGGCCGTAACCGAACAGGTCGGGCGCGTGCAGCGCTCCATGCCCAGCGGCGCCTACGACAGGTCTGCCCTGCGAGTCGCCGTCGATCGGGCCGGCAGGGTGCAGTCGAAAGCCACAGGAGCACGAATGGGTCATTCTGCGCTGACAACGGACAGAGAGGTCTTGGTTTTTCTCGACCGCAAGCACCAGATGCAGTACGGGAGTCCGGAATTCTTCCGACAGTTCGGCGGGTCGGGCGAGGAACTGTACGGAAAGCCGTTTCGCTACCTCATAGAATCGGACCTCCGCGAGGCTCTCGACCGCGACCTGAACCAGCTGCTCGTCGGAGACCGGGACCAGTTCAGTCACCGCATAGCACTGCGGCGACGGTCTGCCACACCGCTCAGGGCCGTGCTCACGGCGACAGCCCTGTGGGGTAGTTCGCCGAACAGGGCTGTGGTCATACAGCTCTTCCACCCCACGGACCCCGCCGGGCCGAAGACCGTCAGCGAGAGTCTGGTCATCGGTGAGATGGCGGCGAAAATCCTCGAAGGAACCGCGGCAGGACTGACCTCAGAATTCCTGGCTTCACGTTTATTCATCAGCCCCAAGACCGTCGATTACCACATCTCGCGCATGCTCCGGCAGTTCGGCATGCCGAATCGGGTGGCGCTGATCGCGCTCGCCTACTCGACGGGAATACTGCAAATCAATTCGTGGCCGCCCCGGGTCGCCGATGAGTTCATAAAATAGGAATCCGGATGAGTCTATGCCCTGCCCCTCGTCTGACACGCGGCCCGTCATCAGGATGCGTCGCCATTTCCCCGGATGGTCCTTGTTTCTCGTAAGGGGGTAGGAGTGGAGCTCATGCGCAGAGCGAGGCAGGGCGGCGGAACGTCCCGTTCGGACGCCGACCCGGACGCGGGGGTCGAGACCGGCCCCACTCAGCTGAATCTTTTAGGGCCGCTCGAGATCCTCGTGTCCGGTGTCACCGTGTCCCCGGGAGGAGCGAAGCCGCAGATCCTCTTCGCCTACCTGTGTCTCCATGCCAACCGGCACGTCTCGGTCGACAACATCATCGAGGCCGTCTGGGGAGAGGCACCACCTTCGAGCGCCAAGAAGAACATCCAACTGTACGTGAGCCGCCTGCGCCGGCAGTTCGCCTACGCGACCGGCGTCCGTCTGATCACGACCAGCGACGGGTACCAGCTCACGGCCGAGTCCGATCAGGTCGACCTGGAGCGGTGCCAGCAACTGTGGCAGCTCGGCCAGGAAAGCCTCCACAACGGTGCGCCCAAGGAGGCCGGCAGGCTGCTGCGCGAGGCGATCCGGCTGTGGCGGGGCAAGCCTCTGAGCGGCCTCACCCACACTCTGGTCATGCAGGCCGAGGCGGCCAGGCTGGAACAGTTCCGGCTCGGACTGCTGATGAAGTACTTCCAGGCGCAGCTCGCGGACGGTCAGCACTTCGAGATAATTCCCGAACTCCTCGCCACGGTCGCTGATCATCCGCACCAGGAACGACTGCGCGCGGATCTCATGATGGCCCTGTGGCGGTCCGGCCAACGCCACGCCGCGCTGGCCACCTATCGCGAGGCGTACCAGCTGCTCGCCGACGACCTGGGAATCTTCCCCGGACGGCAGTTGCATGCGCTGCACCAGGCGATCCTGGCCGACGACGCGGACATCATGGGTGGCCTGACGACGGACCGGAGCGTCGCTCCATGACGTCGTTCACGGCCCGCGGGAAGGCGCTCCCGTCGCGGAGGCGGCCGTCGCGGCATGGGGCGCAGCAGCCACCGATTCACCGCCTGACCTGCACATTGATCACGCATTGATCACGGCCTGCCAGCATGGCCAATCGCTGCGGGCCCGGTGGCACGCGGCACAGAACTCACCAGAACGGATACATAAAGTGAAGCGATGCAAATCCGGCGTTCCGCTGCGTCAGTCCCTGCTTGCCGCCGTCCTGGCGCTGCCGTTCATCCTGGCCGCCGTCATCGTCGGTTCCCCCGTCGGCGGAGTGGCGAACCACCCGTCGTCCGGCACGGTGAACCACCACTACCGGGCCGAGGACCCGGAGGGCTGGAACGGCACGGGGTCGAGATACCACGGGCCCTCCTCGTGACCGGCCGGCGACGGGCGGTCGACGCCGGCGATCGCCAGGGGTGACCGTCGGCCGGGGGCGGCGTGACGCAGCCGGGGGCGGGGCGCGGACTCACCCCAGGGGTGTGCGGCGACCACCGCATCCTCACAACCGTGGCACCACGTTCACAGCCGCCGCGTCCACCGGGCCGGACCCCGGATGACCGCCGGCCGGGACCGGACCCGTCCGCACGCCACGTGACGCCCCCGGCGTGGCCCGATTCCGCGCTGCCGATCCGCCGCACTCACCCGCGGACCCCCTGCTCACCCGGGCCTGCGGCGACCCGTCGCATCCGCTCTGCGGCTCCGCGGTCCGGGTGGGACACCGCGCCGCACGCGGCACACCGAGCGGCGGGAGTGCCGGCGAGAACATGTGTACATGCGGAGAACGTGTACCCGTTTCCCGAGGGCTCCGGAGGTACCGCACCGGCCGTGGAGAGGGGGAAGAGGCCCTGGGCCGGAACCGGTCATGTGTGATCTCGTGAGAGATGAGAGAGTCGGGCGGGTGAGCGAGACACCAGCAAACACCCTGCAATACCGCTTTGACGGGCCAGAAGACGCTCCTGTCCTGATCTTGGGTCCCTCACTGGGTACCACCTGGCACATGTGGGACCGCCAGATCCCGGAGCTGGTCCAGCAGTGGCGGGTCTTCCGCTACGACCTGCCCGGGCACGGCGGCGCCCCGGCGCACCCGGCCGGTTCCGTGACCGAGCTGACCGCCCGGCTGCTGGCCACGCTCGACTCCTTCGGAGTGCAGCGCTTCGGCTACGCGGGCTGCGCGCTCGGCGGGGCCGTCGGCATCGAGCTGGCGCTGCGCCACCCGGAGCGGGTCGCCTCGCTGGCGCTGGTCGCCACCTCCCCCCGGTTCGGGACGGCGGACGAGTTCCGGCAGCGCGGTGTGATCGTACGGACGAACGGCCTCGACCCGATCGCCCGGACCTCGCCCGACCGCTGGTTCACCGGCGGGTTCGCCGCCGCCCAGCCCGCGATCACCGAGTGGGCCGTCCAGATGGTCCGCACCACCGACCCCGGCTGCTACATCGCCGCCTGCGAGACGCTGGCCGGCTTCGACGTACGGCACGAGCTGGCCCGGGTCGGAGTACCGACGCTCGTCCTGGTCGGTTCCGACGACCAGGTCACCGGCCCCGCCGAGGCCCGCACCCTGGTCGCCGGGATCCCGGACGCCCGGCTCGCGGTCGTACCCGGCGCCTCCCACCTGGTCCCGGTCGAGCAGCCGGCCGCCGTCACCGAGCTGCTGGTGCGGCACTTCTCCGCCGCGTGGCGGCCCGCCTACGACTCGACCACCGGCCAGATCGCCATCCCGGCGGCCCCGGTGAAGCCGGTGCTGCCCGCCGCGCCCCAGGCCGTGCCGCAGGTCGCGCCCCAGTTCACGCCGATCGCCGAGATCGCCCCGCCGGTGGTCGCGGCGCAGCCGCTGGGGCGGCCCGACCCGTACGAGGCGGGGCTGAAGGTCCGCCGGGAGGTGCTCGGGGACGCGCACGTGGACCGGGCGCTGGAGCAGGCCGACGAGTTCTCCGGGGACTTCCAGGAGTTCGTCACCCGCTACGCGTGGGGCGAGATCTGGGACCGGCCGGGCCTCGACCGGCGCTCGCGCAGCTGTGTCACGCTCACCGCGCTGGTCGCGGGCGGGCACCTGGAGGAGCTGGGCTTCCACGTCCGGGCCGCGCTGCGCAACGGCCTCACCCCGGGCGAGATCAAGGAAGTGCTGCTCCAGGCGGCGGTGTACTGCGGGGTACCGGCCGCGAACAGTGCGTTCCGGGTGGCTCAGCAGGTCATCCGCGAGGAGACCACTCCCGAGGGCTGAGGGACCCCGGGGACCGAGGAGTCCCCGAGGACTGCGGGACGGTCCGGGGGCAGGATGGTGACCATGAAGCTCACCAAGAAGTCCCACGCGTGCGTGCGCCTGGAGAAGGACGGGCGCACGCTCGTCCTCGACCCCGGGGGGTTCAGCGAGGAGGACGCAGCCGTCGGCGCGGACGCGATCCTGATCACCCACGAGCACGCCGACCACTTCGACGAGGGCCGGCTGCGGGCCGCGCTGGACGCCGACCCCGGCGCCGAGATCTGGACCCTGAAGTCCGTCGCCGACCAGCTGACGGCGGCCTTCCCGGGCCGGGTGCACACCGTCGGCCACGGCGACACCTTCACCGCCGCCGGCTTCGACATCCAGGTGCACGGCGAGCTGCACGCCGTGATCCACCCGGACATCCCGCGCATCACCAACGTCGGCTACCTGATCGACGGCGGCAGGGTCTTCCACCCCGGCGACGCCCTCACCGTCCCCGACCATCCCGTCGAGACGCTGATGCTCCCCGTGATGGCGCCCTGGAACAAGATCTCCGAGGTCATCGACTACGTCCGCGAGGTGAAGCCGCAGCGCGCCTACGACATCCACGACGCCCTGCTCACCGACCTCGCCCGGCCGATCTACGACCGCCAGATCGGCACCCTGGGCGGCGCGGACCACCAGCGGCTGGCGCCGGGGGCCTCGGCGGACGTCTGAGGCCGGTGGCCGGCCGTCGGCTGTCCGGGACCGGACGTCCGAGGCCGGTTGTCAGAGGGGCCCGGTAGGTTGTGGAGCATGCGCATCGCGACCTGGAACGTGAACTCGATCACCGCCCGCCTGCCGAGGCTCCTCGCCTGGCTGGAGAGCAGCGGCACCGACGTGCTCTGCCTCCAGGAGGCCAAGGTCGCCGAGGAGCAGTTCCCCTTCGAGCCGCTGCGCGAGCTGGGCTACGAGGCGGCGGTGAACGCCACCGGGCGGTGGAACGGGGTGGCGGTGCTCTCCAAGGTCGGTCTGGAGGACGTCGTCAAGGGCCTGCCCGGTGATCCGGGATACGACGGCAGCGTGGAGCCGCGGGCGATCTCCGCGACCTGCGGGTCGGTCCGGGTCTGGTCGGTGTACGTGCCCAACGGGCGCGAGGTGGACCACCCGCACTACGCGTACAAGCTCCAGTGGTTCGAGGCGCTGCAGGCCGCCGTCGCCGGGGACGCGGGCGGCAGCCGCCCCTTCGCGGTCCTCGGTGACTACAACGTGGCGCCGACGGACGACGACGTCTTCGACGTGGCCGCCTTCGAGGGCCTCACCCATGTCACCCCGGCCGAGCGCGCCGCGCTCACCGCCCTGCGCGAGACCGGCCTGACCGACGTCGTCCCGCGCCCGCTGAAGTACGACCACCCCTACACCTACTGGGACTACCGCCAGCTCGCCTTCCCCAAGAACCGCGGCATGCGCATCGACCTGGTGTACGGCAACGAAGCATTCGGCAAAGCTGTGAAGGACGCCTACGTCGACCGCGAGGAGCGCAAGGGAAAGGGCGCTTCCGATCATGCTCCGGTGGTGGTGGACCTGGAGGTGTGAGTGTCAACCTGGGACCATGGACTTCCCCTTTCTGGGTAACAGGCACGGCAAGACCGGTGACGTCCCCCACCGAGCCGACCCCGATCTGCTCGCCGAGTGCGAGTTCCTGCGCGCCCAGGCGGCCGAGGAGGGAGTCGCCCTCGACGACACCCCGGCCTCGCTGGAGGCCCTCGACCAGTTGCTCCCGCGCTGGCGGGACGACGAGGAGACCCTGACCTGGCTCGGCACCGACGCCGGCCTGTATCTGGGCACCGTCCTGACCCGGACCGTGGCCGGCGCCGAGTGGGAGATCCGGGCCGACGGGGAGCCGGTGGTACGGCTTGCGTCCGGGCGGGAGTTCGAGGTCGTCGAGTCGGGACACGACTGGGCCGCGAGCGGGGTCCCCGAGCTCTCCCAGCTCTACGCGGAGGTCGCCGAGGCCTGAACGACGGCCGCCCGTGCGGTGATTCCGGAGGATGATAAAGACGGTGTAAATACGGCTAATGCCCGAAAAGTGCGTGTCGTGCCTCAAGCCCACTCGCGGCTGGATAGTTTGCGGCAACCACGACACAGCTGAGAGCGGGTAGGGCTGCGGATGGCCGTCGATCCTCTGATCGAACTGCGGGACGTCAACAAGTACTACGGCGAGCTCCATGTCCTCCAGGACATCGATCTCACCGTCGGCAAGGGAGAGGTGGTCGTCGTCATCGGCCCCTCGGGGTCGGGAAAGTCGACGCTGTGCCGGACGATCAACCGCCTGGAGACCATCGAGTCCGGGACGATCATGCTGGACGGCCGGCCGCTGCCACAGGAGGGCAAGGCCCTCGCGAAGCTCCGCGCCGAGGTCGGCATGGTCTTCCAGTCCTTCAACCTGTTCGCCCACAAGACGGTCCTGCAGAACGTCTCCCTCGCCCAGATCAAGGTCCGCAGGCGCAAGAAGGAGCAGGCCGACCGGCGCTCGCGTGAACTCCTGGACCGCGTGGGCCTGTCTGCGCACACCGAGAAATACCCCGCACAGCTCTCCGGGGGCCAGCAGCAGCGCGTCGCCATCGCCCGCGCCCTCGCCATGGAACCCAAGGCCCTCCTCTTCGACGAACCCACCTCCGCCCTCGACCCCGAGATGATCAACGAGGTCCTGGAGGTCATGCGGCAGCTCGCCCGGGACGGCATGACCATGGTCGTCGTCACCCACGAGATGGGCTTCGCCCGCTCCGCAGCCCACCGGGTCGTCTTCATGGCCGACGGCCGCATCGTCGAGGACCGCACCCCGGAGGAGTTCTTCACCGCCCCGCGCAGCGAGCGCGCCAGGGACTTCCTGTCCAAGATCCTCAAGCACTGAGCGGGGAGCCCCACCGATGGTCCGTACCACCCGTGTGCCCGCCGCCCGTGTGACCGCTGCCCTGGCCCTGTTCACCGCCCTGCTCGGCGGCGCCGTCGCCGGCTGCGGCAAGGAGGGCAGCCCGCCGCGGAAGGGCCCCGCGGCCGACAGGCTCCCCGAGTACCAGGTCGCGCAGGGCTTCCGGCTGCCCGCTTCCCCGACCTGGACCCGGGCGAAGAAGCGCGGCCACTTCGTCGTCGGTGTCAAGGAGGACCAGCCCTACCTCGGCGAGCGGGACCCGGCCACCGGCGTCTACTCGGGCTTCGACATCGAGATCGCCAGGATGATGTCCGCCTCCCTCGGCTTCGACCCGAAGACGATCCGCTTCCGCACCATCGCCTCCGCCAACCGCGAGACCGCACTGCAGAACGGCCAGATCGACTACTACGTCGGCACGTACACCATCAACGACAACCGCAGGAAGCTGGTCGGCTTCGCCGGGCCCTACTACATGGCCGGCCAGTCCCTCCTCGTCCGCCACGACGAGAACGACATCCACGGCCCCCAGGACCTCGCCGGCAAGCGCGTCTGCTCGGCGGCCGGCTCCACGCCGTACCAGCGGATCAAGGCGGACTACCCGAAAGCGGTCCTCGTCGCCTACGACACCTACTCCGTCTGCGTCGACAACCTGCTCACCTACCAGGTCGACGCCGTCACCACCGACGACGCCATCCTCATCGGCTACGCGGCGAAGGCCCCCGACGAACTCAAGGTCGTCGGCAGGCCCTTCTCCAAGGAGCCGTTCGGTATCGGCGTCCCCCGCGGCGACACCGCCCTGCGCTTCGCGATGGACGACGCACTGGAGGCACGTGAGAAGAACGGCGACTGGAAGACGGCGTACGAGGCGACGCTCGGCCTGTCCGGCGTACCCGCCCCGGCACCGCCCCCGATCGACCGCTATCCGGCGAGCTGAGCGAGGACGGCATGAACGTACTGACAGACAACTTCCACACGTACGCCGAGGGTTTCCTCGGCACCCTCGAACTGACCGTCTACGCCTCGGCGCTGGCCCTCCTCCTCGGCTTCGTCATGGCGTCCTTCCGGGTCGCGCCCGTCGGATCCCTGCGGGCCTTCGGCACGGCCTGGGTCACCGTGCTCCGCAACACCCCGCTCACGCTCCTGTTCTTCGCGGTGCTCCTCGGCCTGCCCCGCTTCGGACTGGTCCTGCCCTTCCAGGTGTTCGCGGTCCTCGCCCTCGGCTGCTACACCTCCGCCTTCGTCTGCGAGGTGCTGCGCGCCGGCATCAACACGGTGTCCAGGGGACAGGGCGAGGCGGCCCGCAGCCTGGGCATGACCTTCGGGCAGACCCTCCGGCTGGTGATCCTGCCCCAGGCGTTCCGGTCGGTCATCCCGCCGGTCGGCTCCACCCTCATCGCGCTCGCCAAGAACTCCGCGATCGCGGGCGCCTTCAGCGTCACCGAACTCCTCGGCACCTACCGGACGCTGAGCGAGCTCGGCTACAACATCGTCTGGACCTTCGTCTGGATCGCCGTCGGCTACCTGGTCCTCACTCTCGCCATCAGCGCCCTGTTCCACGTGATGGAGCGCAGGTGGGGAGTCGCCCGATGACCGAGGCCACCGCGCTCTACGACATCCCCGGACCCGTCACCAGAAGACGGCACACGGCCTACGGCGTCCTCGCGACCGTCGTCATCCTGGCCCTGCTCGCCTGGATCCTCTACCTCCTCTTCGACACCGACCAGTTCACGTACACGAAGTGGATGCCCTTCGCCTACCAGGGGATCCAGGAACTCCTCCTGCGCGGCCTCGGCAACACGCTCAAGGCCTTCGCGACGGCGGCCGTCCTCTCCCTCGCGCTGGGCGGACTGCTGGCCACCGGACGGCTTTCCGAGCACCGGCCGGTGCGCCTGCTCGCCACCGTCGTCGTGGAGTTCTTCCGCGCCATGCCCGTCCTGGTGATGATCTTCTTCGTCTTCGTGGCGCTGAAGGTCCAGCCCCTGCCCGCCCTGGTCGCCGGACTCACCCTCTACAACGGCTCGGTGCTCGCCGAGGTGTTCCGTTCCGGGGTGATCAGCGTCGAACGCGGCCAGCGGGAGGCCGCGTTCGCGCTCGGCATGCGCAAGACCCAGGTCATGTCGTACGTCCTGGTGCCGCAGGGCGTCCGGGCCATGCTGCCCGCCGTCATCAGCCAGCTCGTGGTGGCCCTGAAGGACACCTCGCTGGGCTATCTCATCACCTACGAGGAGTTCCTCCATGCCGGGAAACTGATCGCGTCCAACCTCGACTACGATTTGCCCTTCATCCCCGTGGTGATGGTGATCTCGCCGATCTACATCGGGATGTGCATGCTGCTTTCGTGGTTCGCCGGTTGGGTGGCCAGGCGGGAGCGGCACAGTCCCAAGACCGGGGCCGCCGAGGTGGCCCCGGCCGAACCAGGGACGCTGCTGCCGTAGGGGGGCAGCAGCCAAAGGGCCAGGCCCGGCCGGCGGCAGCCGGAGATCACTGCTCGCGCAGCGGAACGGACACGTACGACGGGTCGTCCACCGGCGAGGAGAAGGTCAGCTGCGCGCCGGACGGGTTGTGCTCGATGTAGAGCGGGTCCACCGTGTCGATCACCAGCGCGAGCCGGTGTCCCGCGGGCACGTCGTAGGCCGTGGAGAACAGGTCCAGGTCCACGTCGAACGCCGTGCCGGGCGTCCGGCCGTGCCAGGTGTACGGCGCGTCGGTGACCAGCTTGCCGAGGCCGAGCGGCCCCACGTCGTAGAGGTAGGCGACGAGGGTGCCACTCTCCGCGGTCGGGGTGAGGGTGGTGTGCAACCGGGCGGTGCCGCGCACCTGCTGCGCGCCGGAGTACCGCTCGGACTGCCAGACGGCGGCCCAGCGCCGGGGGAGCAGGGGGATCGAGGCGACCGGGGGCAGCTGGGCGACCTGGTCGAGGATGCTGGACAGGAAGACGACCCCGCCGTCCGCGCCCGAGTCGACGTTCGCGTGGACGGTGGCCGTGCCCGCGAGGTCGATCTTCCGCCGCGTGGCACCGACCGACTTCCAGTCCGGATAGCCCTCGTAGCCGCCCGTGGAACGGGACTTGAGCTGCACGGGCCGCTCGCGGTCGATCCCGTTGTCCTCGCCCTTGAGGTAGTGGTCGAACCAGCGCTCGGTGTCCGTCCACACGTCGTTGGGCAGCCCGAACAGTCCGGTCAGCTCGGCGGTCGCGTGGTCGCCGGGGCGCAGCTCCAGCCGCTTGGGGCCGGTCAACCGGCCGTAGAAGTCGGCGATCTGGTTGGGCGGGAAGATCGTGTCGCCCCAGGCGTTGGCGAGCATGATCGCCGCGCCGTTCTTGTTGATCTGGTCGACATAGGTCGCGGCGGAACGTTTCTTTCCCCAGTCGATCAGTTCCTGCTCCTTGGACAGGTCGGCGGCGAAGAAGTCCTTGAAGACCTGGCTGGTCTCCGCGCTCGGGCGGCCGGTGACCAGGCCGACGCCGTCAAGGAGGGCGGTCGCTTGAGAGTGCTCCGTGCGGCCCGAGTAGATCGAGTCGATCAGGTCGGCCCAGCCGCTGAGCGAGGCGACCGCCTTGATCCGCTTGTCGTGCGCGGCCGCGAGCAGGCTGATGCCGGCGCCGTACGACACGCCCGCCATGCCGATGTGCCCGGCGTCGGACGGGGTGTTGGCGAGCGCCCAGTCGATCACCTTGGACGCGTCGGCCACGTCGGGCGGACCCGCCACTTCTATCCCGCCGCCGGACTGCCAGAAGCCCCGGACGTTGTAGGCCACCACGACATAGCCGGAGTCGGCGAGCTTCTGGGCCTGGGCCAGGTACTGGACCTGGGGGAAGCCCCAGCTCGTGGGCATGACGAGCAGCGGGTGGCGGTGCGAACCGTCGGCGCCCGCGGGCGTGACGACGTTCGCCTTGAGCGTCGTGCCGCCGTCGCCGGTGATGTCGACGAACCGGACACTGTTCGTGGCGGCCTGGGCGGCGGGGGCGAACCCGAGGACACCTCCGGCGATCAGGGTCGCGGAGACGGCGCCCACGGCGGTCGTGCGCAGGGCCTTGCGATGGGTTCCCACAGGTCACTCCCCGTATGTGTCAATGCAAAGTGACCCGACGGTAACCGTGACCTCTTACCGTAAGTAACCCGTCGGTAAGTTACGTACGAGTAAAGATTGTTGAAGGGTGCGGGCATCAGGAGGCGCGGTGCGAGGCGCGGGGCGTCTCGCTTGCGTCGGGCGGCAGCGGTGCCTGTGCGGCACGGGTGACGTCCTCGACGAGTTCGACCACGTCAGGGCCGTACGCCTGCGAGTTGACGACCTTGAGGAGCAGGACGAAGGAGTTCTTGCCGTGCTTGCGGGCGAGCCGCTCGTGGTTGCGGGCGAGGTAGCGGGTGGCCGCCTGGTTGGTGATCGCACGCTGCCCGCAGAAGAGGAACACGGGGCGGGCGTCCGGGCGTTGGCCGGCGGTGAGGCGGGCCAGCAGTACGTACTCCGTGATGCCCGGGTCGAGGCGGTAGCGCTCGGTGCCGATCTGGAAGGCGCCGCGGTCCGGACCCGGTTCCGGGTCTATGTTGACGCGCACGCCCGGCAGCATCGCGGACATGTGAGCGAGCATGCGGCGATTCGACCCGGGACCTCCGACGCAGAACTCGGTCCGCTCACCGAAGCCCTGCTGGACGTTGTCCTGGGTCACCATCTGGAGGTTCGCACCGCAGTCCTTGATCAGTGCGGCCAGCTCCAGGAGCGCGAACACGTCGAGACGGTGGACCGCCGGTTCGGAGGTGGCCGGATCGCGGTTGACGACCAGCAGCGACTCCGAGTTCTCCGGCAGCCCGAGAAAGGCCTGCTTGCGGCGCAGGCTCCGGCGCCACAGCGAGGTACGGGCCAGCCAGCCGAGCGCCGCGCTGATGCCGGCCGCCACGACGCCGAGGATAATGTTGCGCAGGTCGTCATTCATGGGCGCGCATGCTAGCGGTCACAGGTGGCCGGAACGTACCCGTGTTCGAAGTGTGGCAGTCATATGACAGTGCCCTGAATGTGGCTGTCGGGGCTGCGGCCCCGCCGGTACGCTGCGCGGACGTTCCGGAACTGGAGGTGCGGATGCGTCGCCCTGTCGCGCGGAAACTGACGGTCCTGGCGGTCTCGGCCGCCGTGGTGTCGGTGGGGGCGGCGGCGCCTCCCGCCCCCGGCGCCGCCACCACCGCGAAAACCCCGGTGGCCGTCGGCTACGGCGGTGCGGTCTCCAGCGTCGACGCGGACGCCACCGCCGCCGGCATCGAGGTGCTCCGCAAGGGCGGCAACGCGGTCGACGCGGCCGTCGCCACCGCCGCCGCGCTCGGCGTCACCGAGCCCTACTCCTCCGGCATCGGAGGCGGCGGCTACTTCGTCTACTACGACGCCAAGTCCCGTACCGTGCACACGATCGACGGCCGTGAGACCGCGCCGCTGACCGCCGACTCCAACCTGTTCGTGGAGAACGGCCGGCCGCTCGCCTTCGCCGACGCCGTCAGCAGCGGACTGAGCGTCGGCACCCCGGGGACGCCGGCGACCTGGCAGACGGCGCTCAGCCAGTGGGGGACGGAGCGGCTCGGCTCGGTGCTGAAACCGGCCGAGCGGATCGCCCGCAACGGGTTCGTCGTCGACGGCACCTTCCAGTCGCAGACCGCCGCGAACGAGACCCGGTTCCGGTACTTCCCCGACACGGCCAAGCTGTTCCTGCCGGGCGGGAAGCTGCCGGTGGTGGGCTCGACCTTCAAGAACCCCGAACTGGCCCGGACGTACAAGGAGCTGGGGAAGAAGGGGGTCGCGGACGTCTACCAGGGAGACCTCGGCAAGGACATCGTGTCGACGGTGAACAACCCGCCGGTGGACCCCGCTTCGGGGTGGAAGGCGCGGGCGGGCAAGCTGTCCGCGAAGGATCTGGCCGCCTACCGGGCCAAGTTGCAGGCGCCCACCGAGACCGGGTACCGCGGGCTGAAGGTGTACTCGATCGCGCCGTCGTCGTCCGGCGGGACGACGGTCGGGGAGGCCCTCAACATCCTTGAGAACACCGACCTCTCCAAGGCAAGCGAGGTGCAGTACCTGCACCGCTACATCGAGGCGAGCCGGATCTCGTTCGCCGACCGGGGACGCTGGGTCGGCGACCCCGCGTTCGAGGACGTGCCGACGAAGGGGCTGCTCTCGCAGCGGTACGCCGACGAGCGGGCGAAGCTGATCAGCGACGACGCGGTGCTGACCAGCCCGGTCGCGCCGGGCGACCCGAACAACCCCGGGTCGACGGGCACGGCGGCGCCGACGACGTACGAGGGGGAGAACACGACGCACCTCACGGTCGCCGACAAGTGGGGGAACGTCGTCTCCTACACGCTGACCATCGAGCAGACCGGCGGCAGCGCGATCACCGTGCCCGGGCGTGGGTTCCTGCTCAACAACGAGCTGACCGACTTCTCGTTCACCCCGGCGAACCCCGCGGTGCACGACCCGAACCTGCCGGGGCCGGGGAAGCGGCCGCGGTCCTCCATCTCGCCGACCATCGTTCTGGACAAGGCGAACCGTCCGGTGGTCGCGGTCGGGTCGCCCGGTGGGGCGACCATCATCACGACGGTGCTTCAGGTGCTGACCGAGTTCCTCGACCGGCATCTGCCGTTGGTGGACGCGATCGCCGCGCCTCGGGCGTCACAGCGGAACGCGGCGAAGACCGAGTTGGAGCCGGCGCTGTACAACGACCCCGAGCTGAGGGGGAAGTTGGAGGCCATCGGGCACTCGTTCTCGTTGAATCCCGAGATCGGGGCGGCTACGGGCGTGCAGCGGCTGCCGGGTGGGAAGTGGCTGGCGGCGGCGGAGACGGTGCGGAGGGGTGGAGGGTCGGCTCAGGTGGTGAATCCTGCGCCGTAGTTGCCAGGTGCGTGGGGGCTGGTCGCGCAGTTCCCCGCGCCCCTTTGGGGCGCGTCTCAGGCAGGGGCGCTTGACTGGTTCGGCCCGTTGAACACCAAACGATCGCCCTCTACATCCACCGTCACCTGACCGCCCTCCGTGACCGTGCCGTTCAGGAGCAAGCGCGAGAGTTGGTTGTCCACCTCCCGTTGGATGGTCCGCCGTAGCGGCCGGGCGCCGTACTCCGGCTGGTAGCCGTGTTCGGCCAGCCAGTTGACCGCCGCGTCCGTGAAGTGGGCCGTGATGCCCTGGGCGTGCAGCATGCGGCGGGTGTGTTCCAGCAGGAGTTCGGTGATCTGGCGCAGCTGGTCGCCGGTGAGCCGGCGGAAGACGACGATCTCGTCGATGCGGTTGAGGAACTCCGGGCGGAAGTGGTCCCGGAGCGGGCGCAGGACCCGCTCGCGGCGGGCCTCCTCCGTCGCCTCCTCACCGCCGGGGCCGAAGCCGATGCCGGCGCCCTGCCTCGTGATCACGTCCGAGCCCAGGTTGCTCGTCATCACGATGACCGTGTTGGTGAAGTCCACCGTGCGGCCCTGGGAGTCGGTCAGGCGGCCGTCGTCCAGGACCTGGAGCAGGATGTTGAAGACGTCGGGGTGGGCCTTCTCCACCTCGTCGAGGAGGAGCAGCGAGTAGGGGTGGCGGCGGACGACCTCGGTGAGCTGGCCCGCCTCCTCGTGGCCGACGTAGCCGGGCGGGGCGCCCACCAGGCGGGAGACGGTGTGGCGCTCCTGGTACTCGCTCATGTCCAGGCGGACCATCCGCTCCTCGCTGCCGAACAGCACCTCGGCGAGTGCGCGGGCCAGTTCGGTCTTGCCGACGCCGGTCGGGCCGAGGAAGAGGAAGCTGCCGATCGGGCGTTGGGGGCTGGCGAGACCGGCGCGGGAGCGCATGACCGCCTCGGAGACGACGGCGACCGCCTCGTCCTGGCCGATGACCCGCTGGTGCAGATGGGCCTCCAGACCGAGCAGCCGTTCCTTCTCCTCCTGGGTGAGGCTGCTGACCGGGATGCCGGTCTGCCGGGAGACCACCTCGGCGATCGCCTCGGCCGTCACGTCCAGGTTCAGCCCCTCGTCCGCCTCGTCCTCGCCGGAGAGTTCGGTGATGCGGGTCTTCAACGCGCCGATGCGGTCCCGGACCTGGGTGGCGCGTTCGTACTGCTCGTCGGCGACCGCCTGATCCTTGTCCCGGGTGAGCTGCTCGATCTCGCGCTCCATGGCGCGTACGTCGGTGCCCTTGGTGCGGGCGCCGAGGCGGACCCGGGCGCCGGCCTGGTCGATCAGGTCGATCGCCTTGTCCGGCAGCCTGCGCTCGGTGAGGTAGCGGTCGGACAGTTCGACGGCGGCGACCAGGGCCTCGTCGGTGTACCGGACCTGGTGGTGGGCCTCGTAGCGGTCGCGCAGGCCGCGCAGGATCTCGATGGTGTCCGGGACCGTCGGCTCGGGCACCAGGATCGGCTGGAAGCGGCGGGCCAGTGCCGCGTCCTTCTCGATCTTGCGGAACTCCTCAAGCGTGGTCGCGCCCACGACATGCAATTCGCCCCGGGCCAGCGCGGGCTTGAGGATGTTGGCGGCGTCCATCGCGCCGCCCTCGCCACCGCCTCCGGCGCCGACCACGGTGTGCAGCTCGTCGATGAAGACGATCAGCTGGTCGGAGTGCGAGCGGATCTCGCTCACGATGTTGGTGAGCCGCTCCTCGAAGTCGCCCCGGAACCGGGTGCCGGCGACCACGCCGGACAGGTCGAGGGCGACCACCCGGCGTCCGGCGAGCCCGTCCGGCACGTCTCCGTCCGCGATCCGCTGGGCCAGCCCCTCCACGATCGCCGTCTTGCCGACGCCGGCGTCACCGATCAGCACGGGGTTGTTCTTGCCGCGCCGGGAGAGCACCTCGATGGTCTGCTCGATCTCGTCGTCGCGGCCGATGACCGGGTCGATCCGGCCCTCCCCGGCCTGCTCGGTGAGATCGCGGCCGTACTTGTCGAGGGTCGGCGTGCCGCTCGTACGGCGCCGGGTGTCCGGGCCGGCGAGCGAGCGGTCGGTCTCCGTGGCGTCCGGCGGCAGGCCGGCGGCGGCGTACCGGGCGGCGTTCAGGATGTGCCCGGCGGCCGAGTCCGGGTTGGCGGCCAGCGCGCCCAGCACGTGCTCGGGGCCGATGTACCCGGCTCCTCCTGCCCGGGCCAGGTCGTGCGCGTCCAGGAGGGCCCGTTTCACGGCCGGGGTGAGGGAGAGCGAGGTCGGCGGGGGCGCCTCGCCGGGCGGGTGCTGGACCGGTCCCGCGCGGCCGTCGATCTCGGTCGCCAGCGAGTCGGGATCGGCGCCGGACCTGCTCAGCAGGGAACGGGTGGGCTCCGCCGTGAGCGCCGCGCGCAGCAGATGTTCGGTGTCGAGGTCCCGGCTGCCGTGCTCGGCGGCGTACTGGGCGGCGCCCTTCACCAGTTCCCTGGCCGGCTGGCTCAGCAGCCTGCCGATGTCGATCTGCCGGGGGCCCTGGCGGGCTCCGCCGCCGCCGAAGAAGCGTGCGAGGAACTCTCCGAAAGGATCCTGTCCGAAGTTGTCCGGTCCGGGGTAACCGCTGGTCATGAGCGTTCGTTCCGTTCCGGCGTCCCGGCGCCTGACGGGACGCGCTCGCTGGTCGACGTGCCGGTCCACGCGGGTGCCCCTGCAGGGCCCGGTCACACCACCTTCGCACGCCCGCCGGAGGGGGGCACGTCCAGCCGCTCGGGGGCCGGGCCGAACCGCCGGGAAATCAGCCGATCAATTCGGCAACGCAGCGGCGCCGTACGCCCCGCCACGACAATCAATGCCTTTCTCGTGCCGCGCTGTCGCACCGGCCGGACCCGGAATCCGGCCGGTGCGCCCGGCGAGTGTTATGTCACGTGATCAGCGGCCGTTGGTATTCGGCCGGGGCCGCCGCCGGTCCTGGGGTGAAGGCGGCGGAGGCAGCGGCCGCCGCCGCGTGGGCCGGGGGAACGGGACGCGCATGCGCACGTTTTCCATGAGAACTCCTTCGCTGATTGAGCGGCTTTTTGTCCGCCCGTCACGGATAGGTGTACGAGGGGACCGTCGTCGTTGTTCAGCGTTCTGGAGAATTCATTTGCGCGGCGCCGACCCGCAGATTGCGATAAGAAATGCGCAGGAAAAACCTGTGTCAGTTCTTTGAATTCCTGGCCGTGAGAATCCGCGGCCCCGCCTCCGTGATCGCCACCGTGTGCTCCGCGTGCGCCGCCCGGGAGCCGTCGTTCGTCCGCAGGGTCCAGCCGTCCTCGGCCGCGTGGTAGCCGTCCCGGCCGCCGCCGATCAGCATGGGCTCGATCGCGAGGACCATGCCCTGCCGGAGCGGGAGGCCGCGGCCCGGGCGGCCCTCGTTCGGTACCCCGGGGTCCTCGTGCATACGGCGGCCGATGCCGTGTCCGCCGAAGTCCTGCGGGATGCCGTAACCGGCGTCCCGGCACACCCGGCCGACCGCGTGTGCGATGTCGCCGATGCGGTTGCCGACGACCGCCGCCGCGATGCCCGCCGCGAGCGCCCGCTCGGCCGTCTCGACGAGCCGTACGTCCGCCGGGCGCGGCCTGCCGACCGTGAAGCTGATCGCCGAGTCACCCGCCCAGCCGTCCAGCACCGCACCGCAGTCGATGGAGACCAGGTCGCCGTCGCGCAGCCGGTAGCCGGTCGGGATGCCGTGCACGATCGCGTCGTTCACGGACGCGCAGATGACGGCGGGGAACGGGGTGGGTGCGAACGAGGGCCGGTAGCCGAGGAAGGGGGAGGAGGCTCCGGCCTCGCGCAGCACCTCCCGCGCCACCTCGTCCAGTTCGAGCAGGGAGACGCCGATGCCGGCGGCCTCGCGTACGGCCGTCAGGGCCCGCCCGACGACCTGGCCCGACGCGTACATGGCGTCGATCGATGTGTCTGTCTTCAGTTCCACCATGCCAATTAATATACCGGTTTTCTCGACCGGGTTAGAATGGTGGCATGGTGCGCACCCCTCTCACCCCAGAAGAGCGTGAACGCGGCGAGCGGCTCGGGCGGTTGCTGCGCGAGGCGCGCGGTGGCCGGAGCATGACGGAGGTGGCGGCCGCGGCGGGCATCTCGGCCGAGACCCTCCGCAAGATCGAGACCGGGCGGGCCCCGACCCCCGCCTTCTTCACGGTCGCCGCGCTGGCCCGCGCGCTCGGCCTGTCGATGGACGACCTGGTGGAGCGCTGCGCCCTGGTCGTCGTGTGACGTGCGTCGGTGCGTGACGCCCATCGGTCAAGATCGGGCAATGAGGACTCCGCGCGCCCGCTGAAAACTCCCCGTAGCAACCCCGTAACACAACTGGTGTTGCCTACGGAGCCGGAGTGTTCCGGTCTGGCGGGAGTCGAGCGATGACTGTGGATCAACTCCCGGGCCGGGTACGGGAGTTCGCGAACTACCTGAACGGCCTGCTGGCGCGCCTGGACCAGGGCGGCGGCTGGTGCGCCGTCTTCTGGCAGCGCGACCCCGACGGTATGCAGGCCTGTCTCGGCGGGCGCGAGGTGCCGCCCTGGGACGTCGTGGAGGCGCTGCTCCAGGACCTGGCGACCGGCTACGGCACGGAGTTCGCCGCACGTGAGGCCGAGCAGGCCCGCCGGCTGCACGCGGACGCGCTCGCCGCGTACGACACCCGGCCGGGCGCCCGCGAGGACCTGAGCGACCGCCTCGACGTCACCCTCCGCGAACAGCGGTACGCCGCGGAACGGCTGGCCCAGCTCGGCCGCGCCCTCGACTCCGCGCACTCCCGCGAGGAAGCCGAGGCTCTGAGCATCGACCTCGCCTGGGCCCGCGACGACCACGAACGGGCCTCCGCCCGGTGCGCCGAGCTCCAGGCCCGGATGGGACGGCTGGAGCACCGGGCCGAGCCCGCCGGACGCCCGCGGGGCGAGACCCTCACCGTGCCTCCCGAGCCGGCCCCGGCTCCCGCCCCGGCCAAGCAGCGCAAGCGGCGGCGGGGCAGTGCCCGGTTCGCCGGCCTGGCGGAGGACGAGGCCCTGCCCGCCGCCGTACCGCAGACGCCGGAGGCGGTGCCCGCGGCCGCCGCCGGCCGTCGTACCCCGCGCGGCGCCCGCTTCGCCGGGGCCGTCGAGGTACCGGCGCGGCCCGAGCAGGTGCCGGCGGAGTCCGACGAGGAGTCGGAGCGGGCCGTGGCGGCGGCCGTGGAGCGGCTCGAACGGCTCCGGGCGGAGGGCCGCACCGGGGAGGCGCACGCGCTGCTGGCCGAGGTCGCGCACTGGTCCGCGGCCCGGTTCCCGCTGCTCGCGGACGCCCTCCAGCGGGCCGGGCTCGGCGCCGACTGGGCCACGCTCCTGTGGGAGGCGGCCTCGCTGCCGCCCGCCCGGCTCGTCGCGGCCGCCGACGCCCTGACCGCCGCGGGCCGGACCGAGGACGGCCGGCAGATCCTGCGCCAGGGCGTTGCCCGCCCCGCCCCGGAGATCGGCGAGGCCGTCCTCGCCCTGGACACCGAGGGCCGGCACCGCGAGGCCCGGGCCCTGCTGGACACATACGTCCAGGTCCGCACCCCGGAGGAGGCGGCCCACAGCGCGGAACCGGATCCCCGGCGCCTGGTGCCCCTGCTGCTCCGCTCGGCCCAGTCGGTCTCGGACCAGCGTCACTGGGACCTGCTGCACGCCCTGCGGGTGGCCGGCCTCGCCTCCTGAGAGGCGTGACCCGGGCGCGCCCGAAAGGGGCGCCGGGGGTACCCCCGGCCGAAGGCTGGGGGAGGAACCGCGCGATCAGCCCCCGCGCACCGGCACTCGGCACACAGCCGAACCCCCGTGGCGGAGCCCTCTGGCTCCTCCACCGGGGTAAGAAACGCGATCGACTCGGCGGCTTAACGACGATGGTCTTGGCAAGGACTCCGAGGAGGCTTACTTTCGACCCTCTACGGGCGTAGAAGGAGCAGCTCATGGCCAACGTCGTACGCGCCGCTCTGGTCCAGGCCACCTGGACCGGCGACACCGAGTCCATGGTGGCGAAACACGAGGAACACGCCCGCGAGGCGGCCCGCCGAGGCGCGAAGATCATCGGATTTCAGGAAGTCTTCAACGCCCCCTACTTCTGCCAGGTCCAGGAACCCGAGCACTACCGCTGGGCCGAGCCGGTCCCGGACGGCCCCACCACGCGTCGTATGCAGGAACTCGCGCGCGAGACCGGCATGGTGATCGTCGTCCCGGTCTTCGAGGTCGAGCAGTCCGGCTTCTACTACAACACCGCCGCCGTGATCGACGCCGACGGCACCGTCCTCGGCAAGTACCGCAAGCACCACATCCCGCAGGTCAAGGGCTTCTGGGAGAAGTACTACTTCAAGCCCGGGAACGTCGGCTGGCCGGTCTTCGAGACCGCCGTCGGCAAGGTCGGCGTGTACATCTGCTACGACCGCCACTTCCCCGAGGGCTGGCGGCAACTCGGCCTCAACGGCGCCCAGTTGGTGTACAACCCGTCGGCCACCTCGCGCGGCCTCTCGGCCCACCTCTGGCAGTTGGAGCAGCCGGCCGCCGCCGTCGCCAACGAGTACTTCGTCGCCGCCATCAACCGGGTGGGCCAGGAGGAGTACGGGGACAACGATTTCTACGGGACGAGCTATTTCGTCGATCCACGTGGGCAGTTCGTGGGGGAGGTCGCGAGCGACAAGGGCGAGGAACTCGTCGTCCGCGACCTCGACTTCGACCTGATCGACGAGGTGCGGCAGCAGTGGGCCTTCTACCGCGACCGCCGTCCCGACGCCTACGAAGGGCTGGTACAGCCGTGAACGACCTCTTCGCCCGCCACCGCCAGGTGCTGCCCGACTGGCTGGCCCTCTACTATGACGAGCCCCTGGAGATCACCCACGGCGAGGGCCGGCACGTCTGGGACGCGGACGGCAACCGCTACCTCGACTTCTTCGGCGGCATCCTCACCACGATGACCGCGCACGCGCTCCCCGAGGTGACGAAGGCGGTCAGCGAGCAGGCCGGCCGGATCATCCACTCCTCCACGCTCTACCTCAACCGTCCGATGGTCGAACTCGCCGAACGCATCGCCCAGTTGAGCGGCATTCCGGACGCCCGGGTCTTCTTCACCACCTCTGGCACCGAGGCCAACGACACGGCCCTGCTGCTCGCCACGACCTACCGGCGTACCAACACCGTCCTGGCGATGCGCAACAGCTACCACGGCCGCTCCTTCAGCGCGGTCGGCATCACCGGCAACAAGGGCTGGTCCCCGACCTCCCTTTCCCCGCTGCAGACGCTGTACGTCCACGGTGGCGTCCGCACCCGCGGCCCGTTCGCCGAGCTGAACGACCGTGACTTCATCGCGGCCTGCGTCGACGACCTGCGCGACCTCCTCGGCCACACCCGTCCGCCGGCCGCGCTGATCGCCGAGCCCATCCAGGGCGTCGGCGGCTTCACCTCCCCGCCCGACGGGCTGTACGCGGCGTTCCGCAAGGTCCTCCAGGAGCAGGGCATCCTCTGGATCGCCGACGAGGTGCAGACCGGCTGGGGCCGCACCGGCGAGCACTTCTGGGGCTGGCAGGCACACGGGCAGAGCGGGCCGCCGGACATCCTCACCTTCGCCAAGGGCATCGGCAACGGCAGCTCCATCGGCGGCGTGGTGGCCCGCTCCGAGATCATGAACTGCCTCGACTCCAACAGCATCTCGACGTTCGGCGGCACCCAGATCACCATGGCCGCGGGCCTCGCCAACCTGTCGTACCTCCTGGAACACGACCTCCAGGGCAACGCCCGCCGCGTCGGCGGCCTCCTCATCGAACGCCTCCGCGCGGTCGCCGCCCAACTGCCCGGCGTACGCGAGGTCCGGGGCCGCGGCCTGATGATCGGCGTCGAACTGGTCAAGCCCGGCACGGACGAGGCCGACCCCAAGTCCGCCTCGGCCGTCCTGGAAGCGGCCCGGGAAGGCGGCCTCCTGATCGGCAAGGGCGGCGGCCACAACACGAGCGCCCTGCGCATCGCCCCGCCGCTGTCGTTGACGGTGGCGGAGGCGGAGGAAGGCGTAGCGATTCTCGAACAGGCCTTGAGGAGTGCTTATTAGAGGAGTGCTTGTTGGAGGGGGCGCCTGGTAGGCGCCCCGCACTGGAGCGCCCCGTCAGGGGCGCGGGGAACTGCGCGACCAGCCCCCACCGGCCCGCAGTTCCCATCGCACCGAACCCGACCAAGGGATCAAGCAAGATGACCGCCACCTGGGATCCCCCGAACACCACAGACCCCATACTGTCGGTCCGCCAGATCCTCGCCCTGGAAAGGGTCCTGGCCGGCGACCCCGAGGTGGTGGCCGGCGCCGCCCACCTCGACCGCCCCGTCCGCTGGGTGCACGTCGCCGAGGCCCCCGACGTCGGCGTCATGCTCACCGGCGGCGAGATGGTCCTCACCACCGGTGTCCTGCTCGCCGGCGACGCCCACAAACAGGCCGATTACATCCAGTCCCTGCACCGGGCCGAGGCCGCCGCGGTCGTCCTCGGCCTCGGCCGCGCCTTCCCCGCCCCGCCCGACGCCATGCGCCGCGCAGCGGACCGCTGCGGCCTCCCCCTGGTGGTCCTGCACCGCCCCTTCCCCTTCGCCGAGCTGACGGAGGAGGTCCAGTCCAGGCTGGTACGGCGGAAGTTCGCCGCCGTCAGCCTCTCCGAGTCGGTCCGCACCGCGCTCACCGGCCTCATCACGGCCGACGCCCCCCTCCAGCGGCTCCTCGACGAGGTCGCCGTGCACAGCGCCTGCCCGGTCGTCGTCACCAACCTCGCGCACCGGGTCCTCGCCACCGCGGGGGAGCGGTCGGCCGTGGACGACGTGCTGCGCGACTGGGAGCGCATCGCCCGGCAGGCCGGCGGCGGCGCGGCCGACGGCTGGATCCGCGCCGAACTGGGCGGCCGGGGCGAGCGCTGGGGCCAGATCATGCTGTGCGGCTACCGCGGCGACACCGCCACCGGCCGGCTCCTGGCCGACCGTGGTGCCGAGGCCCTCGTCCTGCACCGCATGCTCGGCGGCGGCTCCGCGCACACCTGGGAGGAGCAGTCCGCGCAGAGCCTGCTGACCGACCTGGTCTCCGGGGTCGTACCGGCCCGCCAACTGCTGCCCAGGGCCCGGGCGGCGGGACTCCCGGTCAACCGGCGGACCTTCGTCCCCCTCGTCGTACGGGACGCGGAACCGGCCCAACTGGAGCGGATCCTGCGCCTGTTGGGCCTGCCCGGGCTCGTCGCCGAACTCACCGAGCGCATCACCGCCGTCCTCCTCAGCCTCGCCCGCGACCAGGACGCCGACGCCCTCGCCGCGCACTTCGCCGACCGGCTGCACGGCGAGTCGACGGGGCCGCAGGCGGTCGTCGCCGCGGCGGGCGCCCGTACCGTCTGGGACGACGTGCCCGTCGGGCTGCGCGAGGCCCAGCACGTCGCCGACGCGGTCGCCGACACCACCGCCGCCCTCGACCTGCCGGCCGTCGTACGGCTCAGGGACGTCCACCTGCGCGGCCTGATCCGGCTGCTGCGGGACGACCCGCACGTCCAGTCCTTCGCCGAGCGCGAGCTGGACGGCCTGCTGTGCGGGAACGGCACCGAGCAGGACCTGCTCGGCGTCCTGCGGACCTACCTCGCCACCGGCCGCAACAAGTCCCGCACCGCCCAGCTCCATCACGTCTCCCGCCCCGCGCTGTACCGCCGCCTGGAGGCGATACAGACCAGGCTCGGCGTCGACCTCGACGACTTCGAGCAGGCGGCCTCCGTGCACATCGCACTCCTGGCGCACGACGCGCAACAGCAGTGAAACATGCGACGACCTGGGAAAACGGCGGTGAAACATGGGTCGACGGCAACGTGACACGGTGGCACGCCGGGCGCCCGCAGACGTGACACGATGGCACTCAAAGCCTGCTTTCGGACTTTCTAGGCTCCTCGCACATCGAGCGACACACGCCCGAGCGACCGGAGGTCCCGATGAGCCGAGTGATCCGTGCCGCCCTCTTCCAGACCGCCTGGACCGGCGACAAGGAGTCGATGATCCAGGTCCACGAGCAGGCGGCCCGCGACGCGGCCGCGCAGGGCGCGCAGGTCCTGTGCTTCCAGGAGCTGTTCTACGGACCCTACTTCTGCCAGGTCCAGGACAAGGCCTTCTACGAGTACGCCGAGCAGGTCCCGGAGGGCCCGATCGTCCAGCGCTTCCAGGCGCTCGCCCGCGAACTGGGCCTCGTCCTGATCCTGCCGGTGTACGAGGAGGAGCAGCCCGGCGTCCTCTACAACACCGCCGCCGTGATCGACGCCGACGGCTCCTACCTCGGCAAGTACCGCAAGCACCACATCCCCCAGGTCCCCGGCTTCTGGGAGAAGTTCTACTTCCGCCCGGGGAACGCCGGCTGGCCGGTCTTCGAGACGGCCGTCGGGAAGATCGGCGTCTACATCTGCTACGACCGTCACTTCCCGGAGGGCTGGCGGGCGCTGGGCCTCGGCGGTGCCGAGATCGTCTTCAACCCGTCGGCGACCTCGCGTGGACTCTCCCGCTACCTCTGGCAGTTGGAGCAGCCCGCGGCGGCCGTCGCCAACGAGTACTTCGTCGGCGCGATCAACCGGGTCGGCGTGGAGGACCTGGGCGACAACGACTTCTACGGAACCTCATACTTCGTGGACCCGGAGGGCCAGTTCGTCGGCGAGGTGGCCTCCGACAAGGAGACCGAACTCGTCGTCCGCGACCTGGACCTGGCCAAGCTCCGCGAGGTCCGCGACCGCTGGCAGTTCTTCCGGGACCGCCGCCCGGACGCGTACGCCCCACTGACGGCTCCCTGATCGCGCCCTATAGGGGCGCGGGGAACTGCGCGACCAGCCACCGACGACCGGCACTTTCCCGACAACCGAACGGAGCGTGAACCCATGGTCGGCCGCACCCTCATCCGTGGCGGACTCGTCATCACCGCGTCCGACGAGATCCACGCCGACGTCCTGATCGAGGACGGCCGCATCGCCGCCCTCGCGGCGACCGGAACCCCCGCCGCCGAGGCCTTCACCGCCGAACGCACCATCGACGCCACCGGCAGGTACGTCATCCCGGGCGGCGTCGACGCCCACACCCACATGGAGCTGCCGTTCGGCGGCACCTTCGCCTCCGACACCTTCGAGACCGGTACCCGGGCCGCCGCCTGGGGCGGTACGACCACCATCGTCGACTTCGCCGTGCAGAGCGTAGGCCACAGTCTGCGCGAGGGCCTCGACGCCTGGCACGCCAAGGCCGAGGGCAACTGCGCCATCGACTACGGCTTCCACATGATCGTCTCCGACGTGAACCAGGAGACGCTCAAGGAGATGGACCTGCTGGTCGAGGAGGGGGTGACCTCCTTCAAGCAGTTCATGGCCTACCCCGGCGTCTTCTACTCCGACGACGGCCAGATCCTGCGCGCCATGCAGCGCTCCGCCGAGAACGGCGGCCTGATCATGATGCACGCCGAGAACGGCATCGCCATCGACGTGCTGGTGGAGCAGGCGCTGGCCCGCGGCGAGACCGACCCCCGCTACCACGGGGAGGTACGCAAGGCGCTCCTCGAAGCCGAGGCCACCCACCGCGCCATCAAGCTCGCCCAGGTGGCCGGCGCCCCTCTCTACGTCGTGCACGTCTCGGCGATGGAGGCGGTCGCCGAGCTGGCCCGGGCCAGGGACGAGGGGCTCCCGGTCTTCGGCGAGACCTGTCCGCAGTACCTCTTCCTGTCGACGGACAACCTCGCGGAGCCCGACTTCGAGGGCTCGAAGTACGTGTGCAGCACGCCCCTGCGCCCCAAGGAACACCAGGCCAAGCTCTGGCAGGGCCTCAGGACCAACGACCTCCAGGTCGTCTCCACCGACCACTGCCCCTTCTGCTTCGTCGGCCAGAAGGAGCTGGGCCGCGGCGACTTCTCGAAGATCCCCAACGGCCTGCCCGGCGTCGAGAACCGGATGGACCTGCTGCACCAGGCCGTCGTCGACGGGCACATCTCGCGCCGCCGCTGGATCGAGATCGCCTGCGCCACCCCGGCCCGGATGTTCGGCATGTACCCGAAGAAGGGCACCATCACCCCGGGTGCCGACGCCGACGTCGTCATCTACGACCCCCATGCGGAGCAGGTCGTCTCCGCCGAGACCCACCACATGAACGTCGACTACTCGGCCTACGAGGGCAAGCGCCTCACCGGCCGGGTCGAGACGGTCCTCTCACGCGGCGAACCCGTCATCACCGAGCGGGAGTACACCGGACACGCCGGGCACGGCGTCTACACCCCGCGCTCCACCTGTCAGTACCTCAACTAGGAGAGGCGCCCATGGACTTCGGACTCGTCCTGCAGACCGACCCGCCGGCCTCCCGGGTCGTCAGCCTGATGAAACGGGCCGAACGCAACGGCTTCCGCTACGGCTGGACCTTCGACTCCGCCGTGCTCTGGCAGGAGCCGTTCGTGATCTACAGTCAGATCCTGGCCAACACCAGCAAGTTGACGGTCGGGCCGATGGTCACCAACCCGGGCACCCGCACCTGGGAGGTCACCGCCTCCACCTTCGCCACCCTCAACGACATGTTCGGCAACCGCACGGTCTGCGGCATCGGCCGCGGCGACTCCGCGATGCGGGTGGCCGGCCGCAAGCCCAACACCCTCGCCCGGATCAGCGAGGCCATGAAGGTCATCCGCGCCCTCGGCAGCGGCGGCGAGGCCGACCTCGGCGGTACCGTCATCAGGTTTCCCTGGGTCAAACCGGGCGCCCAACTCCCCGTCTGGATGGCCGCGTACGGCCCGAAGGCCCTGAAGATGACCGGTGAGGAGGCCGACGGGTTCATCCTGCAGCTCTCCGACCTCTACCTCACCGAGTACATGGTCAAGGCGGTGAAGGACGCGGCCGTGGCCGCCGGACGCGACCCGTCCGAGGTGACCGTCTGCGTCGCCGCCCCCGCCTACGTCACCGAGGACGACTCGCCCGAGGCCCTCGCCCACGCCCGCGACCAGTGCCGCTGGTTCGGCGGCATGGTCGGCAACCACGTCGCCGACCTGGTGGCCAAGTACGGCGAGCACTCCGCGGCCGTACCCGACGAACTCACCGACTACATCAAAGCCCGCCAGGGCTACGACTACTCGCACCACGGACGCAGCGGCAACCCCGACACCGAGTTCGTGCCCGACGAGATCGTCGACCGCTTCTGCGTCATCGGCCCGGCCGAGAAGCACATCGAGAAGCTGAACGCCCTGCGCGAGCTGGGCGTCGACCAGTTCGCCGTCTACGACATGCACGACGCTCAGGAGGCCACCATCGACGCGTACGGGACGAAGGTCATCCCGGCCGTCAACGGCTAGCCCACTCCTGACAGTTGGTCTCCCCCTTCCCGCCGTCCCGGGAAGGGGGTCAGGGCGCACCCCACCGCGTACCCCCCCGCCCCGCCCGCACGGCCTCTCTCCCGTCCCGCCTCACCCCGATTGGCCTGCCCATGACCGACACCGCTCCCACGGCCATACCGACGTCCGGCCAAGTCACCGCCTCCGACGGGCGCGTCGAGCTCACCCCGGGCTCCCCGCCGCCGAGTGGCCCGTACGCCAACGAGGACCTGCTGCCGGTCCCCGTCGCCAAGCGCACCTGGACCACGTACAACTTCTCCGCGCTCTGGGTCGGCATGGCCCACAACACGGCGTCCTGGACCCTGGCCTCCGGGCTCATCGCCGTCGGCATGGACTGGAAACAGGCCGTGTTCACCATCGCCCTCGCCAACCTGATCGTCCTCGTCCCGATGCTGCTCACCGGGCACGCCGGACCCAAGTACGGCATCCCCTTCCCGGTCTTCGCCCGCGCCTCCTTCGGCGTGCGCGGCGCCAACCTCCCCGCCGTCGTACGGGCGTTGGTGGCCTGCGGCTGGTTCGGCATCCAGACCTGGATCGGCGGTGAGGCCATCTACTTCCTGGCCGGCAAGCTGATCGGCGACAGCTGGGCGAACGCCTCGCACATCGGCGGCTACGCCTGGACCATGTGGCTGTCGTTCGCGCTCTTCTGGGTGCTCCAGGTCGCGATCATCTACCGGGGCATGGAGACGATCCGCCGCTTCGAGAACTGGGCCGCGCCCTTCGTCATCGTCGGCGCCGTCGTGATGCTGATCTGGATGAGCAACAAGGCCGGCGGCCTCGGCCCGCTCTTCGACCAGCCCTCCAAGCTCGGCTGGGGCGGCGGCTTCTGGAAGATCTTCTGGCCGTCCCTGATGGGCATGATCGGTTTCTGGTCGACGCTGTCGCTGAACATCCCCGACTTCACCCGGTACGGGAAGAGCCAGAAGGCGCAGACCTGGGGCCAGGCGCTGGGCCTGCCCACCACCATGACCCTCTTCGCCTTCCTCTCCGTCCTGGTGACCTCCGGTTCGCAGGCCGTGTACGGGCAGCCGATCTGGGACCCGGTCCAGCTGGCCGCGAAGACGGACAACGTGGTCGGCCTGCTCTACGCCCTGGTGACCGTCCTCGTCGCGACGCTCTCCGTGAACATCGCGGCCAACCTGGTCTCGCCCGCCTTCGACTTCTCCAACATCGCGCCCCGGAGGATCAGTTTCCGCACCGGCGCCCTGGCCACCTGCGTCCTCGGTGTGCTGATCTTCCCGTGGAAGCTGTACTCCGACCCGCAGGGCTACATCTTCACCTGGCTCGGCCTGGTCGGCGGTCTGCTCGGCACGGTCGCCGGCATCCTCATCGCCGACTACTGGATCCTGCGCCGCACCCGCCTCGACCTGACCGACCTGTACCGCACGGGCGGCCGGTACTGGTACGACGGCGGCTGGAACTGGCGGGCGGTCGTGGCCTTCCTCGTCGGCGGCATCCTCGCGGTCGGCGGCGCCAGCTTCAAACCGCTGATCGACGGCAGGCCCATCCCGGCCCTGTCCTCACTGGCCGACTACGGCTGGGCGGTCGGCCTGGGCACGTCCCTGGTGCTGTACCTGGGGCTGACGGTGCTGGTGCGGCCCAAGGAAGCGTGACCGGAGGAGGCGTGCGCACGAAGGGCGGCCAGGCGCCGAGGCTACTGGCTGCCCTTCAGCGCGGTCACCGCGGCCTTCGCCGCCTGGATGGCGCCCTTGTTGATCACGTCCGTGTCGGGCGCCTTCTTGTTCTCGAAGTCGCTGCCGTTGTAGGTGACGACCACCAGCGCGTTGGAGACCTGGGCCATCACCACGCCCTCGCGGGTCTGCTGCTTGTCCTCGGTGGTGAGGTTCACGACCGAGTAGCCGGTGTCACCGAGGCCCGGCACGGCCCCGCCGCCGCTCTTCTCGGCGACCCGGTCCTTGTACTCCTTCGCCGCCGCCGCGTTCGTGTCCATGATCTCGAAGGAGACGTCGAGCCAGCGGTAGTCGTACCCCTTGAGCGCGTTCCAGGAGCAGGTGCGGCGCAGCTTGGTGTCGGTGGAGGGGATCTCCTTGCCGGCCGTCTTCGCGCCGGGCACCAGCGACTTGATGGTGGCCACCGGGATGCTGCCGCAGGGGGCGGGGGCGGCGGAGTACGTCTTGGTGGCCGCCGTGGACGCGGAGGACGTCGACGGGGAGTCGCCCGCCGACTGGCCGGCCGCCTGCTGGGCCGAGGTGTCGGTGGAGGAACTCGTGGACGTCGTCTTGTCCGGGCCCGACGCCATCATCCAGCCCGCACAGGCGAGCACGGCGACCGGCGTCAGGCGCGCGGTGAGGGCGAGCGGCAGTGGAAGAGAACGCAAGTCGCACTTCTCGCTGGGGGACGGTGTGCGGAGTGGCCCGCACTGCGGACGGGACGCCAGTTTCACACGAGTCCCTGTGGGGCGGAAGTGGAATCCGTGCCTTGCCTGTGGGCCGGGCCCGGCGCGCTGTTGACAGCGGCCGCGGGCCGTCCCCCTACATCCGGAATGTCGCGCGTCCACGGTCCCCGTACATCCGGAATGTCGTGACTGCATCCGGTCCCCGAGGGTGACCGGAGTCACCGTCGGGACCGTCCGGTGCTCAGTCGCGCGAGTTGCCGAACAGCAGCCGGTAGCCGACGAGGAGGACCAGGGAGCCGGCGATCGCGGCGCCCCACGTGTAGAGGTCGAAGAAGTGCTTCTCCACCGGGCGGTCCAGGAAGCGGGAGGAGAGCCAGCCGCCCACGAAGGCGCCCGCGATGCCGATGAGGGTGGTGCCGATCAGGCCACCCGGGTCGCGGCCGGGCAGCAGGACCTTGGCGATGGCTCCGGCGAGGAGACCCAGGACGATCCAGCCGATGATGCCCACGTTCGTTGTCCTCCAGTACGCGTGCTGCTCCGTGAATGCCGCCGCTCCACGGGGCGCCGCTCCGTTGAGTTGCGTTGTTGCGCAAGCTTATGAACGGGACGGGCCGCCGGATACGCCTGACGTCGAGCCGTCGATGATCTGTCACGCGCCCATGACAATGCGAAGAACACGTGGCGGACATTGCGGGGAGGCCCTACAGGGCACGGTGACCGCACGCCTACACTGAGTGGGCGCCTGTGCGGACACTGTGACGGGAGGGAGTGGGCTGTGGCGGAGAACACCGATGGCTTCACGGACCCCTCCGACGGGGTGCTGACGGAGGCGGCCGCGGTGTTCGGGCTGCTCGCCTCGCCGGCCCGGCTGCACATCATGTGGGCGCTGTCCCAGGGCGAGAGCGACGTGACGCGCCTCGCCGACCGGGTCGGCGGCGCGCTGCCGGCGGTCAGCCAGCACCTGGCCAAGCTCAGGCTCGCCGGTCTGGTGCGGTCCCGCCGGGAGGGCCGGCGGCAGGTCTACTACGTGGACGATCCGGACATCGTGACCGTGGTGCGGGTGACCGTCGGACAGCTGACCGCGCGCTCCCACCAGGCACCGGTGACGGTCCGGCGGTTGTACGAGGCCGGCGTCTGACCGAGCGGACCCGGGCCGGTGCGCGGGGGCGGACGGCAGGTGTGTCCTGGAGGTTTCATGAGATGCCTCACCTGTGAATTCGGGTGGGGCCTGTGCTGTCGGGGCTGTGGGTTTGTTAGATTGCGCAATCACGCAACCCAAATGGGCCCACCTCGCGGCTGCCCCTACCCCGCCGCGGACGCCCGACCCGCCCGACCGTACCCGCAGACGGACCCGACCGTTCATGGGAGTGGAAGATGACCGACCCGTGGGACGGCCCGGGAGGCCAGGCCACGCGCAGCCGCACCGACCGGGTGCCCGGACAGCGTGGGGCCCTGCCCGACGGGACGCGGCCGACCGGCGGCCGGGCCGCCGCCCGGCAGGCGGCGAAGACCCGCGGCGGCAGGGGCTCCCGGCGGGCGAAGACGGCGGGCCGCGGCAGGCGGGTCCTGAAGATCCTGGGCCTGTGCACGGCGGTTCTGGTGCTGGTCACGGCCGGCGCCGGCTGGTGGTTCTACCAGCACCTCAACGGCAACATCAACAGCGTCTCCCTCGACGGCAAGGGCGGCACCGAGAAGGCCGACGCGTTCGGCCGGACCCCGATCAACATCCTGGTGATCGGCTCGGACGGCCGGACCAGCTCCGCCGACTGCAAGCTCGGCGGCGGCTGCAAGGAGACCGGCGTCCAGACCGGCAACGGCAACGCGGACGTGGAGATGGTCGTCCACATATCCGCCGACCGCTCCAACGCCACGGTCATGAGCATCCCGCGCGACACCATGGTCGACGTCCCCGCCTGCAAGGACAGTTCGAGCCGCGAGTCCACCTCCGGCTACTACGGCCAGGTCAACAGCGCCCTCCAGTACGGCGCGGCCTGCCAGGTCGCCACCGTGCACCAGCTCACCGGCGTCCCCATCGACCACTTCGTCAAGCTGGACTTCTCCGGCGTGGTCAAGATGTCCGACGCGGTCGGCGGCGTCTCCGTCTGCGTCAACAACAACGTGTACGACACGTACTCGCACCTGAAGCTGTCCAAGGGCACCCACACCCTCAAGGGCGAGGCCGCCCTGGAGTTCGTCCGCTCCCGGCACGGCTTCGGCGACGGCAGCGACCTCGGCCGTACCGTCTCCCAGCACATCTTCCTGAGCGCGATGATCCGCAAGTTCAAGAGCGCGGGCACCCTCACCGACCCCACCGCGGTCTACAGCCTCGCCGACGCGGCCACCAAGGCGCTGACCGTGGACGACGACCTCGACAGCGTCAAGAAGCTGATCTCGCTCGCGGCCGACGTGAACAAGGTCCCCACCAAGCGGATGACGTTCACCACCATGCAGACCGCGCCCGACCCGAACAACAGCAACCGCGTGGTGGTCGGCGCGGGCGCCAAGGACCTGTTCGCCACCATGGCCAACGACCAGTCGCTGACCACCAGCTCGGGCAAGAAGTCGTCGGCGGCCTCGGCGACCGCGAGCGCGAAGCCGACGCCCACCGCGACCGTGCCCGCGTCGCAGATCGCCGTGACCGTCGAGAACGGCACCGACATCACGGGCCGCGCCTCCGCCATCGCGAACTCCCTGATCTCCCAGGGCTTCAGCACCGGCACCAGCACGGCCAACGCCCCGAACTCCGCGACCACGACCACCCTGACCTACGGCAGCGGCGACAAGGCCGAGGCGCAGACCGTCGCCAAGGCCCTGGACATCCCCGGCTCGCACATCAAGTCGGGCAGCGGCACCGGCGTCACCCTGGTGATCGGCAGCGACTGGAGCAGCGGCACCTCCTACCCGGCCAGCTCCGGCGACACCAAGGCGGCCGTCTCCAACGCCAACGCCTCGACCGCCGACGACTCCAAGACCTGCGCCAAGGTCAGCCCGTACAAGACGGTCAGCCTCAACGGGATCGCGATGACCCCGTCCCAGGCGTACGCGGCGGCGACGAACAAGCCCGACTCGGACAAGGACTGACGGGGAGAGGCGAGCCCCGGAGGGGGTTCGCCTCGCCACGGCCGTGAAAGCATGCAACCGCCAGACACCTGGCCCGGCCGTGCGCACAGCGAGGTGACAGATGCAGTTCACCACCCGTCCCACCCTCCAGGGAACCTTCGGCATGGTGTCGTCCACGCACTGGCTGGCCTCCCAGTCGGCGATGGCGGTCCTGGAGAACGGCGGCAACGCGTACGACGCGGCCGTCGCGGGCGCCTTCGTCCTGCACGTGGTCGAGCCGCACCTCAACGGACCGGCCGGCGAGGTGCCGATCCTGCTCGCCCCGGCCGGCGGCGAGGTACGGGTGCTGTGCGGGCAGGGCGTGGCCCCGGCCGGCGCCGGCGTCGCCCACTACCGGGACCTCGGCCTCGACCTCGTCCCCGGCACCGGACCACTGGCCGCGGCCGTCCCCGGCGCCTTCGACGCCTGGCTGCTCCTGCTGCGCGACCACGGCACCAAGCCGCTGGACGAGATCCTGGCGTACGCCATCGGGTACGCCGAGCTCGGGCACCCTCCCGTGGAGAACGTCGGCGCCACGGTGGAGAGCGTCCGCAAGCTGTTCGAGACCGAGTGGACGTCGTCGGCGGAGCTCTACCTGCCCGGCGGCCGGGCACCCCGCCCCGGCGAGCTGTTCCGCAACCCCGCCCTCGCCGCCACCTGGAGGCGGCTGCTCGCCGAGACCGCGGGCGCCGGGGACCGGGAGGCCCGGATCGACGCGGCCCGCGAGGTGTGGCGCACCGGCTTCATCGCCGAGGCGCTGGTCCGGCAGGCCGCCCGCCCCACCATGGACACCAGCGGCACCCGGCACACCGGCACCCTGACCGCCGCCGACCTGGCCGGCTGGTCCGCGAGCTACGAGAGCCCGGTCTCCTACGACTGGAACGGCTGGACCGTGTGCAAGGCCGGCCCCTGGAGCCAGGGCCCGGCCCTGCTCCAGCAGCTCGCCCTGCTGCCGCCCGAACTGCCCGCGTACGGCTCGGCCGACTACGTCCACCTCCTCGTCGAGGGCTGCAAGCTCGCCATGGCCGACCGCGAGGCCTGGTACGGGGACGCGGCCGAGGTACCGCTGGCCGAGCTGCTCTCGGACGCGTACAACGCCGGGCGGCGGGAGCTGATCGGCGCCAAGGCCTCCGACGAGCTGCGGCCGGGCAGCCCCGGCGGGCGCCCGCCGGGGCTGCCCGGGTACGCGCGCGTGGAGGCCGCCCGGAGCACCGCCTTCGACCCGCTGGGCGCCGGTGAGCCGACGGTCGCGCAGGTTCCCGGGGACGTCCGGGTCGCCGCCGACGGCACCACCCGGGGCGACACCTGCCACCTGGACGTCGTCGACCGCTGGGGCAACATGGTCGCGGCCACGCCCAGCGGCGGCTGGCTCCAGTCCAACCCCGTCGTCCCCGAGCTGGGCTTCCCGCTCGGCACCCGGCTCCAGATGGCCTGGCTGGAGGAGGGCCTGCCCAACTCCCTCACCCCGGGCCGGCGCCCGCGCACCACCCTCACCCCGTCGATCGCCCTGCGCGACGGCACCCCGGTGCTGGCCTTCGGCACGCCCGGCGGCGACCAGCAGGACCAGTGGCAGCTGCACTTCTTCCTCGCCGTCGCACTGCGCGGCGAGGTCCGCGGCGGCCTCGACCTTCAGGGCGCGATCGACGCCCCGAACTGGCACAACGACAGCTTCCCCAGCTCCTTCTACCCGCGCGGCCGGCGCCCCGGGAGCCTGACCGTCGAGTCCCGCACGGACCCCGAGGTCGTGGCGGAGCTGCGGCGGCGCGGCCACGACGTGACGGTCGGCCCGGGCTGGTCGGAGGGACGCCTGTGCGCGGTGGCCCGGGACCCGGGAACCGGGGTGCTGTCGGCGGCGGCCAACCCGCGCGGGATGCAGGGCTACGCGGTGGGACGCTGACGCCGGACCGCTGACCTGGTACGTCCGTCGACGGCCCCCCGACCGTCGGCGCCGCCTGTTCGTCCGTATTCCATGTTCCGTACATCCGACCCGTGGGGATTGTTGTCAGTGGCGCGTGCTCTCATGGAGGCATGATCGAAGCAACGGAGACCATCGACGAGTTTCTCCTCCAGCACGCCGGTGACGTCGAGGACGCCATCCGCAAGGCCGCCCGGACCGAGATCCTGCCTCGCTGGCGCCGGCTCGCCGACCACGAGGTCGACCAGAAGAGCGGCCCGCACGACCTGGTGACCGACGCCGACCGGCTCGCCGAGCGGTATCTCACCGCGGAGCTCGGGGCCCTCCTGCCCGGCTCCGTCGTGGTCGGCGAGGAGGCGGTGCACGCCGACCCGGAGACCTACGACGCGCTCCAGGGCGACGCGCCGGTGTGGATCGTCGACCCGGTCGACGGCACCCGCCAGTTCGTGCGCGGCGAGGACGGCTTCTGCACGCTGGTGGCGCTCGCCCACCGGGGCGTCCTGCTCGCCTCCTGGACCTACGCCCCGGCCCGTGAGCAACTCGCCACGGCGGTACGGGGCAAGGGCGCCTTCCTCGACGGCGAGCGGCTGCTCTCCGGCGCGCCCGAGGCGGACCGGGACCTCCGGGTAGCCACCTCCCACCCGGACTACACGACCGACGCGCAGAAGCGCGCGCTCTTCCCGCTGTGGACCGACGGCTTCGCCCCGCGTGCCTGCGGCTCCGCGGGCCTGGAGTATCTCGCCGTCGCCCGGGGCGAGTTGGACGCCACCGCGTTCTCCTGGGAGGCCGCCTGGGACCACGCGGCCGGGCTGCTGCTGGTCGAGGAGGCGGGCGGCGCCCACCTCACGATCGCCGGCGAGCCGTTCCGGATCACCGGCGACAACGCCCTGCCGTTCACCGCGGCCCGCGACGCCGCCACCGCCCACCGGATCGTGGACCTGCTGCTGAACCCGCACTGGTAACCCGAGCGAGGGGAGTGTCAGTCCCCCGGCATATCCTGAACCCGAGTGGCCATCGGCTGACGAAGGGGTCCGAACGTGCCGTCGATGCTCGATGCGGTCGTGGTGGGGGCGGGGCCTAACGGCCTGACGGCCGCCGTGGAGCTGGCCCGGCGCGGTTTCTCCGTGGCGCTCTTCGAGGCGCGGGACACCGTGGGCGGCGGCGCCCGCACCGAGGAGCTCACCCTCCCCGGCTTCCGGCACGACCCGTGCTCCGCGGCCCACCCGCTCGGCATCAACTCGCCCGCGTTCCGCGCCCTGCCCCTGGAGCGCTACGGCCTCACGTGGCTGCACGCGGACCTGCCGATGGCGCATCCCTTCCCCGACGGCCGCGCGGCCGTGCTGGCCCGCTCCGTCGCCGAGACGGCGGCCTCCTTCGGGCCGCGCGACGCGGGCACCTACCGCAGGCTGGTCGAGCCCTTCCTGCCCAAGTGGGACACCCTGGCCCGGGACTTCATGTCCCTGCCGCTGACCGCGCTGCCGCGCGACCCGGTCACCCTCGCCCGGTTCGGCCTGGCCGGGCTGCCGCCCGCCACCCTGCTGCTGCGCCGCTTCCGCGACGAGCAGGCCCGCACCCTCTTCGCCGGACTCGTCGCCCACGTCATGGCCCCGCTGAGCGGCTTCGCCACCGGCGCCGTCGGCCTGGTCTTCGCGCTCGCCGCGCACGCCCGCGGCTGGCCGGTGGCCGCCGGCGGCTCCCAGGCCATCTCCGACGCCCTCGCCGCGTACCTGACGGATCTGGGCGGCGCGATCCACACCGACTACGAGGTCAAGCGCCTCGACGACCTGCCGCCCGCGCGGTCGTACATCTTCGACACCTCGCCCACCGCCCTCGCCCGCATCGCCGGCCTCGGCAACTACTACCAGGGCTACCGCTACGGCCCCGGCGTCTTCAAGATCGATTACGCGCTCGACGGCCCGGTCCCCTGGACGGCACCGGAGGCCCGCCGCGCCGGGACCGTGCAGGTCGCCGCGGACAGCGCGGAGATCGGCACCGCCCTGCGCGCCGCCGCCCGCGAAGGCCGCGCCCCCGACCGGCCGTTCATGATCACCGTGCAGCCCAGCGTGGTGGACCCGAGCCGCGCCCCCGAGGGAAAGCACGTCTTCTGGGCGTACGCCCACGTGCCGAGCGGCTGGACCGGCGACCTCACCGAAGTGATGGAGCGTCAACTGGAGCGCTTCGCCCCGGGGTTCCGCGACCGCGTACTGGCCCGCGCCACCGCGGGCCCCGCCGAACTCGCGGCCCGCAACGCCAACTACGTCGGCGGCGACATCGGCACCGGCGCGGTCTCCGGCCTGCAGATCATGCTGCGCCCCAAGCTCTCCCTGTTCCCGTACGGCACCCCGCACCCCGCCGTCTTCATCTGCTCCTCGGCCACCCCGCCAGGACCGGGCGTGCACGGCATGTCGGGGCACAACGCGGCGAAGGCCGTGTGGAGGAGGTTGCGACAGTCATGACCCGTATCACCCTCGTCCAGGGCGACATCACCCGGCAGAGCGTCGACGCCATCGTCAACGCGGCCAACTCCTCCCTGCTCGGCGGCGGAGGCGTCGACGGCGCCATCCACCGCCGCGGCGGCCCCGCCATCCTGGCGGACTGCCGCAAGCTGCGCGCCGGCCACTACGGCAAGGGCCTGCCCACCGGTCAGGCCGTCGCCACCACGGCCGGCGACCTCGACGCCCAGTGGGTCATACACACCGTCGGCCCCGTCCACTCCACTGGCGAGGACCGCTCCGGCCTGCTGGCCTCCTGCTACCGCGAGTCCCTCAAGCGCGCCGACGAACTCGGTGCCCGCACGGTCGCGTTCCCCGCCGTCTCCACCGGGATCTACGGCTGGCCGATGGACGACGGCGCCCGGATCGCCGTCGCGACCGTCCAGGACGCGGACACGGCCGTCGAGGAGGTGCGGTTCGTGCTCTTCGACGAGCGGGCCTACGAGGCGTTCGCTCGGCAGCTGCCCTGACGGCACGGCACGGGGTGCCGTCGCACCGCCCGCCCCGCACCCTGGACGGCAGGGAAAGGAGCAGGCGATGCCGACCAGCGGGCGGAGGCCGCACAGCGGGTCCGGGACCGGAGTGTCCCGGAGCGGCGGGTCCGGGTCCGGCAGGTCCGGGTCCGGCGGGTCCCGGTGGCGCGAGCGGACCGCGCGCCTGGTCACCACCGCGAAGGCCGTGCACCGGCGGGCGGAGACCCGCTTTCCGGTCGTCACGCACCTCGCCGAGCGCATGGTGTCCGTGAACATCTTCGACACCGCCACCCGCCTGGCCGCCCAGTGCTTCCTGACCGCCGTTCCGTTGCTCTTCGTCTTCGCCGCCTACGCCCCACCGGTCGTCCGCGACCAGCTGCTCCACTCCCTGCGCTCGGCCTTCGGACTGTCCGGCCCGGTCGACACCGGAATCCAGCAGTTGCTGCAGCCGGCCAACGAGGACCTGCGGCAGACCACCGGCGTGATCGGCGGCCTCATGGCGCTGATCTCCGCCACGGCCGTCAGCCGGGCCGTGCAACGGCTGTGCAAACGCGCCTGGGAGATCCCCCGGGGCGGCACCCGGATCGCCCCCTGGCGCTGGGTGGCCTGGCTCGTCCTGTGGATCGGCGCCCTGCTCCTGGAAGGCACCCTGCACAACGGATTCGGCCTGGGCGTCTGGCTGGGCGTCCCGGTCACCCTCGTCTGCCAGACCGGCCTGTGGTGGTGGACGCAGCACCTGCTCCTCGGCGGCCGGATCGGCTGGCGCCCCCTGCTGCCCGGTGCCCTGATCACGGCGGCCGCCCTGACCGCCCTGAGCGCGACCGCCCAGCTGTACCTGCCACGCACCCTCGACCGCACCGTTGCCGAGTACGGCCCCCTGGGCTCGGTGTTCGTGCTGCTGTCCTGGCTGATCGTGGTCTGCCTGACCGCCACCGTCAGTGTCAGCACCGGCGCGGTCCTCGCCCAGGAGCCGTTCCTCGCCGCCCGCCTCGGCAGCCCGCCGCCCCGCCGGGACCCGGACCCGCAGCCGCCCTGATGCCGGGCGGCGGGCCCCGTGCGCCCTGCGCGGCGGCCGCAACGCTGGGATCCTGATCGTGCGGAGCGCCGACCACGGCCGACCGGACACGGGAGGTGACCTCTGTGGCCGCGAGGGACGACAGCGCACGGGGACCGGCCCCCGGGTACGCCGATCCCCTGGGGGAGCCGTTTCTGCGTACCAGGTTCGCCGTGCCGGTCAGACCCGCCACCTTTGTCCGCAGACCCAGGCTGACCGCACACCTGGACCAGGCCCTCGACACCCCGCTGACGCTGGTCAACGGCGCGGCCGGGGCCGGCAAGACGCTCCTCGTCGCCGACTGGGCGGCCCGGCTCGGACAACCGGTCGCCTGGCTCACCAACGAGGCGGGCGACCAGGGACCCGGCATGTTCTGGGCCTCTGTGCTGCACGCCCTGCACACCGCCGGAACACCGCCGCCCGCCGGGACCGTCGGCTCTCCCGGGGGCCTCCGCATGGTGGACCATCGGCTGCTGACCCGCCTCGCCGACGAACTGAGCGGACGCGACCGGCCCGCGATCCTCGTCCTCGACGAGTTCGACCGGCCGGCCGCCCCGGAGACCGCCGAGCAGCTGGAGTTCGTCCTGCACCACGCCGGACGGGGACTGCGGCTGATCCTCGTCACCCGCACCGAGCCGCTGCTGCCCCTGCACCGCTACCGGGCGGCGGCGGCCATGACCGAGATCAGGAACGACGAGCTGGCCTTCACCCCCGAGGAGGCGGCCGACCTGCTGGCCCGGCACGGTCTTCGGCTGCCCGCCGACGCCGCCCGTGCCCTGGTGGCGCGCACCCGGGGCTGGGCGGCCGGACTGCGGCTGAGCGCGTTGGCCGCCCAGCAGAGCGCGGATCCGGAGACGTACCTCAAGGAGTTCGAGGCCGGCCACAGCACCCTCGCCGACTTCCTCCTCGCCGAGGTGGTCGGCCGGCAGCCGCCCGAGACGCAGGACCTGCTGCTGCGGGTCAGCGTCCTGGACCGGTTCGGGCCCGACCTGGCCGAGGCGCTGACCGGCCGCCCCGACGCCGGACCGCTGCTGGCCGGGCTGTGCCGGCAGAACGCCTTCGTCGAGGACCTCGGACACTCCTGGTACCGGCTGCACCCGCTGTTCGGGGAGATCCTCCGGGTCCATCTGCGGGCGCGCTCCCCGGGGCTCGAACCCGAACTGCACCGGCGCGCCGCGTGGTGGCTGCGGGCCCACGGCGCCGTATCCGAGGCGCTGGCCCAGGGCGCGGCGGCGGGCGACTGGGAGTGCGCCGCCGGCACCCTCGTCGACGACCTGGCGATCGGCCGGCTCCTCACCGGCCTGCCCGACGACGACCTCGCCGAGCTGTTCTCCGCGATGGGGCCGGAGGCCACCGGAGCGGCCGTGGACCTGGTACGCGCGGCCCGCGAGCTGGCCGGGCACGACCTCGACCACGGCCTCGCCCACCTCGGCCGCGCCGTGCAGAGCCCGGCCCCCGGTACGACCGCCGCCGCGGGCCGCCTGAGCTGCGTGGTCCTGGAATCCCTCGCGGCCCGGCTGACCGGTTCTCCGGGCCGGGCCGAGCAGGCGATGGCCGAGGCCGCCCGACTGCGCCGCGAGGTGCCCGCCCACCTCCTCGCCAGGCATCCCGAACTCACCGCCCTCCTCCTCACCCATCTGGGCTCGGCCCGGGTGTGGGCCGGGCACTTCGAGGAGGCGCGGGCCGCTCTGACCGAGGTGGCCGAGCTGCCCGGAGACGCCCTGACCGAACTGCCCCGGGAGGACTGCCTCGGCCATCTGGCGCTGCTCGACTACTTCGACGGCCGGCTCGACCGCGCGGAGAGCCGGGCCCTGGCCGCGACGGACGCGACCCGGCACTGTGGCGGACGCCCGTTCCCCGGCGCCGGGCTCGGCCAGCTGGTGCTGGCCGCCGTGGCCGTCGACCGCGACGAGCTGGAGCGGGCCGGGGCCCTGCTGGACGAGGCCGCCGAGTCCGGCCCCGGCACGGGCGCGCCCGACCCGGTGACCGAGGCCTGCCGGGCCCTGGTGACGGGCCGGCTGCGGCTCGCGCTCGGCGACCCGGTCGCCGCCGCGCACGCGGCCGACCCTGCCGTACGGACGCACGTGACCTCGCCCTGGGCCCGGGCGAACACGGCCCTGGCCGCCGCGGCCGTCCTGCTCGCCGAGGGCCGGACCGGCCCCGCCGCCGAGTTGCTGGACGGGATCGACGGCCCGCACGGGCCGGTGTGCGCCGCGGAGCTCGCGTGGGCGCGGCTCGCCGCCGGCCGCCGCGAGGAAGCCGTCGAGACGGCCGACCGGCTGTCCGCGGACCGCCGGACCGGCCCCGGCGTCACGGTCCGGGCCACCCTGGTGCGGGCCCGCGCGGCGGCCGGAGCGGGGGACCCCGGCACCGCCCGCAAGCTGCTCGCCCGGGCACTCCTTCAGGCACGCCGGGACCGGCTGCGCCGCCCGTTCCTCGACGCCGGGCCGGAGATCCGCCGCCTCCTGGACTCCCCGCCGCTGCACGGCCTGGCCGCGGGCTGGCTCTACGGCGACGGCCCCGGCACCGGTTCCCCGCCGCTGCTCGTCGAGGAACTGAGCGGACGCGAGCGGGAGGTGCTCGGCCGGCTGGCGCAGATGATGTCCACGCAGGAGATCGCCGCCGATCTGTACGTCTCCGTGAACACGGTGAAGACGCACCTCAAGAGCATCTACCGGAAACTCGGCGTGGGCCGGCGCGCCGACGCGGTGCGCCGGGCACGCGAGCGCGGACTGCTGTGACCGCTGCCCGCCTCACCCCCGACCGCCACCCGCCTCGGCCCGGTTCACCTGTGCCGGGTGAGGCCCGCGGGTGGCGTCCGGGGCAGGATCACGGGACGGACTGACCGCAGCAGACCCGCGGCGGGAGACGGCTCATGCGCTACGAGATCCGCGTCGAAGGGACCATGTCGGAGACGCTGACCCGGGCCTTCCCGGAGATGGAACACGTGACGATGTCCGGCGAGACGGTCCTGTTCGGTCCCGTCGTCGACGAGGCGCATCTGTACGGCCTGCTGAACCGCTGCCTGTCCCTGGGGCTGCGGGTCGTCGAGATGCGGCGCCTGCCGGAGTGACGGGGCCGCGGTCCCGGGAACGGCGCACGATCACCCGCACCGGGTGAGGAACCCCGGCGCCCGCCGCGCGCACGCTGGGACGGCAGGGCCCGGCCGACCGGCCGGCGCCGTGGACGGAGGACGTACATGAGCGCGCAGACCTACCTCGCATACGACTATCCGCTGCTGAGCGCCTTCTGGACGATGTTGTGGCTCTTCCTGTGGATCATGTGGCTCGTCCTGCTGTTCCGGGTCGTCGTGGACATCTTCCGCGACGACTCGATGGGCGGCTGGGCCAAGGCCGGCTGGCTGTTCCTCTGCATCGTCGTCCCCTTCCTGGGCGTCCTCGTCTACGTGATCGCCCGTGGCAAGGGGATGGGGCAGCGGGAGATCGCCCAGGCCCGCGACCAGCAGAAGGCGTTCGAGTCGTACATCCGGCAGACCGCCAAGGGCGGCCCCGGCCAGACCAGCAGCGTCGACGAACTGGCCAAGCTCTCCGAGATGAAGTCCCGCGGTGACATCTCGGACGAGGAGTTCCGCCGGGCCAAGGCACTGGTCCTGAGCGACTACCCGCCGGCCGAGCGCTCCGGCTCCGGCTCGGTGCCCACCGCCCACGGGCGCTGAGCACCCCCTCCGAGAACGAATCGAGGCAGCCGTATGACCGCCACACATCCCGCGCACCACCCGCGCCGGCACACCGCCAAGATGGCGTGGGCCGGAGGACTGACCGCCTTCGCCGCCGTCATGCTCCTGATCGCCGGACTGCTCGCGGTGTTCCGGGGCATCATGGCGATCGCCGACGACGACGTCTTCGTCACCACCCCCAACTACGTGTTCAAGTTCGACCTCACCAGCTGGGGCTGGATCCACCTGGTCCTGGGCGTGATCGCCGTGGTCGTCAGCATCGGCCTCTTCCAGCCGGCCGCCTGGGCACGCGGCGCCGGTGTGGCCATCGCCGCGCTGGTGATCATCGCCAACTTCCTGTCCCTGCCGTACTACCCGGTCTGGTCCGTCGTGATGATCGCGCTGTCCGGATTCATCATCTGGGCGCTGTGCGTGGCACGCGGTGACGAGTCGGCGGACACCACGGACACGGCGGACACGCGCGTGGGCTGACGGGCCGTTCCGCACCCGGCGTGCGGGACTCCGTCCACACCGAGTCCCGCACGACGATCACACCGAGTCCCGCACGACGATCCGTGCGGGTACCGGTACCAGCCCGGCCGCGTCCAGCCCCAGCGCGGTGCGTGCGGCAAGCCGGCCGTGGGCCTCCGCGTCGATGTGCACGGTGGTGAGGGCGGGGGTGCTCAGCTCGCCGTACTCGGTGTCGTCGTAGCCGATCACCGCCAGGTCGCCGGGGACGGCCAGGCCGAGGTCGTGCAGGGCGGTCAGGGTGCGCAGGGCGAGGTCGTCGTCGAAGGCGGCGACCGCCGTGACGTCCGGGTGCGCCGCGCGCAGCGCGGCCACCGCCCCGGTGCCCGCCTGCCGCGGCCGGGGCACCGTGAACGGCACCAGGGGCGGCAGGCCCAGGCTGTGCAGGGTGTGCTCGGCGAACCGCCGCCGGGCCCGCGCCGGCGCGGAGTCGTCCTCCGGCAGGGCCAGCGCGATCCGGGTGTGCCCGTGCTCGGTGAGGTACCGGATCTGCAGGGCCGCGTGCGCGGCGAGGCCGTCCTTCCAGCCGCCGCCCCGGTCCTCCAGGTCGTGACCGGTCAGATACGGCTCGGCGAACCGCAGCACGGCCCGCGGGGTGATCGCGTCCAGCACCTGCCGGGTCGCCTCCGCCGAGTGCCGGCCGTGCCGGACCAGCAGGACATGGCCGTGCGCGGCGAGTTCGTCGTCGAGGCCGCGGACGTAGCTGCGCGAGTAGTTGCCCTCCAGGCCCCGGTCCAGGTCCAGGACCACCACCCGGGAACTGCCCTCGCGCAGCGCCCGGGCCACCCCGTGCGGCACGTAGCCGAGGTCGCGCGCGGCCTGCCGTACCCGGTCGCGGGTGGCGGCCGAGATGCTCTGGCGCGGGTCGTCGTTCAGCACGAAGCTGACCGTGGCGCGCGAGACACCGCTGGCCGCGGCCACGTCGTTCAGCGTGACTCTCCCGGATCCGCTCATCGGCCTGCCCCGGTCCCCGCATGCGGTCGCTCGGTCCGGGCGGCGCCGGGCGGGACCAGATGGGCCTCCGCCGCGCGGCGGAACGCCGGGAACAGGGGATGCCGGTCCCCGGCCCGGGTGGCGAGGACCACCTGGAGGGGGGCCGCGTCCTCGACCGGGACGCCGACGATGTCCGGCCGCAGGTTGCCGCGGAACCCGGCCGGCGCCAGGGACACCACCTCACCGCTCGCCACCAGCTCCAGCTTGTCCTCCAGCGTCTCCACCAGGGCGCCCAGGTTGGTGTGGCCGGGGGGATTCGCGCCGATCCGGTCGGCGCCGGTGAAACGGGGGAGCGGCTCGTCGGCGAAGTCGGCGAGGGTGACCGACTCCCGGCCGGCCAGCCGGTGGCCGAGCGGCACCAGGAGGACCCGCGGTTCGTCGTAGAGGACCGTGATGTCCAGGCCGTCGGCGGCGAACAGGAACCGGGTCACCACCACGTCGACCCGGTGGTCCAGCAGCGCGGCGCGCGGTTCGTTCCAGTCCACGTGCAGGGTGCGGACGTCGGCCTCCGGGTGGCGGTGGCGCAGTTCGCGGACGGCCGGGGTGACGATCTGGTGGGTGGTGTAGCCGACGGTGAACGGGCCGTGCCCGGCGGCCGAGCGGGCGCTGGCGGCGGCCCGGGCGGCGGTCCGCAGCAGCTCCCTGGCCTGGGGCAGAAAGGTCTCGCCTGCCTCGGTGAGCCGGGTGCCGCGCGGGGTGCGGTCGAGCAGCCGGACGCCCAACTCCCGCTCCAGCCGCCGGATCTGACGGCTCAGCGACGGCTGCGCGAGATGCAGGGCGTCGGCCGCGCGGCCGAAGTGCAGCTCCTCGGCGACCACGGTGAAGTAGCGCACCAGGCGCAGCTCCAGGTCCACCGGCGGTACGAAGGAATCGGGCACCCCTCGACTCTACTCCCGGCGTCTCCGCTGCCGCCGCCGTGAGCTGCGGTCATGACCGGACGGACATCACCGGGTACGGAACAGGTCTTGGACCCGGCCCCGGGGCCGGGCGCACGCTGAAGCCATCCAAGAAGTCGCACTCTCCCTGAGGTGATGTGTCATGCGTGTGTTCGTCACCGGCGCCACCGGGTTCATCGGCAGCGCGGTGGTCCGCGAACTGCTCGGCGCCGGCCACCAGGTGCTCGGCCTTGCCCGCTCGGACGCGGCCGAGGCGGTCCTGAAGGAGGTGGGAGCGGAGGCGCACCGCGGCGACCTGAACGACGTCGCCGGGCTGCGGGCGGCGGCGGGAGCGGTGGACGGGGTGGTCCACACGGGGTACAACCATGACTTCTCCGACATGCCCGGCGCTCTCCGTACCGAACTCGACGTGCTGAAGGCCCTCGGTGACGCGCTCGCCGAGTCCGGCCGGCCCCTGGTCGTCACCTCCGTGACCGGCCTCCTCGCCCCGGGCCGCCGCGGCACCGAGGAGGACACGCCCGACCCCGCGGGCCCCGGCGCCCACCGGGCCGAGGCGGAACGCTCCGCCCTGGCCCTGGCCGACCGGGGGGTGCGGGTGTCGGCGATCCGGCTCCCTCAGGTGCACGGAGCAGGCGACCACGCCTTCGTCCCGTTCCTGATCGGCGTCGCCCGCGACAAGGGTGTCGCCGCCTACGTGGGGGACGGCACCAACCGCTGGTCGTCCGTGCACCGTCTCGACGCCGCCACCCTCTACCGCAAGGCCCTGGAGACGGCCCCGGCCGGGGCCGTGCTGCACGCGGTCGCCGACGAGGGCGTCCCGCTCCGCGACATCACCGAGGTCATCGGCCGCCGCCTCGACGTGCCGGTCGTGTCCCTCGCACGGGAGGAGGCGTCCGACCACTTCGGCTGGATGGCGGCCTTCGTCGGCAACGACAACCCCACATCCAGCGCCGCCACCCGTGAGCGGTACGACTGGCGGCCCGCCCAGCCGGGGCTGCTGGCCGACCTCGACCAGGACCACTACTTCGCCTGACGGCCGTAGAACCTCCCGGTCGTCGGGGTCCCGAAGGTCAGCGCACCTTCGTGTCGGATTTCCGCCAGCATCGGCCACATCCGGTGGCCGATGCTGGACCCATGCAGAAAGGGATGCACCTCGACCGCGAGCACTGCGTACGGGCCGTGCAGTCGAAGGACGCGCGGTTCGACGGCTGGTTCTTCACCGCCGTCCTGACCACCCGCATCTACTGCCGGCCCAGCTGCCCGGTGGTACCGCCCAAACCCGAGAACATGACGTTCTACCCGAGCGCGGCCGCCTGCCAGCAGGCCGGGTTCCGGGCCTGCAAGCGCTGCCGCCCCGACACCAGCCCCGGTTCCCCGGAGTGGAACCAGCGCGCCGACCTGGTCGCCCGCGCCATGCGGCTGATCGCCGACGGGGTCGTGGACCGCGAGGGCGTACCCGGCCTCGCCGCCCGCCTCGGCTACAGCCCCCGGCAGGTCGAACGCCAGCTGCTCGCCGAACTCGGGGCCGGCCCGCTGGCCCTCGCCCGCGCCCAACGCGCCCAGACCGCCCGCCTGTTGATCGAGACGACCGCGCTGCCGATGGCGGAGATCGCCTTCGCGGCCGGCTTCTCCTCGATCCGCACCTTCAACGACACCGTCCGCGAGGTCTTCGCGCTCTCCCCGAGCGACCTGCGCAACCGCCGCCCCGAGACGGCGAACCAGGCCCCGGGCGCACTCGCCCTCCGCCTGCCCTTCCGCGCCCCCCTCAACCCCGACAACCTCTTCGGCCACCTCGCGGCCACCGCCGTACCCGGCGTCGAGGAGTGGCGGGACGGCGCCTACCGGCGGACCCTGCGGCTGCCGTACGGCCACGGCATCGCCGCCCTCGCTCCGAAGCCCGACCACATCGCCTGCCGGCTCACCCTCAGCGACCTGCGGGACCTGCCCGTCGCCATCAGCCGCTGCCGGCGGATGCTCGACCTGGACGCCGACCCGGTCGCCGTCGACGACCAGCTGCGCACGGATCCCTTCCTGGCACCCCTGGTCGACAAGGCGCCGGGGCGGCGGGTGCCGCGCACCGTCGACGAGGCGGAGTTCGCCGTCCGGGCCGTGCTCGGCCAGCAGGTCTCCACGGCCGCGGCCCGCACCCACGCGGCCCGCCTGGTGACCGCCCACGGCACCGCGGTGGACGACCCCGAGGGCGGCCTCACCCACCTCTTCCCGTCCCCCGAGGCACTCGCGGCCGTGGACCCCGAGGCCCTGGCGATGCCCCGCACCCGCCGCACCACCTTCACCACCCTGGTCCGTCAACTCGCGGACGGCACCCTCCACCTGGGCGTCGAGAGCGACTGGTCCGAGGCGCGCGCCCGGCTCCTCGCCCTCCCCGGCTTCGGCCCCTGGACCGTCGACGTCATCGCCATGCGCGCTCTCGGCGACCCGGACGCCTTCCTCCCCACCGACCTCGGAATCCGGCGCGCCGCCCAGGAGTTGGGCCTGCCCGGCACCCCGGCCGCCCTCACCGCACGCGCGGCGGCCTGGCGCCCCTGGCGGGCCTACGCCGTCCAGTACCTGTGGGCGACCGACAGCCACCCGATCAACTTCCTGCCCGTATAAGGACGTTCAAGGACATTGCCGTGAAGAACCACACCGTGACCGACAGCCCCTATGGCCCCCTCACCCTGGTGGCCGAGGACGGCACCCTCTGCGGCCTCTACATGGAGGACCAGCGCCATCGCCCGCCCGAGGAGACCTTCGGCGACCGCGACGACGACCTCTTCGCCGAGACCGAGGAACAGCTGACCGCCTACTTCGCGGGCGAGCTGAAGGAGTTCACCGTCGAACTGCGCCTGAACGGCACCCCTTTCCAGCGCAGCGTCTGGGAACAGCTGTGCCGGATCCCCTACGGCGAGACCCGCTCGTACGGCGAACTCGCCGACGCCCTCGGCAACCCCCAGGCCTCTCGCGCGGTCGGCCTCGCCAACGGGAAGAACCCGGTCGGCATCATCGTCCCCTGCCACCGGGTGATCGGCGCCAACGGCAGCCTCACCGGCTACGGCGGCGGCCTGCCGCGCAAGCAGCGCCTGCTGGACTTCGAGCGGGGAGCGGGCCTCTTCTGAGCGGGTCCGGCGAAGTCCGCTGCGCCGCAGTCGACAGACGGCACATCGCGGCACTTCCAGCGGAGCGCTCAGCCGGCCTGCAGCGCGGCGAGCAGCTTCGGCAGGGCCGTGCCGATCGGCTCCCGGACGATGTCGTCGGCCCGGTCGTCGTACGGCGTCGGCTCCGCGTTGACGATGACCAGCCGGGCGCCGTGGTCGGCGGCCACGCCCGCGAGGCCGGCGGCCGGCTGGACCTGGAGGCTGCTCCCGACGGCGATGAACACCGTGCACGCCTTGCTGATGGCTAGCGCCTCGCCGAGGACGACGGGGTCGAGCCCCTCCCCGAACATCACGGTCGCCGATTTCAGGATCCCGCCGCACTCCAGGCACGGCGGATCCGCCTCGCCGGCCGCGACCCGGGCAAGGGCGTCCGCCATCGGCCCCCGCGTCTGACACTTCGTGCACACGACACTCCGCGCGCTGCCGTGCAGTTCGAGCACCTTGCGGGCGGGCATACCACCGAGCTGGTGGAGTCCGTCGACGTTCTGCGTGATGACCCTGACCGGCACGCCGGACCGTTCCAGCTCGGCCACCGCCCGGTGCGCCGCGTTCGGCTCGGCCTTCAGCGTCCGGTTCTTCCGCCGCATCTGCCAGGACCGGCGCCGGATCTCCGGGTCGCCCATGTAGTACTCGTACGTCACGAGCTTCTCGGCCTCGGGATCCTTTCGCCACAGCCCGTTGGGCCCGCGATAGTCGGGGATCCCGGAGTCGGTGGAGATGCCCGCGCCACTCAGGATGGCGACGAGAGGCTTGTTCATGCGCCGAGAGTAGGACGCCTGCGCGGCCGGAGGCGAACGGATAACCGGGTGCGGCGGGCGAGGCTCACTGGTGCGGTGGGGTGAGGATGCCGCGGGAGAGGGCGAGAGTGACGGCCGCGGTGCGGTCGTTGACGCCCAGCTTGGCGAAGGTGCGCAGCAGGTGTGTCTTCACCGTGGCCTCACCGATGTACAACTGCCGGCCGATCTCGCCGTTGGACAGTCCGCGTGCGACGAGGCCGAGCACCTGGACCTCGCGGGGCGTCAGCTGGTTGCCGGCAGGTGCCTGCATGCGGGTCACCAGCCGTGCGGCCACCGGCGGGGCGAGAACGGTCTCGCCGCGGGCCGCGGCCCGGATCGCGTCGGTCAGGGTACCGATCGGGGTGTCCTTGAGCAGGTATCCGGTCGCGCCGGCCTCGATCGCGGGCAGGATGTCGGCGTCACCTTCGTAGGTGGTCAGCACGAGGACACGGACGCCGGGGTGTTCCTGGCGGATACGCGCCGTCGCGGTGGCGCCGTCGGTGCCCGGCATCCGCAGGTCCATCAGGACGACGTCCGGACATGCCGTCGCGGCGAGGACGATGGCCTCCGCGCCGGAAGCCGCCTCCCCGACCACACGCAGGTCGTCGTAGGCCTCCAGCATGCCGCGCAGGCCGAAGCGCACGACGGGATGGTCGTCGACGATCAGGACGCGAATGGTCATCGGCCCGGCCCGGCGGGCTCTGCGGCCGGGGTGGCGCTGTGGCCGGGTACCGGGCGCGGGCTGCGCGCCGCCTGCTCGGGCGGGGCCGACGGCAGCTCGACGCGGACGGTGGTGCCCTGGCCGGGAGCCGATCGCACCGTGGAGGTGCCGCCGAGGCCGGCGGCCCGGGTACGGATGCCGAGCAGGCCGTAGCCGGCACGGACGGCGGCCGGATCGAAACCCTGACCGTCATCGGTCACGGCAAGCGTCGTGAGGCCCTTCTCGTGGCACAGCTCGATGCGCACGCTCGTGGCGTCGGCGTGCTTGCCCACATTGGCCAGAGCCTCCTGCGCGGTGCGCAGGAGCGCGACGTCGGTGCCGGTGGGCGCACCGGGGCGGTCGCCGACGACCGACACCTCGACCCGTGTGGACGTGTCGCGGGTGTGCCGGGCGGCCAGGCGGTCCAGCGCATCCGCGAGACTGCGGCCGGTCAGGTCGACCGGGGCCAGCGCGGCGATCAGCGAGCGCGCCTCCGCGAGGTTCTCGCGGGCGGTGTTCTCCAGGATGTCGAGCTGTCCGTCGGCGGCCGCCGGATTGCGCAGCAGGGTGGTCCGTGCGGCCTGGGCGAGCATGAGGACGCTGGTGAAGCCCTGTGCCAGGGTGTCGTGGATCTCGGCGGCGAGGCGCTCGCGTTCGGCGTGGACGCCTGCCTCGTGGCTCGCGCGTTCCAGCGCCGCCCGGGTCCGGGTGAGTTCCTCGATCAGCGCGGCCCGCTTGCGGTTCTGCTCCCGGATGCCGGTCAGATAGACGCCCGCGAGGATCGTCACGGTCAGGGGCACCAGAACGGTCGCGCCGATCATGGCCAGGGAGTAACGGCTGACGCCGATCCGCGCGAACATGGCCCAGGCGTGTTCGGCGTAGAGGATCAGCAGCAGTGGCAGACGGACCCGCCACCTCGTGACCATCACGAACAGCTGCGGGCAGAGCGCGAACATCAGCGCGGCACCGATCGGGGCGATGGCCAGCAGCAGGGGGAACGCGACCGCCAGGAGGGCGAAGTACGCCACGCCCCAGCGCTCGTCGCCGTTCCCCACCGCCTGCGGGGCGACCAGGGCGTACCAGGCGACGATGACGGCGAGCGTACCGAGAGCGAGCAGGCGCTGGCCGAGCGCCATGGTGACGTCGGCCGCTATGGCGACGGCGACGAACACCGCCACCACGCCGACGAGGAAATGCCATCCGACCCGGTAGCGGTGCCCGAAGTCGACGCCGCTGCGCGCTGCCACGTTGCGATCACCTCAGTCCGCCCGGCTCCGGCAGTCAGTCTACGGACCCGCCGAGTCCAGGATGCCCGGCCCGGCGCCGGGGCACGTCCACGCTCCGGAGGGGTCCCGCGTACGCCGATCGGTTGACATGCGGGTCCGTCCAAGCGTGGTCGCCGCGGCGGCCACGGATCCAGCACGCTCGTCATCACGATCCCTGGTTGTGCACCCGGAGGTGTCCCATGAAGAAGAAGTGGCTCTACCCCGTCCTCGGCGTAGTACTGATCCTCGTAGGCGCGGGCTGGACGTTGCAGGGCCTGAACGTCATGAAGGACTCGGCGATGAGCGGCGTGACGCTGTGGGCGGTCCTCGGCCCGGTCGTGGCCCTCGTCGGAGTGGTCCTGCTCGGCGCCGGCATCGCCCGCGGACGCCGGCTCGGCCGATAGGAGTCATGAGGTGACCGGCATCGACACGGAGTCCCCGCAGCCGGACCGGCCGGCACCGGAGAGACCGCCGAAGCAGTGGTACGGCGAGTTCGCCGGCGTCGCGGCCACCGCGCTGGCCCTGGGCGTCGGCGAGCTGGTGGCGGCCGCGACGGGCGGGCCCTCCGCGCCGCTGGTGGCGGTGGGCGGGGTCGCCGTGGACGCGGCGCCCACTCCGGTCAAGGAGTTCGCGGTCTCGGTTTTTTACACGTACGACAAGCTGGCGCTCCAGGCCGGAATCGTGCTGGTGCTGGCGGTCTTCGCCGCATTCGTCGGTGTCCTGGCCATGCGCCGGCTCTGGTACGGGCTGGCCGGTGTCGCCCTGTTCGGGGCGGTCGGCGTTCTCGCCGCGGTCACCCGTGCCAGTGCCACGTGGGCCTACCCCCTGCCGTCGGTGGCCGGTGCCCTGGCCGCCACCGGCCTTCTGGTCCTGCTCCGCCGTACGCTGCCGCCCGCGGTCGAGGTCCCGGCGCGCGACGAGGAGAACGCCGCGAACGCCACGGGCCCGGGCCCGGACACGCCGGAGCGGGGAGCGAACACCCCTGTGCGGGACATGCCTGTGCGGGACACGCCTTCGCCGGCCGCCGGCGACTCGGCGTTGGCCGGCGTCGGACAACCGGGGGACCGGCGGCGGTTTCTCGCGCTGGTGGTCGGTGCGATCGGCGCGGCCGCGCTGGCCGTGCCGGGCGGACGACGGCTCTGGGCCCAGCGGGTGGCCGCGGCCCGGGACGCGGTGGTGCTGCCGGCCCCGGCGAGTCCGGCGCCGCCCCTGCCCGCCAGGGTCTCCACCGGCGTCTCCGGGGTGCAGTCGTTCGTGACCAGGAACACGGACTTCTACCGCATCGACACCGCCTTGACGGTGCCGCAGATGGAGCCGAAGGACTGGCGGCTGAGGATTCATGGCCGGGTGAAACGGCCGCTGACGTTGACGTACGACCAACTGCTGGCGATGCCGATGGTGGAGCGCTACATCACGCTGACCTGCGTGTCCAACGAGGTCGGAGGCGAACTGCTGGGCAACGCGCGGTGGTTGGGGGTACCGGTCCGGGATCTGCTGGCCGAGGTCGAACCGGACGCCGGGGCGGACCAGGTGGTCAGCCGTTCCGTGGACGGATACACGGCCGGGACGCCGACGGCGGTGCTGCGTGACGGCCGGGACGCGTTGCTGGCGGTCGGGATGAACGGGGAGCCGTTGCCGGTCGAGCACGGGTTCCCGGTCCGGATGGTGGTGCCGGGCCTGTTCGGCTACGTGTCGGCGACGAAGTGGCTGACGGAACTGGAGCTGAGCAGTTTCTCGGACTTCAGCGCCTACTGGGTACGGCGGGGCTATGCGGAGCAGGCTCCCGTGAAGACGCAGTCGCGGATCGACACCCCGGCCGGGGGCGGGCGGCCGGCACCGGGCAGGGTGATGGTCGCCGGAGTGGCGTGGGCGCAGCACCGTGGGGTGTCCGCGGTGGAGGTCCGCGTGGACGACGGCCCCTGGCAGCGGGCACGGCTCGCGGCGGTGCCGTCGGTGGACACCTGGCGGCAGTGGAGCTGGCCCTGGCAGGCGACGCCCGGCAGGCACCGGCTGCAGGTGCGCGCCACGGACGGCACCGGCCGGGTCCAGTCGGGGCAGGCGCACAAGCCGCTGCCCGACGGGGCCACCGGCTGGCACACGATCGAGGTCACGGTCGCCTGAGCCGGTTCGCCGGGCACGGCCACCCCGGAGGGACGGGCATGCCCGCCCGCTCAGCCCACCTGGTCGCCGTTCTCCAGCTCGGCGGGGCCCGCGCCCTCCGCCAGAACGTCCAGCGCGACCAGGACACGCCGTCCCAGGGCGCCCGGGAGGTGGGCGGCGATCTCCTCGCGGGGCACCAGCCGCCAGGACAGCAGCTCCTCCTCCTGGAGCCGGATCGCCTTGAGGTCGGCGTCGGTGACGACACCTCCGTCGTACAGGTAGGCGACGATCGGCGGGCGGCCGGTGCCGTGCACCCAGTCCACCGTCAGCAACCGGCCCATCTCGCGGTCCAGGCCGATCTCCTCCAGGGTCTCGCGGCGGGCGCCCTGGCGCGGGGTCTCACCGTCGTCGGACTCGACGGTCCCGCCCGGCAGCGCCCAGCCCTCCCGGTAGTTGGGCTCGACGAGCAGTACCCGTCCCTCGGTGTCCCGGAAGAGCGCGGCGGCCCCGGCGAGGATCCGGGGGAGGCTCGCGATGTACGCGGCGTAGGCGTCAGTCGTGGTCACTCGGGAAGGGTAGCCACTGCGGAGTACGCGCCGGTCCGGGCGGGGCATGACGGCGAGGGTGTCCTCCGGTTAAGGTCACAGCGGCGCGACTGGCCTTGACGTGCGCGAGGCCCGGAGAGCAAGGGGATACAGGTGACACAGCGCGTGCTCATCGCCGCGGACAAGTTCAAGGGCTCGCTGACGGCCGTGCAGGTCGCCGAGCGGGTGACGGCGGGGCTCAGGCGGGTCGTGCCCGGCGTCGACGTCGAGGCGCTGCCCGTCGCGGACGGCGGGGACGGCACGGTGGCCGCGGCGGTCGCGGCCGGATTCGATCGCCACGAACGGGAGGTCGCCGGGCCGCTGGGGCAGGAGGTCACCGCCGCGTTCGCACTGCGCGGCGACACCGCGGTCGTGGAGATGGCCGAGGCGAGCGGTCTGCAGCGGCTGCCCCGCGGCGTCTTCGCGCCCCTGACGGCCTCCACGTACGGCTCCGGAGAGCTGCTGCGGGCCGCGCTGGACGCGGGTGCGCGCACGATCGTCTTCGGGGTCGGGGGGAGCGCCACGACCGACGGGGGCGCCGGGATGCTGTCGGCGCTCGGGGCACGGTTCCTCGACGAGGACGGCGAACCGGTACCGCCGGGCGGCGGCGGCCTCGCCGATTTGGCCCGTGCGGACCTGTCAGGCCTTGACCCGCGCCTGTCCGCCGTCGACCTGATCCTCGCCAGCGACGTCGACAACCCGCTCACCGGGCCGAAGGGCGCGCCGGCCGTCTACGGCCCGCAGAAGGGCGCCTCGCCGGACGACGTGGAGCTCCTGGACGCCGCGCTGGGCACCTTCGCGAAGGTCCTGGAGACCGAGGTCGGTCCGCGCGCCGCCGAGTACGCGGCGGCACCGGGTGCGGGGGCCGCCGGGGGCATCGGGTACGGCGCGCTGCTGCTCGGCGCGCGCTTCCGGCCCGGCATCGAGGTCATGCTCGACGTCCTGGGCTTCGCGCCCGCGCTGGAACGGGCCACGTTGGTGATCACGGGGGAGGGCTCGCTGGACGAGCAGACCCTGCACGGGAAGGCGCCGGCCGGGGTCGCGGCCGCGGCGCGCGCCGCCGACAAGGAGGTCGTCGCGGTCTGCGGCCGCCTCGCCCTGCCGCCGGAGGCGCTCGGGCGGGCCGGGATCCGCCGCGCCTACCCGCTCACCGAGGTCGAACCGGACCTGGTGAAGTGCATCGCGGACGCCGGTCCGATCCTGGAGCGGGTGGCGGAGCAGATCGGGCGGGACTTTCTCTGCTGAGGGCGGCCTAGACCGGCGTCAGGGCGCCCGTTGAGTCACGGTAGTAGCTGCCGCTCGTGAGGCCCCACACCTTGTGCTTGTTGTGGAGCCACTGGAACGCGATGTCGTGCACGATCTCGGCGGGGCGCTCCCAGAGTATGGAGTGTCCCGCACCCTCCAGCTGGAACATCAGCTTCTCGGGCCCTCCGATGGCCTTGTAGAGGGCCGGCACGGAGAAGCGCAGGGGCGGGGGAACCGGGACGTTCGGCTGGGTGTTGGCCGTCTTGTCCCGTTCTCCGTAGACGATGGCGACCGGAACCCGGTCACCGAGGACGTAGTTGCCCAACGCGTCCTGGTAGGGCACCGTCTCCTTGGTCCAGCCCCAGGAGTAGAGGTTCCGGAACCGGTGGATGCCCTCGTACGCGCCGGATGGCAACTTCTGGCCCCATTTGCTGCCGACGGGGTCGTTCGCCATCATGGCGGCCCATACCGTGTCCTCCATGCCAGGCTCCCGTTGGGGTGGGTCGCCCTGCTCGCGGGTCCATGCGTCCACGAAGCCCTGCTTGTCGCTGACGAACATCGGGAAGCCGTACAGGGTGGGCGGGTCGGAGACCGGCAGCTGGGTGTTCGGCGGGATCGCGAAGGGGTCCGCGGGGTCGCCCGACCACCGCCCCGCAGGCGGGAAGACGGGGGCGAGCAGGAACAGGCTCTTGACCATCTCGGGGTGCTGGAGGGTGTACGGCCCCATGGACGGCGCCGCGGCGGACCAGCCGATGAAGTCCATCGGCTTGTTCCTGCCGGGCAGCGACCTGATGAACTCGACCACGGTGGCCAGCTCGGCACATTCGCTGTCGGTGTTGCTCAGCTGGTGCGGGTACAACGGCGGCCCGGTGTACGGGGGCGACAGCGGATTGGGCGACAGGACGCTGCGCTGTGCCGGGCTGGCGTTGCGGGGCTCGTCCATCTTCGGGCGTGGCGACCGCCCGTTGCCCTGCAGGTCCATCATGAAGACGTCGTAGTGGTGCTTGGCCAGGTCCTGTGCCCAGTTGTAGTCGATGGCGGACCCGGGGACCGTCAGGTCGTACCCGGCGAGGACCGGCACGCTCCTGCCGTGGAGCATCAGCACCACCTCGTGAGGCTGGTTGCCCTGGGTGCCGTCGTACTCCCGGACGAAGAGGTTGACGGTGTCGCCCTCGTTCGCCGGAATCTTCGAGACGTGCGGGACCGAGTAGTCCTTGGGGGTGGGCGTGGGCATGGCTGTCCTCCGATCCGTAAGAGGTGGGTAATCCCCATCCCCGAATGGGGACAAATCCCCGTAAAGTTCAATCCAATTCCACCGTCCTCTCCTGCTCTGTGCTCTGCAACTCGGCGCCGACCAGGGGTGGTTGACCGGTCAAAGGCCAACCCCGTATGCCCTTGAAGCCGAAACGGGTGTGGCCCGGGCCGCAAGGCCCGGGCCACACCCGTTTCACGTCGTCACGAGGGTCAGGACTGCGCCGCCCGCGCCTCGCGCCTGTTGTCGCGGAAGTTGTTCACCCGGCGGGCCGTGGCGAACAGCGGGATCACCGCGCCCATCACCAGCTGCAGCGCGCAGCCGGTCTGGAGGAGCAGCTGGCCGGCGGGGGCGTCGAAGGCCCAGGCCGCCAGGAGGCCCATCGAGAGGACGATCCAGGAGAGCATCGCCCCGGCGAGGCGCCCGCGCGGCTTCGGGTACTCGACCCGGCTCACCATCAGCCACGCCGTGCCGAGGATCGCGAGGAGCGTCGCGAAGAAGGGCAGCTCCAGGAGCACGATCGAGACGACCGTCAGCGCACCGAACGGCGACGGCATGCCCTGGAACATGCCGTTCGGCGGTGTCACGCAGCTGAAGCGTGCCAGCCGCAGCACCACCGCCAGCAGGACCACCACCGCTCCGACCGCGGCCACCTTCTGGTACGCGTCGTCGGCCACCATGCCGTAGACGAGCACGAAGTACGCCGGCGCGAGGCCGAAGCTGATCAGGTCGGAGAGGTTGTCCAGCTCGGCGCCCATGGGGGAGGAGCGCAGCTTGCGTGCGACGAGGCCGTCGAACAGGTCGAAGACCGCCGCGCAGAGCATGAGGATGACCGCGGTCGCGGCGCTGTGGCGCGCCATGCCGGCCGACTGGTCGTCCCCGGTGAGGTGCGGGATCAGGATGCCGGTGGTGGTGAAGTACACCGCCATGAAGCCGCACGTGGCGTTGCCGAGCGTGAGGGTGTCCGCTATCGAGAGGCGGAGAGAGAGCGGCATCTCCTCCTCGTCGTCGCCGATCTCGTCGGCCTCGGGCACCCAGCCCGCCTGGGTCTCAGGATCAATCACGGTCAATGCGAGTCACCCCAGCCACGGTCTTCTGGCCGACCTCGACCGCGACGTCCACGCCCTCCGGCAGGTAGATGTCGACACGCGAGCCGAAGCGGATCAGACCGATGCGGTCGCCCTGCTCGACCTTCGTGCCCTGCGGGACGTAGGGCACGATACGGCGGGCCACCGCGCCGGCGATCTGGATCATCTCGATGTCGCCGAGTTCGGTGTCGAAATGCCAGACTACGCGCTCGTTGTTCTCGCTCTCCTTGTTGAAGGCGGGAACGAAGCCACCGGGGATGTGCTCCACCGACGTCACCTCGCCCGCGAGGGGCGCGCGGTTGACGTGGACGTTGAGCGGGCTCATGAAGATCGCGACCCGGGTGCGTCCGTCCTTCCACGGCATGATGCTCTGCACCACACCGTCGGCGGGGGAGATGACACGGCCCTGGGCGATCTCACGCTCGGGGTCGCGGAAGAACCACAGCATGCCCGCCGCGAGCGCGGTGGCGGGCAGGGCGACGGCCTTCGCGGCGCCGGAGCGACGGGCGCGGAGGAGGCTGACGGCTGCGGTGGCGACGGTCGGGAGAAGCCACGGCGATGCTCCGCGCGCGAGGCGTACGCCGGCCAGGCTGTCTCGATGTGCAGAGGTTTGGCTGTGGGGCATGGATGACCTTCGTAGCGGATGATGCCGCGCGGGAAATGGGGACGGCGGCTTTCCGGGATCGTACCGGTCGGGGGCCACAACTGGGCAAGCCAGGAAGCCGAGTCGGCGGCCGAAGACCGTTGACGGGGTGTGATCTTCTTCTCGAAGAAAACACCCCGTACCGGGACAATCAGCCTTGGAATCGATACTCTTCGAGCAACCTTCGCCCGATGATCATTTTCTGGATCTCGGCGGTACCTTCGCCGATCAGCAACATCGGCGCCTCACGGTAGAGACGTTCGATCTCGTACTCCTTGGAGAAGCCGTAGCCGCCGTGGATCCGGAAGGCGTCCTCCACGACCTCCTTGCAGTACTCGGCGGCGAGGTACTTCGCCATCCCGGCCTCAAGGTCGTTTCGTTCCCCGGAGTCCTTTTTGCGTGCGGCGTTGACCATCATGGCATGCGCGGCCTCGACCTTGGTGGCCATCTCCGCCAGCTTGAACTGGATGGCCTGGTGCTGGGCGATCGCCTTGCCGAAAGTGTGACGCTGTTGGGCGTACCGGACGCCCAGTTCGAACGCACGCTGCGCGACACCGCAGCCACGGGCCGCCACGTTGACGCGGCCGACCTCGACCCCGTCCATCATTTGGTAAAAACCTCGGCCGGTGACCCCGCCGAGCACCCGATCGGCCGGAACCCGCAGCCCGTCCATGATCAGCTCGGTGGTGTCGACGCCCTTGTAGCCCATCTTGTCGATCTTGCCCGGGATGGTGAGGCCGGGGCGGACCTCGCCGAAGCCGGGCTCCTTCTCCACCAGGAAGGTCGTCATCGACTTGTGGGGGGCCGTGCCCTCGGGGTGGCCTTCGTCACTCCGCACGAGGACGGCCACCAGGGACGACGTACCGCCGTTGGTCAGCCACATCTTCTGGCCGTTCAGGACGTACTCGTCGCCGTCCTTCACCGCCTTCGAGGTGATCGCCGAGACGTCCGAGCCCAGGCCCGGCTCCGACATCGAGAAGGCGCCCCGGACGTCGCCGGCCGCCATGCGCGGCAGGAAGTGGTCCTTCTGCTCCTGGGTGCCGTGCTGCTTGAGCATGTACGCCACGATGAAGTGCGTGTTGATGATCCCGGAGACGGACATCCAGCCGCGGGCGATCTCCTCGACGCACAGCGCGTACGTCAGGAGGGACTCGCCCAGGCCGCCGTACTCCTCGGGGATCATCAGGCCGAAGAGGCCGAGCTCCTTGAGGCCGTCGACGATCGCTTGCGGGTACTCGTCGCGGTGCTCCAGCTCGGTGGCGACCGGGATGATCTCCTTGTCCACGAAGTCGCGGACGGTGGAGAGGATCTCCTGCTGGACGTCGGTCAGACCGGCGGTCTGGGCGAGACGGGCCATCGCTTACTTCCCCTGTTCCTTGAGCTCGGGGCGGCCCGGCTGCTCGCCGCCGCGCTCCTTGATGTACGTCTCGGTCGGCACCATCACCTTGCGGCGGAAGATGCACACCAGCGTGCCGTCCTGCTTGTAGCCCTTGGTCTCGACGTAGACGATCCCGCGGTCGTTCTTCGACTTCGAGGGCCACTTGTCGAGCACGGTCGTCTGGCCGTAGATCGTGTCGCCGTGGAAGGTCGGCGCCACGTGCTTGAGCGACTCGATCTCCAGGTTGGCGATCGCCTTGCCCGAGATGTCCGGCACGGACATGCCGAGCAGCAGCGAGTAGATGTAGTTCCCGACCACCACGTTCTTGCCGAAGTCCGTCGTCTTCTCGGCGTAGTTGGTGTCCATGTGGAGCGGGTGGTGGTTCATGGTGAGGAGACAGAACAGGTGGTCGTCGTACTCCGTGACCGTCTTTCCGGGCCAGTGCTTGTACGTCGCACCGACCTCGAACTCCTCGTACGTGCGTCCGAACTGCATCGCCCTCATGCCTCCGGGATCTCGAACTTCGACGTACGGGTCATGCCGGCGGCCCGGCCCTTGCCCGAGATGACCAGGGCCATCTTCCGGCTGGCCTCGTCGATCATCTCGTCGCCGAGCATCGCGGAGCCCTTCTTGCCGCCTGCCTCGGACGTGTAGTAGTCGTACGCGTCCAGGATCAGCTCGGCGTGGTCGTAGTCCTCCTGCGACGGCGAGAAGATCTCGTTGGACGCCTCGACCTGCCCCGGGTGCAGCACCCACTTGCCGTCGAAGCCGAGCGCGGCGGCGCGCTGCGCGACCTCGCGGTAGCCCTCGACGTTGCGGATCTGCAGGTAGGGGCCGTCGATCGCCTGCAGGTTGTTGGCGCGGGCGGCCATCAGGATCTTCATCAGGATGTAGTGGTAGGCGTCCGCCGGGTAGCCGGGCGGCTGCTCGCCCACGACCAGCGACTTCATGTTGATGGACGCCATGAAGTCGGCCGGGCCGAAGATGATCGTCTCGACGCGCTGGGACGCGGTGGCGATCTCGTTGACGTTGTTGAGACCCTGCGCGTTCTCGATCTGCGCCTCGATGCCGATCTTGCCGACCTCGAAGCCCATGGTCTTCTCGATCTGGGTCAGCAGCAGGTCCAGCGCGACGACCTGCTGGGCCGTCTGGACCTTCGGCAGCATGATGCAGTCGAGGTTCTGGCCGGCGCCCTCGACGACGGTCACGACGTCACGGTACGTCCACTCGGTCGTCCAGTCGTTGACCCGCACCACGCGCGTCTTGCCGGTCCAGTCGCCCTCGTTGAGGAACTTGACGATGGTGTGCCGCGCCCCGGGCTTGGCGAGCGGCGCGCACGCGTCCTCCAGGTCGAGGAAGACCTGGTCCGCAGGGAGACCCTGCGCCTTCTCCAGGAAGCGGGGGTTCGAACCGGGCACGGCCAGGCAGGAGCGCCGCGGGCGGAGCCGGTTGACGGGCGTGGTCATGCGGGGACCTCCAGGGGGTCGAGCTTGTTCGCTTTCCGGATCTCGTCGACGATGCGGCCGATGATTCCGGTGATGTCGAAGTCCTTCGGGGTGAAGACCGCGGCCACTCCGGCTTCCCTGAGCTGCTCGGCATCACCGTTCGGGATGATGCCACCGGCGATCACCGGTATATCTGTGGCACCGGCCACACGGAGTCGTTCCAGGACGTCCGGGACCAGCTGGGCGTGCGACCCGGAGAGGATCGACAGGCCGACCGCGTGCACGTCCTCGGCCAGGGCCGCGTCCACGATCTGCTCGGGCGTCAGCCGGATCCCCTGGTAGACCACCTCGAAGCCGGCGTCCCGCGCGCGCACCGCGATCTGCTCGGCGCCGTTGGAGTGACCGTCGAGACCCGGCTTGCCGACGAGGAACCTCAGCTTGCCGCTGCCCAGGTCGCGCGCGGTGGCGTCCACCTTGGCCCGCACCCCGGCGAGCGCCGAGCCCGCCTCGACGGGAACGGCCACCGGCGCCGAGGAGACCCCGGTCGGCGCCCGGAACTCGCCGAACACCTCCCGCAGGGCCCCGGCCCACTCACCGGTCGTCACGCCCGCGCGGGCGCACTCCAGGGTGGCCTCCATGAGGTTGTCGGTGCCCTTGGCGGCCTCCTTCAGCCGCTCCAGCGCCTTGCAGGGCCGCGGGTGGTTGAACGGCGGCTGGTAGCGCGTGTCGCGCCAGTGCCCGATCGCCGCCACGACCCTCGCCTCGACGGCCGGGTCGACCGTCTGGATGGCCGTGTCCAGGTCGGCGGTCAGCGGGTTCGGCTCGGTGGTCTCGAAGATGTTGACGCCGACGATCTTCTCCTGGCCGGACTCGATCCGGCCCCGCCGCTCGGCGTGCGAGGCGACCAGCTGAGACTTCAGGTAGCCCGACTCGACGGCCGCCATCGCGCCGCCCATCTCCTGGATCCGGTCCATCTCCGCGAGCGAGTCCTCGACCAGCTGGGCGACCTTCGCCTCGATGACGTGCGAGCCCTCGAAGATGTCGTCGTACTCCAGCAGGTCGCTCTCATGGGCGAGCACCTGCTGGATGCGCAGCGACCACTGCTGGTCCCAGGGCCGGGGCAGGCCGAGCGCCTCGTTCCAGGCGGGGAGCTGCACGGCACGCGCGCGGGCGTCCTTGGAGAGCGTCACGGCGAGCATCTCCAGCACGATCCGCTGGACGTTGTTCTCCGGCTGCGCCTCGGTCAGCCCGAGGGAGTTGACCTGGACGCCGTACCGGAAGCGGCGCTGCTTGGGGTTCTCGATGCCGTACCGCTCGCGGGTGACCTGGTCCCAGATGCGGCCGAACGCCCGCATCTTGCACATCTCCTCGACGAACCGGACGCCGGCGTTCACGAAGAAGGAGATGCGGGCGACGACGTCACCCATGCGCTCCTGCGGCACCTGGCCGCTGTCGCGGACCGCGTCCAGCACGGCGACGGCGGTGGACATCGCGTACGCGATCTCCTGGACCGGCGTGGCGCCCGCCTCCTGCAGGTGGTAGCTGCAGATGTTGATCGGGTTCCACTTCGGCAGGTGGGAGACCGTGTACGCGATCATGTCCGTCGTCAGACGGAGGCTCGGCACCGGCGGGAAGACGTGCGTCCCGCGGGACAGGTACTCCTTGACGATGTCGTTCTGGGTCGTGCCCTGGAGCTTGGTGATGTCCGCACCCTGCTCCTCGGCGACCACCTGGTAGAGCGCCAGCAGCCACATCGCCGTGGCGTTGATCGTCATCGAGGTGTTCATCTGATCCAGGGGGATGTCCTGGAAAAGGCGGCGCATGTCACCAAGATGGGCCACGGGCACGCCCACCCGGCCGACCTCGCCGCGGGCGAGGATGTGGTCGGGGTCGTAGCCGGTCTGCGTCGGCAGGTCGAACGCCACCGACAGACCCGTCTGGCCCTTGGCGAGGTTGCGCCGGTACAGCTCGTTGGACGCCTCGGCCGTGGAGTGCCCGGCGTACGTGCGCATGAGCCACGGCCGGTCCTTCTCCCTCGGCGCCTGCGGCACGGACTTCCGGCCGCCTTCGGCGATCTGACGCTCAGTCATCTATGACCTCGGGTGTCTCAGATGTTGCGGAAGCGGTTGATGGCGTCGAGGTGCTTGGCCCGCATCTCCCCGTCGCGCACGCCGAGGCCCTCCTCGGGGGCGAGGCAGAGGACGCCGACCTTGCCCTGGTGCAGGTTGCGGTGCACGTCGTAGGCGGCCTGGCCGGTCTCCTCCAGGGAGTAGACCTTCGACAGGGTCGGGTGGATCTTGCCCTTCGCGATCAGCCGGTTGGCCTCCCAGGCCTCGCGGTAGTTGGCGAAGTGCGAGCCGATGATCCGCTTCAGGGACATCCACAGGTAGCGGTTGTCGTACTCGTGGTTGTAGCCGGAGGTGGAGGCGCAGGTGACGATCGTGCCGCCCTTGCGGGTGACGTAGACCGAGGCGCCGAAGGTCTCGCGGCCCGGGTGCTCGAAGACGATGTCGACGTCCTCGCCGCCGGTGAGCTCACGGATGCGCTTGCCGAAGCGCTTCCACTCGCGCGGGTCCTGCTCGTGCTCGTTCTTCCAGAACCTGTAGTCCTCGGCGTTGCGGTCGATGATCGCCTCGGCGCCCATGGCCCGGCAGATCTCCGCCTTCTGCGGCGAGGACACGACACAGATCGGGTTGGCGCCGCCGGCCAGCGCGAACTGGGTGGCGTACGAGCCGAGCCCGCCGCTCGCGCCCCAGATCAGCACGTTGTCGCCCTGCTTCATGCCGGCACCGTTGCGGGAGACCAGCTGGCGGTAGGCGGTGGAGTTGACCAGGCCCGGGGCCGCGGCCTCCTCCCAGCTGAGGTGGTTCGGCTTGGGCATCAGCTGGTTGGACTTGACGAGCGCGATCTCGGCGAGGCCGCCGAAGTTGGTCTCGAAGCCCCAGATGCGCTGCTCGGGGTCGAGCATGGTGTCGTTGTGGCCGTCCGACGACTCCAGCTCCACGCTGAGGCAGTGCGCGACGACCTCGTCACCGGGCTTCCAGGCGTTGACGCCCGGGCCGGTGCGCAGGACGACGCCCGCGAGGTCGGAGCCGATGATGTGGTACGGCAGGTCGTGCCGCTTGGTCAGCTCGCTGAGCCGGCCGTAGCGCTCCAGGAAGCCGAAGGTCGACAGCGGCTCGAAGATCGAGGTCCACACCGAGTTGTAGTTGACACTCGATGCCATGACGGCGACCAGGGCCTCGCCCGGGCCCAGCTCGGGCAGGGGGACCTCGTCGAGGTGGATCGACTTGCGCGGGTCCTTGTCGCGGGTCTCCAGGCCCGCGAACATGTCCGTCTCGTCCTTGTGCACGGTGATCGCGCGGTACGACTCGGGAAGCGGCAGGGCGGCGAAGTCGGCCGGCGTCGATTCCGGCGACTGGATCGCGTCCAGAATGGCCTGAGTGGTCACGGTGTTGCCTCCGGCGGTGTGCGCCCCCCTGAGGGGGAGGGGCGCTGAGGGTTACGTCGGTGCTGCTGAGGGTTTCGGGAAGGTGCCGTCGGTTCGGCGGGGTGGTGCTTCGGCAGCGCTTTGTGGCGCGGGAGGTTGCCTGTGACGCAGGCGTCCGGCGGGTGGGCCGATGGGCTCACCGGGACAGGCCGGACACCATCAACGTATGACACCGCGTGTCAGGCGGCAAGGCACTGAGTGCCAGAAATCGCTCTCAGATGAAATCTTTACGTAACAAATGAGCGATGATCGATCAAACCTACTGGCGGGTAGGGGAAAATGGCCCGTCTTGCGGGAGACGTCCGGACGTCGGGGGCGGGCCGTGAGGTGTGGCTCACACGAGCGGCGTGACGCACACGTCAGGGCGCGGTCGGAGGAGATCCAGCCCGTCCGGCGACTGCGTACGAGCGGCGGAGCCGCGATCCGGTGACCGCGACCCGCCACTACCGTCGCTCTACGACCGCTCCTTCAGCGCCTGCTCGATCGTGCGCATCACTTCGTCGAGCGGCGCATCGGTCCTGGCCACCGTCACCAGTACCTCCCCCTGCGAGGCGACCGAGGCCGACGCGGCCGATCGGGGCGCAGCCTCCCGGCCCGCCCCGATCCCGTTCCCGAACGTCTTCCGCACGATCGCGAAGGCATGGTCCAGCTGCAGCTCGACGTCCCCCTGCCCGCCGGCTCGCAGCCAGCGGCGCAGCACGTGGTTGTGGGCGGTGACCACCGCCGACGCCGCGACCTCGGCCAGCAGCGGGTCGTCGTTCGCGTCGTCCGCGTGGGCGTGCTCGTCGAAGTGGCCGAGGAGGTAGCGGGTGAAGAGGCGCTCGTAACGGGCCACCGACGCGATCTCCGCCTCGCGGAGGGTGGGTACCTCGCGGGTGAGCTTGTAGCGGGCGACCGAGATGTCCGGCCGGGCCGCGTACATCTTCATGACTTCCTTGATGCCGCGGCACACCGTGTCGAGCGGGTGCTCGTGGGCCGGGGCCGCGTTCAGCACGGCCTCGGCGCGGATCAGGGTGTCGTCGTGGTCGGGGAAGATCGCCTCTTCCTTCGAACGGAAGTGGCGGAAGAAGGTGCGGCGGGCGACCCCGGCCGCGGCCGCGATCTCGTCGACGGTGGTCGCCTCGTACCCCTTCGTCGCGAAGAGCTCCATCGCGGCGGCCGCCAGCTCCCGGCGCATCTTGAGCCGCTGGGCCGCCGCGCGGCTGCCCGCGGCGCTCTCCGGCGCGTCGGGCGTGGCGGGGGTACGTGAGGACTTGGCGGGCTGGGGCATGACCCGAACGTACTGCATGTGCGCAGCTTGATGCGCAGGTCCGGGGTTTCCCCCGCCCGCGAAGGGCGGGGGAAGGCTGCGTCGGGCGGGCGGGGGACGGCCGCCCGGGTCGAGCAGTCCGCCCCAGTCCTTCTCGTCCCCGAACCAGTCGCCGACGCCGTCAGCGGCGGGCATATTCGCGGAAGCCACGGCCGGTCTTGCGGCCGAGGCAGCCCGCGGCCACCAGGTGCTCCAGGAGCGGCGCGGGCGCGAGGCCCGGGTCGCGGAACTCCCGGTGCAGCACCTTCTCGATGGCGAGCGAGACGTCCAGGCCGACCACGTCGAGGAGCTCGAACGGGCCCATCGGGTAGCCGCCGCCGAGCTTCATCGCCGCGTCGATGTCGTCGAGGGACGCGTAGTGCTCCTCGACCATCTTGATCGCGTTGTTCAGGTACGGGAACAGCAGGGCGTTGACGATGAACCCGGCCCGGTCGCCGCAGTCGACCGCGTGCTTCCTGATGCGGCCGCAGACCTCGCGGACCGTGGCGTGGACGTCCTCGGCGGTGAGCACGGTACGGACGACCTCGACCAGCTTCATGGCCGGCGCCGGGTTGAAGAAGTGCATGCCGATCACGTCCTGCGGCCGCGAGGTGGCGCGGGCGCAGGCGACGACCGGCAGCGAGGAGGTGGTGGTGGCCAGGACCGCGCCGGGCTTGCAGACCTTGTCCAGCGTCGCGAACAGCTGCCGCTTGACCTCCAGGTCCTCGGCGACCGCCTCGACGGCCAGGTCGACGTCCGCGAAGGCGTCGTACGAACCGGCCGGGGTGATCAGGTCCAGGGTCTGTGCGGCCGCCTCGGCGGTCATCCGGCCCTTGCCGACGGAGCGGTCCAGGGACTTGCCGATGCGGGCCTTCGCCGCCTGTGCCTTCTCCTCGCTGCGGGCGGCGAGGACGACCTCGTACCCGGCCTTGGCGAAGACCTCGGCGATCCCGGAGGCCATGGTGCCGGAGCCGGCGACGCCGACCGAGCGGACCGTACGGCCGGGGGTGAGCGCGGCGCCGTCCAGCGGGGTGAGCGCGTCCCGGACGACGCCGGCGCTGCCCGGCGCCTCGTAGGAGTAGAAGCCGCGGCCCGACTTGCGGCCGGTCAGGCCCGCCTCGCTGAGCTGCTTGAGGATGGGCGCCGGGGCGTGCAGGCGGTCGCGGGACTCGGCGTACATGGCCTCCAGGACCGTACGCGCCGTGTCGATGCCGATCAGGTCCAGCAGGGCCAGCGGGCCCATCGGCAGGCCGCAGCCCAGCCGCATGGCCGCGTCGATGTCCTCGCGGGAGGCGTACTTCGCCTCGTACATCGCGGCGGCCTGGTTGAGGTAGCCGAACAGCAGCCCGTCCGCGACGAACCCGGGGCGGTCGCCGACCGCGACCGGCTCCTTGCCCAGCTCGATCGCCAGGTCGGTGACGGCGGCGACGGCGCCCGGCGCGGTGAGCACCGAGGAGACGACCTCGACCAGCTTCATCGCCGGGGCCGGGTTGAAGAAGTGCAGCCCGAGGACGCGCTCGGGGCGGGCCGAGTCGGCGGCCAGCCGGGTCACGGAGAGCGCGTTGGTGCCGGTGGCGAGGATGGTCTCGGGGCGGACGATGCCGTCCAGCTCCCGCAGGACCTGGTGCTTGATGTCGTACGACTCCGGGACCACCTCGATGACGAGGTCGGCGTCGGCGGCGGCCGTCAGGTCGGTGCCGGTGCGGACCCGGCCGAGGATGTCGGCGCGCTCCTGCTCGGTCAGCTTGCCGCGGACCACGGCACGGGCGGTGGAGGACTCCAGTGCGGCGACGGACCGGGCGGCCTGGGCCTCGCCGACGTCGATGCCGATCACCTGGCGGCCGGCCTTCGCGAGGACCTCGGTGATACCGGTGCCCATGGTGCCGAGGCCGACGACGGCGATCGTCTGGAGCGGGGACAGGGAAGGGTCGGACTGGGGAGTGGCCATCGCGGGACTCCAGGAATGAGGGTGACGACTGGAAACGCTCCCGGGTGCGCCGAGGGGCGCACCGGGTGCGGAGAGAGCTGCGTGAATGCGGGTGGTGCCGGGCTGCGAGCGCACACGCCCGGTGCTGCCGCCGCGGGCGCGCACACGCCCGGGAGCGGCGGATTCCGACCGGCCCTGTCCCGAGCCGGGTCGTACTGCGGTACGAGGTACCGAACCGACCTTCGTCCTCACGGCGGCTGCGTCACCAAACCGGCGTGAGCGTTAGTGCGAGTGGGTGACTCGCTCGATTGAGCTTAACCGGCGGGTAACGAGCGCGCCAGCCCCCCGAGTTTGTGATGTACGTCCCTCCGCCCCCGCGACCCCTCTACGCTGGGCTTCGTGGACGAAGAGTTGCGATCACTCACGGAGCGTTTGCGGCAGGAGTCGCAGGGGACGGCCGCCTTCGACCGGCTCCTGGCCACCGAGGACCACGACGAACTGGCGGAGGTGCTCACCGCGGCCGGACAGCCCCTGTGGGCCAGGGAGCTGGCGGCGTTCCGGCTGGGGGCGGCCGGCGACCCGCGGGCCTTCGAGACCCTGGTACTCCTCCTCAACCACCGCGACCCACCCCGCTGCGCCTCCGCCTCCTACGCCCTCGCCCGCCTCCAGGACCCGCGCACCGCCCGCGCGGCCGCCGCCCTCGCCACCAACGAACTCCGCGTCGCCTACGCCCTGCACCCCGTCCGTCTCCTGGTCGAACTCCGTGCCCCGGAGTCCGTCCCCGCCCTGATCACCACCCTGGAACGCCGGCTGCGCCCGCACGATCCCTACCGCAAGGTCGCCCTCGCCTGCGTGGACGGTCTCGGCGCCCTCGGCGACACCCGCGCCCGCCGCGTCCTGACCGAGGCCCTGGCCCACCCCACCCTCGCCGAGGCGGCGGTCCAGGCCCTCGCCCGCATCCCTAGGCAGAGGTGACGCCGAGCTCCCTGACGTACCGAACCTCGGGCACCGGCACCCCGTCGACCTCGTACGGCTCCTCGACGCCGTCGGCCGCGAAGCCCGCGGCCTCGTAGAACCGTCGGGCGCGCGCGTTCTCCTTCAGCACCCACAGATACAGCCGCGCGTACCCGGCGCACTGCTCAAGGACCGTCGCGAGCAGCGCCCGCCCGGCGCCGGTCCCGAGGTGCGCGGCGTCCACGTAGATGGCGTACAACTCGGCGTCCCCGGTGCGCACTTCACCGTCCCGGTACGGCCCGTGCGCCGCCCATCCCACGATCGTGCCGCCCCGCTCGGCGACCAGCTCCGTCACCCCGTCCCCGCCGTCCCGGAACCTGGCCCGCCGCCGCTCGGCGTCCCGCTCGACACTGAGCCCGTCCAGGAACGGCTGCGGCATGAGGCCCCGGTAGGCGTACTGCCAGCCCCGGACGCGTATCTCCGAGACCCGGTCGCAGTCGTCGAGCGTCATCGGGCGGACATGGAGGGACGCGTCATGGGCAGAGGTGACGTGGGCCGAGTTGTCGTTCATGACGGCACCCTAGGGACCGGACGGCTCCGGCCGCCCGGGATTCGGCGTCAGCCGGCCACCACCGCCAGTGCCTCGATCTCCATCAGGAACTGCGGGGCGACGAGCGCGGCCACCTGGACGGCGGAGGCGGCCGGGAGGCGGTCGTCGGGTATGTGGGCGGCGCGGGCCGCGCGGACGGCCGGCAGATGGGCCATGTCCGTGACGAAGTAGGTGAGTTTGACGACGTCGTCGAAGTTCGCCCCGGCCGCCGCCAGGCAGCGGCGCAGGTTCTCGAAGACCTGGCGGGCCTGGGCCGCCGGATCGCCCTCGCCGACCAGCTCGCCGTCCTCGTCCAGCGGCAGCTGGCCGGAGACGGCGACGAACCGGCCGGTCGCCGCCACCACGTGCGTGTACTGGGCGGCGGGGGCGACTCCGTCGGGGGCGGGGATACGGGTCAGATCACTCATGCGTCCATGGTGGACCACGGGTCTGACAACGCCCCCGACGGGACGTCAGGACCGGCTCAGCCGCGGAAGCCCAGCAGCCCGTGCAGGGTCGAGCCGCGAGACGACGTCGAGGCCGCCTTGGTGGTGAGGGGCTTCGGGTCGGGGGTCTTCCTGCAGACCGCGTCGACGGTGCCGGCGCTGTGCGGGACGGTGCCGTCGGTCAGGTAGGCGGCGAGGTGGGCGTCCAGGCAGGTGTTGCCGCTGAGCGTGATGCCGTGGTTGCCGCCGCCCTGCTCCACGACCAGGCTGGAACCGGCCAGCAGGCGGTGGACCGTGACGCCGCCCTGGTAGGGGGTGGCCGCGTCGTCCGTCGCCTGGAACAGGAGGACCGGCGGGAGCTTCCCGTTGGCGATGCTCGGCGCCTTCAGAGCCTTCGTCGGCCAGTACGCGCAGGACGCGTTGTACCAGGCGTTGTTCCAGACCATGAAGGGTGCCTTCTCGTACGCCGCCGAGTTGTCCTTGCGCCACTGGTTCCAGTCCCGCGGCCAGGAGGAGTCCCGGCACTGGACGGCCGCGTAGACGCTGTAGCCGTTGTCGCCGGACGCGTCGACGGCGGCGAAGTTCTGGTACGCCTCGACCAGGGCGGCCGTCTTCTTGCCGTTGACGTAGGCGGAGAACGCCTCGGCCAGGTAGGGCCAGTAGCCGTTGTAGTAGCCGCCGGGGATGAAGGTGTCCTCCAGTTCGGAGGCGCCCACCTTGCCGCCGGCCGGCTTCTTCGCCAGCGCGGCCCGCATGGCGTACCACTTGGCCTCGACCTTCTCCGGGTCGGTGCCGAGCTTGTACGTCGAGTTGTACTTCGCGATCCACGCCATCAGGGCGCGCTGGCGGTCGTTGAACGCGTAGTCCTGGCTCAGGTTGTCGTCGTACCAGACGCCGATGGGGTCGACGATCGAGTCCAGGACCAGGCGGCGGATCCGGTCCGGGTGCAGCTTCGCGTAGACCGCGCCCAGGTAGGTGCCGTACGAGTAGCCGAAGTAGCTGATCTGCCGGGCGCCGAGGGCCTGGCGGATCGAGTCGAGGTCCTGTGCGGCATTGACCGTGTCGAGGTACGGCAGCAGCTTCGCGTACTTCTTGCCGCAGGCCGCCGCGAACGACCGCACCCGCTTGAGGTTCGCTTGTTCGAGGGCGGGGGTGGCCGGGACCGAGTCGGGGCGCACCGGCTTGAAGTAGCCGGGTGCGCAGTCGATCGCCGGGCTGCTCTTCCCGACGCCGCGCGGGTCGAAGCCGATGACGTCGTACCGGGCCGCCACCTTCTTGGGCAGCGTGGACGCCACGAAGCCCGCCAGGGTCAGCCCGCTGCCGCCGGGGCCGCCGGGGTTGACCAGCAGCGGCCCCTGAGAGGCCGACGCGGTGTGCGGGACGCGGGAGAGGGCGAGCGTGATCTGCCGCCCGCGCGGGTTCCGGTGGTCGAGGGGCACCTTGACCGAGCCGCACTGGAGCGTCGGGTAGTCGGTGGTGCCGCACTTCGTCCAGGTCACCGGGGAGACCTGGACGGGGGCTCGGGTGGCGGCGGTCGCGGGCAGGGCGGTGACCGAACCGGCCACGACGGCGGCGACGGCGCACAGCACGGCTGCGCGTGTTCGCATGGGTCCTCCCAGGACGGAGGGTCGCGGACCGCACGTGCCACGGTCCTCGCCGCATCGTCCCGGAAACGGGACCCGGAAGAACGCATTCTGACGATGAATGACCCAATTGGTCCGAGGCTTGCGCCCGAACGCCCCCGGGCCCGCAGGTCGGTCAGAGCAGGGTGAGCTGGGTCGGCTCCGGCAGCGCGGGCTCCTCCTCCGCCGCCGGTACCGGGATCCGGCGGGCGGTGTCCGCGCGGTTCGGCCCGATGCCGTACTCCTCGGCCAGCTCGTGCACCTGACGGGTGATCCGGCGCTGGTACCACTTGGGAGCGTAGGCGCCCTCCGCGTACAGCCGCTCGTAGCGCCGCACCAGGTGCGGGTGGTGGGCCGCGAGCCAGCTCATGAACCACTCGCGGGCGCCCGGCCGCAGATGCAGCACCAGGGGCGTCACCGAGGTGGCCCCGGCCGCCGCGATCGCCCGCACGGTGGCCCGGAGCTGGGCCGGGTGGTCGCCGAGGAAGGGGATCACCGGCGCCATCAGGACCCCGCAGCCGATGCCGGCCTCGGCGAGGGCGCGGACCACGTCCAGACGGCGCTCGGGGGCCGGGGTGCCCGGTTCCACGGTCCGCCACAGCTCGGGGTCGACGAAGCCGACCGAGACCGATATGCCGATGTCCGTGACGTCCGCCGCCCGGCGCAGCAGGTCGAGGTCGCGCAGGATCAGGGTGCCCTTGGTCAGGATCGAGAACGGGTTCGCGTGCTCGGTGAGGGCGGAGATGATCCCCGGCATCAGCCGGTAGCGGCCCTCGGCGCGCTGGTAGCAGTCGACGTTGGTGCCCATCGCGATGTGGTCGCCGAGCCAGCGGCGCGAGCCGAGCTGGCGGCGGAGCAGCTCCGGCGCGTTGACCTTGACCACGATCTGGGTGTCGAAGCCGATCCCCGTGTCCAGGTCCAGATAGCTGTGGGTCTTGCGGGCGAAGCAGTACACGCACGCGTGTGAGCAACCCCGGTACGGGTTCACCGTCCACTCGAACGGCATCCGCGAGGCGCCCGGTACCCGGTTGATGATCGAGCGGGCCCGCACCTCGTGGAACGTGATTCCTCGAAACTCGGGCGTGTCGAAGGTCCGGGTCGTGACCGCGTCCGCGCCGAACAGCGCGGTGCCGGCCCGGCCGTGATCGGCCTCCTCGGTGAGGTTCTCCCAGCGCATGACGCCTCCTCGGTAGCACTTCCCACAGAATAGAACATCTGTTCCCATGATCGTGCGAACGATCTGTGGAGACCGCGCGGACGCCGTTTCCGATCACGTTTCCGATCGCTTGCGGTACCCCGATTTGGGCGGCCGGGCGCCGGGGTGGTTGGCTTGGCGCAACCCCGAGAACTCAGGTGCTGGAGGAAAGCGATGGCGCAGGTCGAGGCCACTACAGAGCGGGTCGTCGCCGCGGACGCGGAGACGGTGTTCGACGCGATCGCCGACTACAGCGGCACGCGCGCGAAGCTGCTCTCCGAGCACTTCAGCGAGTACGAGGTGCGCGAGGGCGGCGACGGCGAGGGCACCCTCGTCCACTGGAAGCTGCAGGCCACCAGCAAGCGGGTCCGGGACTGCCTCCTGGAGGTCAGCGAGCCCACCGACGGCGAGCTGGTCGAGAAGGACCGCAACTCCTCCATGGTCACCACCTGGCGCGTCACCCCGGCCGGCGAGGGGAAGTCCAAGGTCGTCGTGAACACCACCTGGCAGGGCGCCGGCGGCATCGGGGGCTTCTTCGAGAAGACCTTCGCGCCCAAGGGCCTCGGCCGGATCTACGACGCGGTGCTCGACAAGCTCGCCACCGAGGTAGAGAAGTAGTACCGGTTCGCACGGAGGTGAGTAACCTCCGGATGAACAGGGGGCGTTGGCTCCCTCACCGGTTCGGGTGGATCTCCGTGTCGGCCGGTCTCGTGCCGTAACTCGTCGTGCTTGCTCGCAGTTGTCGCCCTACGGGAAATAAGGCGGCAATTGTGCGCAGGCGCGACGAGGGGAGCGGTACGTGGGCGGAACGACGTTGGTGCAGTACGAGGAGCCGGCCGTGGTGTCCGCGGACGCCCCCGTGCCGGAACCGGCCCCGGTCTCCGGACTCGGGCCGCGCCGCACCCGGCTGGTCTTCTGCGGGCTGATGCTCGCCCTGCTCCTCGCCGCGCTGGACCAGATGATCGTCGCCACCGCGCTGCCGAAGATCGTCGGCGAGCTGCACGGCCTCGACAAGATGTCCTGGGCGATCACCGCCTACCTGCTCACCTCCACCGTCGGCCTCCCCGTCTACGGCAAGCTCGGCGACCTCATCGGCCGCAAGGGCGTCTTCCAGTTCGCGATCCTCGTCTTCGCCGTCGGCTCCGCGCTCGCCGGACGGGCGCAGAGCATGGACCAGCTGATCGCCTTCCGCGCCCTCCAGGGCGTCGGCGCGGGCGGGTTGATGATCGGCGTGCAGGCGATCATCGCCGACATCGTGCCGCCCCGGCAGCGCGGCCGCTTCATGGGCCTGATCGGCGCCGCCTTCGGGCTCGCCTCCGTCGCCGGACCGCTGCTCGGCGGCTACTTCACCGACCACCTCTCCTGGCGCTGGTGCTTCTACGTCAACGTGCCCTTCGGGCTGGTGACCCTGGCCGTCATCACCGCCGTGCTGAAGCTGCCGAAGCCTCAAGTCCGGCGCCAGTTCGACGTGCTGGGCACCCTGCTGCTCGCCGCCGCCTCGACCTGCCTGGTGCTGCTGACCAGTTGGGGCGGGACGGAGTACGGCTGGGGCTCGCGGGTCATCCTCGGGCTGGGCGCGGGCGCGCTGGTCGCCGGCGTGCTGTTCGCCGTCGCCGAGCACCACGCGGCCGAACCCCTCATCCCGCTGCGGCTGTTCCGGGACTCCGTCTTCAACGTCACCGGCCTTGTCGGACTGGTCGTCGGCGTCGCCCTGTTCGGCGCCGCCAGCTATCTGCCGACCTTCCTGCAGATGGTCGACGGCGCCTCGGCGACCGAGTCCGGGCTGCTGATGCTGCCGATGATGGGCGGGATCGTCGGCGCCTCGATCGTCGCGGGACAGCTCATCAGCCTCACCGGGCACTACCGGATCTACCCGGTGCTCGGCGGCGGCGTGTCCGTCGTGGGGATGTGGCTGCTGTCCCGCCTCGAAGTCGGCACCCCGCGCTGGCAGTACAGCATCTGGATGGCCGTCCTCGGCGCCGGGATCGGCATGGTGATGCCGGTGCTCGTCCTCGCCGTGCAGAACTCCGTGCGGCCCGCCGACCTCGGCACCGCCACCAGCGCCAACAACTACTTCCGGCAGATCGGCGGCAGCGTCGGGGCCGCCGTCTTCGGCACCCTCTTCGCCGACCGGCTCGCCGACGCCCTGCACAAACGTCTCCCTGCCCAGGCAGGCGCCCGCCTGCCCGACCCCGAGTCCCTCACCCCGCAGCTCGTCCACGCGCTGCCCCCGGCGCTGCGCGACGCCTACATCCGCGCCTACGCCGACGCGATGCCCAGGATCTTCCTCTACCTGGTCCCGGTGCTCGTCCTCGGCCTGCTCGTCGCCTGCTTCCTCAAGGAGAAACCGCTGGTGTCCCATCCCACCGCCGAAACGGAACCGACAGCCGCCAACGCCCCGATCCCGCCGTCACGGTCGCCCCACACCGGCGCCGGGATCCCCGTCTGCGGCACGGTGCAGCACCCCGACGGGACCGTGGTGCCGCGCGCCGCGCTCACGCTCATCGACGCCGTCGGCCGGCAGATCGGCCGCGGCGCCAGCGCCGAGGACGGCCGGTACGCCCTGGCCACGCCCGGCACCGGGTCGTACGTCCTGATCGCCGCCGCGGGCGGTCACCAGCCGCAGGCCGTCTCCGTGACGGTCGGCGAGCGGCCCGTCGAGCTGGACGTCGTCCTCGGCGGCGCCGGGCGGCTCGCGGGCAGCGTGCTCACCGCCGACGGCACCCCGGTACGGGACGCCACCGTCACCCTCACCAACGTGCACGGCGAGGTCGTCGCCAGCGTCCGCAGCGGCCGCGAGGGCGGCTACGTGATCACCGAGCTGGTGGCCGGCGAGTACACCCTCGCCGCCAGCGCCCCCGCCTTCCGCCCGGCCGCCCTCCCGGTCACCGTCCAGGCCTCCCGGGAGACCCGGCAGAACGTCGAACTCGCGGGCGGCGCCGTGCTGAAGGGCACGGTCCGGGCGGGCGGCGGCCGGCCGGTGGAGGACGCGCGGGTGACGTTGCTCGACGCCGCCGGGAACGTCGTGGACACCCTCACCACCGGCGCCGACGGAACGTTCCGGTTCGTGGACCTGTCCTCCGGCGAGTACACCGTCATCGCCGCCGGTTACCCACCGGTCGCCACCGTCCTGCAGGTCGCGGGCGGCGGCCGCACCGAACGCGATCTCCAGCTCGGCCACGAGGACTGAACGAGGACTGAACGAGGACGGAAGGAGCACGGAACGAGGAGGGCACGAGGGGCGAGCGCGCGCCGGACAGGGGCGCGGACCTGCGCGCCGGTGCGGTCCGGTGAAACCAATTCCAGGATTGCCACACATCGCAACCGGCGGCCACCGTACGGTAGTGGCGGGCGGCACAGATCTTTTGCGGAGCCGTGGGGAGAGAGGGCCTGGGCCATGGACCATGGCAGCGAGCGGGACACACATCCCGGCCTCGGTGCTGGGGACGGCGCGTCAGGCCGCATCCCCCTGGCAGTGGTCGTCGTGGACCGCGCAGGCGACGTCTCGCACTGGAGCACCGGCGCCCGGCGGCTCTTCGGCGCCGCCAAGGAGGACGCCATCGGCCGCTCCGTCCTCGACCTGCTGCCCGTCTCCGGCGCGCTCCCCGAGGACGACGAGATCACCCGGTACGGCGCCTACGCGGCGTACGACGGACTCGGCCCCGACCTGGAGTCCTCCCTCGACGGACGGCTCAACTTCCCGGCCGCCGGCCGCGCCCGGCTCACCGTCCCCGACCGCGACCGCGCCGATGTGCTCTGGTGGGCGTACCCGCTGGTCGGCCCGGGGGACGAGCGGCTGCTGGTGCTCGCCGCCGACGCCGAGCGGCTGCGCCGGGCCGAGCAGGACGAGGGCATCGCCTTCGAGCGCATCGCACCCGGCTTCGCCCTGCACACCGACTTCCCCGGCGCGGAGGAACTCGCCCGCCGGCTGCCCGAGATCCTGCCCAGCATGAGCGTCGACGAGAGCGCCCGGATCGTCGCCCAGGTCCTCGAACTCGGCTACCCCATCCTGGAGTTCAGCCAGAACGACCGGGTGCCCGTGACCCCCGACTGGGGCGTCGCCCGGCGCACCGAGCGGATGGCCCGCCGCGAGCGCGCGGCCCGTGTCGCCGCCCAGGGCCTGCCGGTGCCCGCCGAACTCGCCGACGACGAGGGCGAGGACCTGGAGTACGCGGCCGTCCGCGAACGCCTCGAATTCCTCACCGAGGTCAGCGGGAAGATCGGCACCTCGCTCGACCTGTCCCGCACCATCGTCGAGGTCAGCAGAGCCGTCGTCCCCCGCTTCACCGACGTCGCCGGCACCTACCTGCGTGAACAGGTCGTCGCCGGCGAGGGGTTCCCGGACGGTGTGCCCGACACCACCACCATGTGGCACCGGGTCGCCCTGGAGCACACCGACGAACCCGGCCGCTGGGACGACGTCGTCCCGGTCGGCGAGGCCATGCCGTTCCCGGCGCACACCCCGTTCTTCCAGTGCATGACCACCGGTGAACCGGTGCTGGTCCCGCGGATCAGCGTGGAGATGGGCCACGCCATCGCCTCCCAGTTCGAGAAGCGCGACATCCGGCCGCTGATCACCGGCCGCTCGATGCTGGTCGTACCGCTGAAGGCGCGCAATGTCGTGCTCGGCTTCATGATCCTGCTGCGCCACCCCGAGCGCGAGATGTTCAACGACATGGACCGGGTCACCGGCGCCGAACTCGCCGCCCGCGCCGGACTCGTGCTCGACAACGCGCGCATGTACACCTACCAGGAGAGCGTCGCCGAGACCCTCCAGGACAGCATGCTGCCGCACATCCCGCCGCGCATGGCGGGCTGCGACATCGCCACCCGCTATCTGCCGGGCACCCTGCTCGGCCGGGTCGGCGGCGACTGGTTCGACTCCGTGAAACTCCCCGGCGCCCGCACCGCCCTGGTCGTCGGCGACGTGATGGGCCACGGCCTCAACTCGGCGGCGATGATGGGCCAGTTGCGGACCGCTGTGCAGACGATGGCGGCCATGGACCTGCCGCCCGCCCAACTCCTGCGCAACCTCGACGACCTGGCGCAGCGCCTCGGCGACGGTTACCTCGCCACCTGCCTCTACGCCGTCTACGACCCCATCGAGAGCGAACTGCACCTCGCCAACGCGGGCCACATTCCCCCGGTGCTGGTGCGGGCGGTCGACGGGCGCAGCGAACTCCTGGACCTGCCCACCGGGGCGCCCATCGGCGTCGGCGGGGTCGCCTTCGAGTCGCTGCGGGTGCGCGTCGAACCCGGCGACCGGCTGGTCATGTGCACCGACGGACTGGTCGAGATGCGCGGCGAGGACATCGGCGTCGGTCTCGCCACCCTCTGCGAGTCCGCCGCCCACCCGGCCGCCTCCATGGACGACGCCTGCGACACCATCATCCGCGCCCTCAACACCCGCGGCGGCCGCAAGGACGACGTCGCCCTGCTGATGGCCCGCCTCAACGGCATCGAGCCCGAGGACGTCGCCGAATGGCGGCTGGCCCTCGACCCGGCCGAGGTCCGCCGGGCCCGCGCCGTCGTCCGCGAGCAGCTCCACGACTGGGGCCTGGCCCGGCTCGCCGACCCCGCCGAACTGATGGTCAGCGAACTCGTCACCAACGCCGTACGGCACTCCCACAGCCGCCCGGTCCAGCTCCGGCTCATCCACGGCGAGACCCTGCTGTGCGAGGTCGATGACGACGACCACACCCTGCCGACCCTGCTCGGCGTCGACCCCGGCGCCGAGGCCGGACGCGGACTGCGGGTGGTCGCCACGCTGGCGCGGGAGTGGGGCACCAGCCGTACGGCCGCCGGGAAGACCGTCTGGTTCGAACTCACCGCCCGGCGCCGCTGACCCGCGTCCCGCACACCCAGGGGGCGCACGTACGTCGAACGCGGAGTGAAGGAACGCGCCGGGCGCTTGTGGCCGAAACCTGCGCAGGGTAAACCGTACTGGCCCGTCACTTACGACGGGTCATACGCGGCTGCATCCTGGGGAGTTGGGCCATGAGCGTGACGAGTCGGTACCGCAGTGCCTGGGAGGGCTTCTGGCGTGAGGCGCCCGACGAACCGGGGGCGGTGTTCTGGGACGCCGAACCGGCCGTGACCGCCGCCGTCCATGTCGCCCTCTTCGAACCCCACCTCACCGACCCCGGCCTGCCCCTGGTCGACCTCGGCTGCGGCAACGGCACCCAGACCCGTTTCCTCGCCGAGCGCTTCCCCCGCGTCCTGGGCACCGACATCTCCGAGGCCGCCCTGGACCACGCCCGGCACGCCGACCCGGGCGGACAGGCCGGCTACCGGCTGCTCGACGCGGCCGAGAAGAGCGAGGCCCAGGCCCTGCACGCGGAGCTCGGCGACGCCAACGTGTACATGCGGGGCGTCCTGCACCAGTGCGAACCCGACGACCGGCAGCCGGTGATCGACACGATCGCCACCCTCGTCGGCAGCCGCGGCCGGGTCTTCCTCGTCGAGCTCTCCGAGGCCGCCCGGCCCGTCCTCGGCGGCCTCGCCCAGAGCCCGTCGGGACCGCCGCCCAAGCTCGCCCCGGTCTTCCGGCACGGCATCGCCCCCGGCGAGGTCGCCGACGCCGCGGTCCTGGAGTACCTGCGCAACGCCGGCCTCGCCGTCCTCGCGAGCGGCGACCTTCCCCTGACCACGACCGAGTCCACACCGGACGGTGAGCTGATCGTCCTGCCGTCGAAGTGGGTGCTGGCGGGACGGGAGAGCTGAGGGGCGGCACCGGATGGCTACCGACCCGCCGGGCCGGTAGCCCTTCTTGACGTGCACCTGTTGGCCGGCAGTCCTACCCTGATGAGGGGAGTCTTTACTGGAGGTCGGAATGACCAACGGGAAAGCCTTCACGGGTTCGGAAAGCACGAAAAGGCCCAGAGGGAGCGTCGCTGTTTTCATACTCCTGTGGATCGCTTCGCTCATGGTCAGGCGCACGCCGACGCCGGAGAAATCGAAGTGCGATCACCCCTGCGGGCCGACCCGGCGAAAGAACGTGGCTCAGCTCCCCACATTGCCCAAGGGGCTGTTCAGGACTCATAGAACGGCCTGGCGCGAGCGAGCTGCCGCACGCGTTCTCTTTCTGGAACAGCAGGCAGACCGTGAGAGGTGCCGGGAGGCAGCGGACCGGGCTGAGCAATGTCGGCGAGAAGAGACGCTGGAGGGGATCGCGCGGCAACTGAAGGAGGCGGGGTGCGCGATCTCCGCGCGGCGCCGCCTCTTCTCCGGGGCCGCAGCCCTCGAGCGGACCTGGGCCAATGTCCGCGCGACCGACGTGATGCTGCTCACGCTGTGTGCGGATGAAGACCTGCCGGGCCGAAGCGTCGACGTACTGAGCCACGTCGAACAGCATCTTCGCCCGGTCGACCCGCTTCGGATACAGGTGAGCGCGGTCGCGGAACGCATGGAGACGAAAGGACCGCTGCCGGGCGACCGCGGGCTCCTCGCCCTCGCTCTGAGCGCTTCGTACGACGCGCTGGACGCCGAATTCAGTAGAGTCCGCAGCCTCAGCATCATTCTGCGGGTTGCGACCTTCTTCGTTCTCCTCGGTGCGGCTGGGCTCGCAGCCTGGGGCTGGTACTGCCCCGATTCGCTGAACATGTGCTTCCTCCCTGGGGGGAAGAAGTTCGCCGCATGCCCTTCCGGGGAGGTTCCCCTGAAGCAGGGGAACGTTCCGAGCGACTACGCGCAGCGAGTCGACGTGCTCGTCACCGAGGCGGCAGGACTGGCCGGTGCGGCTCTCACGGTCATTGCGTCGCTACGCCGGATTCAGGGGACGAGCAGTCCTTATATGCTGCCGCTGTCGGCAGCCCTGCTGAAATTCCCCACCGGGGCTCTGACCGCGTTCGTAGGAGTGCTGCTCATCAGGGGTGCGTTCATTCCTGGTCTGAGTGATCTGGATTCCAGCCCGCAGATAATGGCCTGGGCCGTCATTTTCGGCGCTGCCCAGCATCTCGTGACCCGCTTCGTCGACGAGCGGGCCCGCGAGACGCTGTCGGACGTGGGACGCCCGCCCTCTGACCCGGAACCGGACGGCCCGAAGACCCAGAAGCCGTGAAGCCGATGCCCACTGGTCACGCGCCGAGGTGGCCGCCGATCGACCGGGCGACCTCGGGGTGGGCGAGGTACTCGACGATGCTGTGCGCCCGGTCGCGGGCGTTGACGACGGCGAGGTCGGACAGTCCGTCCGCCCAGTCGTCGCCCAGCGGGCATCCGATGGCCACCGCGTCGGTCGGGCACCAGGCGTTGAGCCAGTCCGCCACGATGTCCGGACGCTTCGGCCCGCCCACGAGCAGCCTGCTGTACACGCTGTCCAGGCCGAGGGGACTGCCCGCCGTGGTCAGATGCACGCAGTTCACTCCGGGGGACAGCCGGGTGACGAGATCCAGGCCGACGACCGTGCCGAGGCTGTGGCTGACGAGCACCACGTCCCCGGTGTCCGGCATCGTCTCCAGTACGCAGTCCAGGACCTCGTCCCGGATGCGCCGGTCGTCGAGATAGGCGGCCACGTCACGGAAGACCAGGGCGATGGCCCACGCATCGAGGTCGCTCCTGGCGGCCAGCCAGCCCAGCCGCTTGTGCAGGGTCCCGACCACGTCGTCCAGGCCGATACTTTCGGTGGCCAGCTGGCTCTCCTTCGGCATGTCCCACTTGGTGGCCGCCTCGCCGATGATCTCCTCGTACACCGCGCGGGCGGTGGGGGTGACGGGTGCGACCGCCTCCGCCGCCCTGGCGGCCGGCGCCTCGGTGAGGCGGGGGACGGCCTCGTGCGCGGTCAGGGCCTGCACCAACCGGTCCCCGTAGTAGGGGAACCAGACGTCCGCCGGGTCGACCGGAGGGAGCCCGGCGCGGACAAGCCCCTGGTTGAGTCCGGCCGCCCATTCGCGGCGCAGTTTCTCGGGGTCCTTGCCTTCCTGGGAGCGACCGTGCAGGAAGACCAGATGCCGTGTGCCGCCGAACGCTCCGTCCCGGGCGCGCAGGCCCGCACGCGCGGTGGCCTTCTCGACGGCCGGGCCCGCCGCCGCGACGGCGGGTGCCGGGACCGTCACCGGGCCGGCGGCGGGAGCCGGAGCCGCAACCGGACCGGCGGCCTCCGCGAGGCGCAGTCCCGACTCCGGGCCCATCTCCGCCAGCAGCTCCCGCTGCCGGGAGGTGAGGGACAGGGCGGCGAGGTGTTTGAGGATGGAGCTGACGCGTACGCCCTCGTTGGACACCCAGTCGATGGCGTCGTCGCCGTCACCGGGCTGCCAGACCTGTCCGTCCCGGCGCAGGGTACGGCCCTGTTCGTCGGTCCTGGGCACCCCGCTGTGGTGGAGCGCGACGACCTCCCACTGGTCGTTGAAGACGGGAGAGCCGGAATTGCCCGGCTCGGTGTCCGTCTTGTAGTGGAGGAAGTCGTCGAGGCGTACTTGGAGCATGTTGTCGCGTACGGCGATCTCCTTGAGGCGTCCCATCGGATGGCCGACGACGTTGACCGGCTCGCCGATCACCAGCTTTCCCGGCTGGGCGCTGAGCCGGTTCCAGCCGAACGTGTCCCCGGCGGGCCGCGGGTCCGGGCCGGGGGCGACCAGCACCAGGGCGAAGTCGAGGCGTTCGTCCGTGACGAAGAACCCGCCCGGGTCGAGTTCCAGCCGCGTCGCCGGCTGGGCCGTGTTGTCGACGGTGACCTGGGCGTCGAACTCCACGAAGCACTGCCGGGCGGCCTCCGCGTCGGTGAGCACGTGATGGTTGGTCATCAGCAGGCTCGGCGACACCAGGAAGCCGGTGCCGAGAGGCAGCTCACGGCCGTTCTCCCGCACCGAGATCCGGGCGACGGTACGTGCCGCGCGGGCACCGCGCGGCAGGAAACTCCATGCCTGCAGGTCCTTGGACACCCCGAGGATGCGTTCGTACGCGGCGGTCGGGGCCAGCGGTTCCGCCCGGACGGCCTCCACCACCAGGGCGGCGGGCACCGCCTGCCGGTCGAGCAGCCGGGCCGCGCGCGCCGCGAGTGCCTCCTCCGAATCCGGGAAGGCGACCCCGGCGTCCTGCTGCTCCTCGACCGCCCGCCGCTCGTCGCCGGACTCGTCGTACCGCGCGGCGGCCGCCGCGACCTGGCGCTCCCGTTCCTCGCGGAACCTGTCCGTCGCTGCCATGTCAGGTCACCGTCCTTCCGGCGGTGTGCCACGGCACGAAGGCGTTCGTCAGCCCCGAAAGAGCCGTACGCAGCTCCGGGTGGTGGCGCAGCAGCACCGTGATCATGCTGTTGTCGTCGATCCAGGCCATACCGGCCTTGGAGTACACCTCGGGCGTGTAGTACTCGGTGAAGAAGCGGTCGCTGTTCAGCCGGCGTGAGGCCATCAGGATGAAGATGCGGAACGCCGTGTCGCTGAAGGCGAATCCGGCCGGCAGCTTCTCCGCGTACAGCCCGACCGAGAGGTCGACCTTCTCGATGTCGCCGTCGTAGAGCCACTGGATCTGCTCGGCCCACGCCCGGTTCTCCGTCAGCTCCAGGAAGTTCGCCGCGGGCTTCAGCCGCAGCAGCCGCCGGAACTCGTTGTAGCGGGGGACACCGAATTCCCGGGAGCGCAGGATGTCGGTGGCGGCGAGGTCCTGCAGCTGCCCGTCGGGGCGCTCGAATTCCTGGAGGAACCTGGGGAAGTTGTGCAGGGTGACCAGTCCGGGGTGGAGCGTGCCGAAGCTGTAGAGCAGATCGGCCATCCCGGTGGTCTCCATGACCTTCAGCGCCCCGGGGCCCGCGATGTCGCGGAGGGTGCAGTGGCGCAGGCTCGTGTCGTCGGCGGCGGAGCGCAGATGCCACTCGTCGCGGATGAGCGGGTGCATGCGGTAGACGGCCACGAACTCCTCGGTGAGGGAGTACGGGATGCCGTAGTGGTCCGTCTCGCCGCCGGGGATGCCGCTGACGACCTCGCTGTCGCTGATCCGGCCGAAGAGATCGTGGACGCGCTCGCCCGCGATGCCCCACCAGTTGGCGCGCAGTGCCTTGACGGTGGTGGGGTGGCTGATCACGGCCGGTGTCCACTCCACGGTGTGGATCTTGGCGAGGAGCGCGGCGTTGACGAGCCGGGCGCGCTGGAAGAGTTCCTCGTCGTTCCAGGACGGGTACGCGCCGTGCAGGTGATCGCAGATCGCGTTGTGCTCACGGGCGAACAGGTCGTGCATCATGGCGAGGCCCAGCCAGAAGCCGGGGATGTGCGAGGGGTCCCGGGAGGGGTCCGAGGGGACCGGGGACTGCTCGTCGTCCCACAGATGCAACGTGCCCAGCGTGCCGGCGCGCAGCAGGCGCTGCTCGGTCTCGTTCGCCCCGTAGATCTGCGACGCGTCCCACCAGTGGGAGGACACGTTGACGCGGGTGTCGGGCGTTCCGGCCGGCGCCTGCGGGTCGCGGGTCGGGTCGTCCGGCGTCCGCATGATCCGCATGGGGTGCTCCGGCCACGGGTCGTCGTCCATGAGGGGCACTTCCCAGGGCCGTTCCGTGGGGCTGGTCCCGTGGCTGAACCAGTCGCGGACCATGAACTGAAGCCAGGCGGCGACCAGCGAGTTGACCGATTCGGCGGGGATGAGCGCGTCGCGGGTGAGCACGGCGCGGCTGACCTCGCGCGGGTTCGGCGTGGACAGTACGTCCTCGGGTGCGGCCGGTGCGATCCGGTCCAGCGGGATGTTCCGGCCGAAGCGGGTGCCCGCCATGCCCATGCGAGGCTCGGCGAGGTCGTTGTGGCTGCCGTCGGCGGTCCGGTTCACCTTGTGGGTCTCGGAGGGAGGCGCGGGATCGGGCAGATTGACCGAGGGCAGTAGGCCGGTGTCGTGGAGGTTCTTCTGCCGAAGCCTGATGCGCAGTCCGAGGAGCGTCAGCAGGCCGGGAATGACGGGCAGTCTGTCCCAGCCGATACGCCGGTCCACGTATTCGGCGCCGGCGGTGATGATCCGCCAGGGCAGTGACGTACGGTATCCGGCTGCGGAACCTTCTGCGGCGCGTCGTTGTCTGCTCATCGCGATACTCCTTGGGCGGTGGCTCTTTGGGCGGTCGCGAGGATGACGTCGCTCGCCTTCTCACTGATCATGTAGATGGGGGCGGCGACGAAGAATCCGGGAATGCGGGGGAAGACCGAGGCGTCGACGATCCGCAGGCGGTCCACTCCGCGCACCCGGAACTCGCTGTCGACGACGGCCGAAGGGTCGTCCGCCCGTCCCATCCGGCAGGTGCAGGACGCGTGGTGGCCCCAGGCCTCGTCCTGCACGAAACGGCGAACGCCGTCGGCGCCGTCGATGTCCTTGCCGGGCCACAACTCCTCCAGAATCACGGAGCCGGCCTTGCGGTTCATCCGGCGCACGAACTCGACGGCACCGGCCATGGCTTCGAGATCCACGGCGTCCTTGTCCGTGCCCTCGCCGAAGTAGTGGAAGTTCACCAGCGGGGTGTCCCGGGGGTCGGTGGAGCGCAGCCGCACCCGGCCCCCGGTGTTGTGGGTGCGGCTCTTGAGGATGGCCCAGGTGAAACGGTCCTTGTGGAGTGTCAGGTCGAGCGAGTAGCCGGGCCGGTAGCCCCGGAAGTCGAAGGGGCCGCCGAAGATGAACAGGTCGGGTGCGTCCAGCTCCGGACGGGACTTGCGGGTGACGCCGACGACGGCGCCGTTGGTCGTGTAAAGACCTTCGCCGTGCCGCCAGGCCCGGTAGCAGCGGTCCGGCCCGGTCCCGGGTCGCGGCGCGTGGAAGTCGCAGTCCTTGAGGACCGGGAACTCGCGGTCCATCCGGCTGACCACGCCGACCTCGTACCGGTCCTGGAGATTCGCGCCCACACCCTGGAGGTCGACCTGTACGGGGATGCCGTGCCGTCGCAGCTCCTCACGCGGTCCGATGCCCGAAAGCATCAGCAGGTGGGGTGTGTTGAAGGCACCCGCGGCCAGGATCACCTCATGGGCGGCGAGGACCCTGCGCAGGACCGGCGGCTTGGCGTTCGGCCGGCTCAAGGGGTCGGCCCGGTAGGCGTGCGCGCCGTCCAGATAGTCGACTCCGGCCGCGGCTCCGTTCCCGTCCAGTACGACCCGGGCCGCCAGCGCGTTCGTCCGGACCACCAGGTCGTCCGGACGGCTTCGCTGTACGGCCTGGACCCGCTCGCGAACGGCGCTGCGCCGTCCGTTCGCCGTGGAGAGGGGGATCTGCCACAGCCCTTGCAGGGCGTGTGTCTGCGCCCGCCAGTCGTTGGGGTCGACGAACGAGCCGAACCCTTCGAGCGGGGACAGCGGCCGGTCGAGGAAGTCGGCCAGCGCGTCCTCCGCGGCCGCGAGGATGACCTTCAGCAACTGCCTGTCCTGGACGGCCAGTTCAGGGTCGGCGAGGGTGGTCGGCAGCCAGCCGTCGAATCCGTGGCGTGCTTCGTTGCGGTAGCGAGCGCCCGTGAAGGGCAGGACCTTCAGCAGCGCGGCCAGCAGCGGATTGGCGGGCGGCTCCTTGGGCCTCGGCCGGTAGGTGCAGCGTTCCAGCCGCTCGAAGTACCGGCGCATGGCCGTGCTGTGCCACGAGGCGTCGCCGGTCTCCTCCGCGATCGCGTCCCAGTCGCGGTTGTACGGATAGACGGTGATCAGCGCGTGATGAGCGGTACAGCCGCCGACCGTTCCGGCACGCGGGTAGAGGATGCCCCGGTCCGGGACCAGTTTGCTGTCACGCTGTTGCTGCTGCTCGTCGGCATAGTGCCGTACGAAGTAGTTCCAGCACTGGACGGGGTCCTCGGAGGCGTCCGCGTGGAAGGCGGGCACCAGGTAGTTGTCGTTCTCCGGGGCACCGCCCGCGTCGAGCAGCAGGGTGCGCATGCCCGCGGCGGCGAGGTTGGCCGCCAGCGGTCCGCCACCCGCCCCGGCGCCGACGACGATGTAGTCGAAACCCGTCTCGGCCGGGGAATCGGCACCTGGCCCTCCCGTCACTTCCCCTTCCCCTTCACCGAGTTGGCGAGCGAAGTGGCGGCCAGGACCGTGTTGGCAGCCGAGATGAGGGTGGTCAGTGCCGCGGTACGCGGGGGAAGCCGACCGCTCAGGCCCAGCGTGGCCGCCGTCGCGGTGTCACTGCCGTGGATCAGGACGCCGTCGCGCAGGTCCTCCCGCAGCCGCTCGTCGCGGTTGGTCAGCAGATCGAGGCCGAGCAGGATCGTACGGATCCCGAAGAGCCGGAAGGCGTACACGGCTGCCGGACTGGGCGGCTCACGATCGGGGTCGAGGCGCCGGATGAGCAGGTCGGGCGCGAGCAGTCCGGTGACTCCGTTGAAGAGCCGGATGCCGGCGAGTGCGTAGACCGAGACAGCGCGAGGCCCGGCTTTGTGGGTGGCCATCATGTCTCCTGACGGTGCTGCGATTCTTGCGGTGACGGGAACCACCGCCGAACCCCCCGACGAAGAGGAAGACACCCCGGAAACGCTCCAATTACCACATTATGGGTATTTCGGCTCCCCTGCACCTTGAGTCCCGGAGCTTCACGGGGTCCCGACGTGCATGCGCGTCCTTACGGCTCCGGCTCCGGAGGCGCGGCCGTGCCCGAGCGCCGCCGACGCGAAGAACGCCGACCACGTCTACCCAAGGATGCTGTCGCCGTATTGCCGTGTCAGCCGGATGTCCGACGGAGCGCTGATCGCCGACTGGAAACGGACACGTTTTCTCCGGATGGCGGCGGCGGACATCCGGAAGTTCGCTGGGATTCGGGCGTGTCCTCCGGCTGCTGTCCTTGGCCGCCCCGGGTTACGCGCGCGCCGACCTCCCCTCGTCCAGGAGCTGGGCCGCCTGAAACGAGCGGTACAGACTGCACGCCTGGACGGCCTCGGCCGACGTGTGCGTCCCGGACGCCGATCCGCGAGGAGGCGCTCGCCGAGCCGAAGGCCTCCAGATCGGCATCCGTGCCGTACCCCGGAGTGCTGATGCACGCGGCGGCCGTCCGCCGTGGCGGGCCCCTCGGGCAGCCCGCCGCGGCGTCACGCTCGCCGGCCCATTTTCTCCTTCACCGCCTCAGTGCTGAACTGGCGCATCCTGCCCACGAGTTGGCTCAGGAATTCAATCCGCCACGTCGCCTGCACGTGCTGATCCGCCAGGTTCAAAAGGAAGATGTCGCGTTTCCTCGCCCGGCACCCCGACCGGCCACGACCATCCCGGCCAAGTCGACGCCCCAGTGTTGAGGACGAGACACGCCGGCGGGCCGCCGGGTCAGTCCCAGTGGATGTCGGCCAGGTCGCCCAATGGCCTTCGCTCGGCCACCGCCTCCGGCACGAGCAGGTGGTCGCCCTTGTGGAGGGCGGTGGGGAAGCGGATGTGGGCTCGTTCCTCGATCTCGTCGAGGGTGACCTGGAAGACGCGGAACTCGTCGAGGTCCAGGGCTTCGAGCTGGTCCAGGTTCTGCGTGAGCAAGAACGCCTTGGCCTTCAACTCACCTCGCTCGACGAAGGCGATGACCTTCCAGAACTCACGGGGGATCTTCACGTCCCGGTAGACGCGGTCGTCGTCCTGGAGGACCGGTCCGCCGAAGACGCTCACCTTCAGGTCGTCGACGTCGACGTCGGCGAAGATGGCGTCCTCCAGCTCGCCCCACAGGCCGTTCTTGGCGCTCTGGTTGAAGTCGTCCAGTTGCGGGGTGATGTTGGTGTAGAAGAACGAATCGGTGTTCGCCTTCTGAGCCTCGGGCATGCTGCCCCAGATCAGGTCCGCACGGCGGGCGATGTGGCCGCGGTCGAGCCGGTTGGCCTCGTACAGTTCGTTCCCGACCTGAGTGTTCGCGGGAAGCCGTGGGTCCTTGGTGAACGGTATGCCGGACCGGCTGAGCTTCTTGAGGTTCGCGCCGTCGATGTTCCAGCCCACCCAGAAGGGGAAATGCCGCTTCTTGCTGAGGGCCAGCGAGTAGTGCGTGTACGGGATGACCTCGGAGCCGCTGAGGCGTATGGCGTCCCCGTTGATCTCCGCGGTCAGCTGCGGTATGTCGATCTGCTCGCTGAGGAAGTCCGGGTTGTAGCCCTGCAGGGGCTGTACCTCCTCGGGAGAGGGCTGCTGCAGGGTGATGTCGAGCTTCTCGAAGACGGAGCCGGCGAGGCAGGCCAGCGCGTGGTCGTCGGGGTCGCCGGCGCTTTCGCCGCCGAAGTGCAGTCCGGCGATGACCTTGCTCGGCCGCCCGTTCGTCTTGAACAGCCAGGCCGCACCCGAGTCACCGCCGCTGCTGATCTGCTTGTCCGCCGCCGGGTGTTCGTTGTCGGGGCCGATCTCGAAGCAGCCGATGATCTTCTCACCGACGTCGCCACCGTAGTCGATCTTGGCCATCGTCTGGATGCGGCGGACGATCCCGTGGGTGACGCCCGTGGTCCGTCCGCTCTTGATGACCTTGTCTCCCAGAGCCGCCTCACCCAACTCCTGGGGTGCCACGTCAAGTCCCAGGATCTTGGGATCAAAGGTCCGTCCCTCTTCGATGGTGGCCACGGCGCAGTCGCCGGCCGGGCCGAGGTGGGACCGCTTCAGGACGCCGAGGCGGTTGTGGGAGATCTGGTTGTCGTCGAACCGGCCGGGCTGGACGGCTTCCTCGCCCAGCTGACCGTCCGGGCCCTGCAGTACGTGCCAGTTGCTGAGCACGTACGGGGTGCCGTCGGCCCTGTCGAACACGATGCAGCCGATGGTGCCGGCCGTGACCGTCACGCCGCCGACACTGGCCCCCGGGAATATGGGGTTGAGGCGGGTCTTTCGCTGAGGCTTCTCAGCCTCCGCGACCACGCGGAAGTGGGGCTGGTAGCTGCGTTCGATGACGTCGGTCGGCACCTCCACCCCGTCCACCGTGATGCTCTCCGGGATCCGGGTCGTGCCCAGCGCCTCGAGGGCTTCCGGCTCGGCCTTCCTGTCGACCGTGAACTGCAGCGCGATCTGTTTCCCTCGGGTGCCGTTCTTGAGCTTGTGGCCGATCCCGACGGACGACACGTTGGGGTCTGCGAGCAGGTCCGGACCGCGCGTGCGGATGTACTGCTTCAAGGACTCGATCAGCTTGTCCTGGGAGGACGCCGATTTCCTCGGCGCCGACGCAGTGCGGGTCTTGTTGTTGGTGGGCATGAAAGGGAGACGTCCCTTCGCGGAGGAGGGAGAACGGCTCGCGCAATGCACCGCGGACCAGTCAGAGCGGGTGCGGTGTCGCTGCGAGCGTCCGCTGGCCACCACTCATCGAAACACCGATGCAAGGTATATGTCTTGATATGGTCACCCAAAAGCGGCATGGCCTTGAGGTCCTCGTGAGCGGGTCCTCGGGGGATCGGGGTGAACGGCGGGGCGTCGTGGTCTCGAACCGCATGCACCTGGTCAGGGAGCGAGTGCCCGACACCTGTCCGGCGGCGCACCGGTCGGCACGGCCGCTGGAGTGCCGAGGTCCGGCAGAGGGCTCAACCTCCTCCCTGCCTTGTAGGAAGTTCCCTCGCCGGCGCGTAACGTGAAGCAGCATGAAGATCCTCATCAGCGCCGACATGGAGGGCGCCACCGGGGTGACCTGGCCCGGCGACGTGCTGCCCGGCGCGCCGCAGTGGGAGCGGTGCCGGCCGATGTTCACCTCCGACGTCAACGCCGCCGTCCTCGGGTTCTACGACGGCGGCGCCGACGAGGTCCTCATCAACGAGGCCCACTGGAGCATGCGCAACCTGCTCCTGGAGCAGCTCGACGACCGTGCCCAGATGATCACCGGCCGCCACAAGACGCTGTCCATGGTCGAGGGCGTCCAGCACGGTGACGTCGACGGCGTCGCCTTCATCGGCTACCACACCGGCGCCGGCATGGAGGGCGTCCTCGCCCACACCTACCTGCCCAACTCCGTCACCGGCGTCTGGCTGGGCGACGTCCGCGCCAGCGAGGGCCTGCTCAACGCGCGCGTCGTCGCCGAGTACGGCGTCCCCGTCGTCCTCGTCACCGGCGACGACCTGACCTGCGAGGACGCCCTCGGCTACGCGCCCGAGGCCCGCAAGGTCGCCGTCAAGGACCACGTGTCGAGGTACGCGGCCGTGTGCCGGACGCCCGCCCGGACCGCCGCGGACATCCGCGCCGCCGCCAAGGACGCGGCCGGGCTGGCGGTGCGCCACGAACCCGTGACCGGCGGACCGTTCACCATCGCCCTGGAGTTCGACGCGGAGCACCTCGCCCTCGCCGCCACCGTCGTCCCCGGTGTGGACCAGGTCGGCGAGCGGAAGGTCGCGTACACCGAGGGGACCATGTACGACGGCATCCGCACCTTCAAGGCGGTCACCACGATCGTCTCGGCCGCGGTGGAGGAGCAGTATGGCTGACCAGCAGGCTCTCGACGAGGTCGTCCGGTTCACCTCCGAGCTGATCCGGATCGACACCAGCAACTTCGGCGGCGGCGACTGCCGGGAGCGGCCCGCCGCCGAGTACGCGGCCGAGCGGCTCGCGGAAGCGGGTCTGGAGCCGATCCTGCTTGAGCGGACCGCGGGGCGCACCAACGTCGTCGCCCGCATCGAGGGGACGGACGCGACCGCGGACGCGCTCCTCGTCCACGGCCACCTCGACGTCGTACCCGCGCAGGCCGCCGACTGGAGCGTCGACCCCTTCTCCGGGGAGGTCCGCGACGGGGTCGTGTGGGGGCGGGGCGCCGTCGACATGAAGAACATGGACGCGATGATCCTGGCGGTGGCGCGGGCCTGGGCGCGGGACGGGGTGCGGCCGCGCCGGGACATCGTCGTCGCGTTCACCGCCGACGAGGAGGCCAGCGCCGAGGACGGCTCCGGGTTCCTCGCCGACCACCACCCCGAACTGTTCGAGGGCTGCACCGAGGGCGTCGGCGAGTCCGGCGCCTTCACCTTCCACGACGGCACCGGACGGCACCTCTACCCCGTCGCCGCCGGGGAGCGCGGCACCGCCTGGCTCAAGCTCACCGCGCGCGGCCGGGCCGGACACGGCTCCAAGGTCAACACGGAGAACGCGGTCACCCGCCTCGCCGCCGCCGTCACCCGCATCGGCGAGCACCGGTGGCCGCTCCGGCTCACCCCGACGGTCTCCGCCGCCCTCACCGAACTCGCCGCGCTCTACGGCATCGAACCCGACCTCACCGAGGTCGACCTGCTCCTCGACAAGCTCGGCCCGGCCGCCAAACTGGTCGAGGCCACCGTCCGCAACAGCGCCAACCCGACCATGCTGAACGCCGGTTACAAGGTCAACGTCATCCCCGGCGAGGCCGCCGCCTTCGTCGACGGACGCTATCTGTACGGCACCGAGGACGAGTTCCGCGCCACCCTCGACCGCCTCACCGGCCCGGACGTCGACTGGGAGTTCCTCCACCGGGAGGTCGCCCTCCAGGCGCCGCTGGACTCACCGACGTACGCCCGGATGCGCGCCGCCGTCGAGGAGTTCGCCCCCGACGGGCACGTGGTGCCCTACTGCATGTCCGGCGGCACCGACGCCAAGCAGTTCTCCCGGCTGGGCATCACCGGCTACGGCTTCGCCCCGCTCAAGCTCCCCGAGGACCTGGACTACCAGGCCCTGTTCCACGGCGTCGACGAACGCGTCCCCGTCGCGGCCCTGCACTTCGGCGTCCGGGTCCTGGACCGGTTCCTGCGCACGGCATAGCACCGCATGGCACGGCACAGGCGAGGAGGAGAGAACGTGGAGACGAAGGCGTACGGCTCGTGGCCCTCACCCATCGACGCGGCCCTGGCGGCGGCGCACGACGGCTTCGCCGAATGGGTGGGCTTCGTCGGCGACGAGCCCTGGTGGACCGAACCCCGGCCCGCTGAGGGCGGCCGCAGGACCCTGGTCAGCGGCACCACCGGGGAGTCCGTGCTGCCCGCGCCGTGGCACGTCCGCAGCCGGGTCATCGAGTACGGCGGACGGCCCTGGGCCGGTGCCGTACCCGACGGCGGCGGTCAACCGCTGCTGGTCTTCGTCCACTTCGACGACCAGCGGCTGTACCTGTACCGGCCCGGCGAGGCACCCCGGCCGCTGACCCCGCCCGGACCCCGTTGGGCCGAGCCGCAGTTGCTGCTCGACCGTGGCGAAGTCTGGTGTGTCCTTGAGGAGTTCACGGGCGACGGGCCGACCGACGTACGCCGGGTGCTCGCCGCCGTACCGCTGGACGGCTCGGCCGCCGACGACCGGACCGCCGTACGCGAACTCACCGCAGAACGGCACCGGTTCGTCACCGGGCCACGCCTCTCGCACGACGGACGCCGGGCCGCCTGGCTCGCCTGGGACCATCCGCGGATGCCGTGGGACGGCACGGAACTGCTGGTCGGCGAGGTCGGCGCCGACGGAACCCTGCACACGGTCCGCACCGTGGCCGGCGGTCCCACCGAAGCCGTGGCGCAGGTCGCGTGGTCCGCGGACGACCGGCTGCTGTACGCGAGCGACCGCAGCGGCTGGTGGAACCTGTACCGCGACGACGTGGCCCTGTGCCCGCGCGAGGAGGAGTTCGCGGGGCCGCTCTGGCGGCTCGGCCAGAACTGGTTCGCGCCGCTGGACAACGGGCTGGTCGCGGTCCTCCACGGCCGTGGGGCGATGACGCTCGGGATACTCGATCCGGAGACCGGCGAGATCGCCGACGCGGCCGGACCGTGGACCGAGTTCTCCGCCACCCTCGCCGTGCACGGCACCCGCGTCCTCGCGGTCGGCGCCGGCCCGCGCACCGCCCACGAGGTCGTCGAACTCGACACCGCCTCCGGCCGGGCCCGGGTCGTCGGCACCCCGCACCGGGACGCGGTCGACCCCGCCTACTACCCCGATCCGCAGGTCCGTACCTTCGCCGGCCCCGGCGGCCGCGAGGTGCACGCCCACATCCACCCGCCCCACCACCCCGCACACAGCGCCCCCGAGGGCGAACTGCCGCCCTACGTCGTCTGGGCACACGGCGGCCCCACCAGCAGGACACCGCTCGTCCTCGACCTCGCGATCGCCTACTTCACCTCCCGGGGCATCGGGGTCGCCGAGGTCAACTACGGCGGCTCCACCGGATACGGGCGGGAGTACCGGGAGCGGCTGCGCGAGCAGTGGGGCGTGGTCGACGTCGAGGACTGCGCGGCCGTCGCGCTCGCCCTCGCCGAGGAGGGCACCGCCGACCGCGCCCGGCTCGCGATCCGCGGCGGCAGCGCCGGCGGCTGGACCACCGCCGCCTCTTTGACCGGCACCGACGTCTACGCCTGCGGCACCATCGCCTACCCCGTCCTCGACCTCACCAGCTGGGGCGCGGAGGAGACCCATGACTTCGAGTCCCAGTACCTGGAATCCCTGATCGGCCCGCTCGCCGAGGTGCCCGAGCGGTACGCCGAGCGGTCGCCCAGCGAGCACGCCGACCGCCTCACCGCGCCCTTCCTGCTGCTCCAGGGGCTGGACGACGTGATCTGTCCGCCCGCGCAGTGCGAGCGCTTCCTCGCCCGGCTCGACGGGCGCCCGGTGCCGCACGCGTACCTCACCTTCGCGGGCGAGGGCCACGGCTTCCGGCGCGCGGAGACCCTGGTCCGCGCGCTGGAGGCCGAGCTCGCCCTCTACGCTCAGGTGTTCGGGCTGGACGTGCCCGGCATCCCCGAGCTGGAACTGGTGAAGTGACCGAAGTGGCGGAACTGACCGAAGTGAGGGAACTGACAAGGCCGTCGAGGCTCTCCGCCGGAGCGCGGGTCGCCGTCGTGGCGCCGAGCGGGCCGGTGGTGGAGGAGCGGCTCCAGGCGGGCCTCGACATCCTGCGCGGCTGGGATCTCGACCCGGTGGCGGCACCCCACGTGCTCGCCACGGACGGCGAGCTGGGGTACCTCGCGGGCTCCGACGCCGAGCGCGCGGCCGACCTCCAGCAGGCATGGTGCGACCCGTCCGTCTCCGCCGTGCTCTGTGCGCGCGGCGGCTACGGCGCACAGCGCCTCGTCGACCTGCTCGACTGGGAGGCGATGCGGGCGGCCGGCCCGAAGGTGTTCGTCGGCTTCAGCGACGCGACCGTGCTGCACGAGGCGTTCGCGATCAGGCTCGGCCTCGCCACCCTGTACGGTCCAGTGGCCGCCGGTGCCGACTTCGTCAAGAGCACCGAGGCACAGGAACACCTGCGGGCCACCCTCTTCGCCCCGGAGACGGTCCGCACGATCCCCTCCCGGGGCGCCGCGCTGGTGGGCGGCCGGGCCACGGGCGTCACCGTCGGCGGCTGCCTGCGACTGCTCGCGACGGGCGTCGGCACCCCGCACACCCACCCCGGCGCGCGGGGCGGTCTGCTCCTCCTGGAGGACGTCGGCGAGGCGCCGTACAGCCTCGACCGCAGCATCACGCAGCTGCTGCGGTCCGGCCGGCTCGACGGTGTCGCCGGGATCCTGCTCGGCTCCTGGGACCGGTGCGGGCCCTACGAGCAGGTGCGGCCGATGCTCCTCGACCGGCTCGGCGGGCTCGGCGTGCCGGTGCTGGAGGAGTTCGGGTTCGGGCACTGCGAGGCGGCCCTGACCATGCCGCTCGGAGTGGCCGCCGAGCTGGACGCGGACGCGGGCACGCTGACCCTGCTGGAGCCGGCGCTGCGCTGAGAGCTCACCCGGAGGGCCGCGCCCCGGCAGGCGGAGCCCTCCGGACCTGCGGAGGCGTATTCCGAGACACGCCCGAGCCGGCTCCGCGTAGGGTGTCGGGATGCCGCACACCGCTTCCCGCTATCTCGCCGAGGGCCCCCGCGTGGGCATCCGCCACTTCACCTACGAGGACGGCGCCGAGTTCATCGCCCGGACCAGGGAGAGCAAGGACCTCCACCAGCCCTGGCTGTTCCCGCCCACCACGGACGCGGCTTACGCCGGCTACGCGGGGCGGCTGATCGAGGACCGCAGCAAGGCCGGGTTCCTGGTCTGCGAGAAGGACGCCGGGGAGCGCGGCGGGGAGCAGGGCGGGGCGATCGCCGGGTTCATCAACATCAACAACATCGTCGAGGGCGGCTTCCAGTGCGGTGCGCTCGGCTACGGCGTGTTCGCGCACGCCGCCGGGCGCGGGCTGATGCGCGAGGCGATGGGCCTGGTCGTGGACTACGCCTTCGGGCCGATGCGGCTGCATCGGCTGGAGATCAACGCCCAGCCCGGCAACGCCGCGTCCATCGCGCTCGCCCGCGGTGCCGGGTTCCGGCTGGAGGGCTTCTCGCCGAACATGATCTACATCGACGGGGCCTGGCGGGACCACGAACGCTGGGCGATCACGGCGGAGATGCGGTCCACCGGCTGACCTTTGCGCAATCCTGATCGGCAGCTCCCCTGGTCAGCTCACCCGGTGCCGGGTTCCATGGTGATCGTGACGAGGATCCGACGTGAGGTACTGACCCTGCCCGCGGCGGAGTTGGGCCCGGACAACCCGCTGCCGCCGCTCCGCCTCCTGGAGGATGGGGGCACCGCCCACGCCCTTCAGGCAGTGGGGGACCACCGCGTCGACGGGCGCGACCGGGAGGACCTGCCGCGGGACATGGCCCGCCAACTCGGCCACGAGCCGCTGCGCAGCCTCCTCCCGGTGCGGATCCGCGACGGCTACGGCAGAGCGCGCACGCCTCGCGGGTTCGACGCCCTGGTGATCGAGAACGACCGGCTGCGCGCCACCGTCCTGCCCGGCCTCGGCGGCCGCGTCGCCTCCCTCGTCCACCTGCCCACCGGCCGTGAACTCCTGTACCGCAACCCGGTGTTCCAGCCCGCCAACCTCGCGCTCAACGGCGCCTGGTACGCCGGCGGCATCGAGTGGAACATCGGCGCCACCGGCCACACCACCCTCTCCTGCGCCCCGCTCCACGCGGCCCGCGTCCCCGCCCCCGATGGATGGGGGCACCGCGCACGCCGTTCAGGCAGTGGGGGAGAGATGCTCCGGCTGTGGGAGTGGGAACGGCTGCGCGATCTGCCCTTCCAGGTCGACCTGTGGCTGCCGGACGGCTCCGACTTCCTGTACGCCGGCGTCCGCGTCCGCAACCCGCACGAACACCCGGTGCCCGGCTACTGGTGGTCCAACACGGCCGTACCGGAGGACCGCCGGATCGTCGTCCCGGCCGAGGAGGCCTGGGAGTCCGGGCCCGAGCGCCGACTGCACCGGGTGCCCGTACCGGCGTACGACGTCCAACCCCCGTACCCGGCGGACTGGTTCTACGACATCCCGGACGGGCGGCGCCGCTGGATCGCCGCGCTGGACGCCGACGGCCACGGCCTGGTGCAGACCTCCACCGACGAACTGCGCGGCCGGAAACAGTTCGTGTGGGGGTCGGGGCCCGGAGGCCGCCGCTGGCAGGAGTGGCTCGGCGGACCCGGCACCGGCGGCTACCGGGAGATCCAGGCCGGACTGGCCCGCACCCAGCTGGAGCACGTCCGTCTGGAGGCGGAGAGCGAGGTGTCCTGGCTGGAGGCGTACGGCCCGCTGTCGGCAGCATCGCCGGAGAACGTCGCGGAGCGGCTGGAACTCGCCCTGCCACGCGCCGAGTTGGACGCCGCCTACGCCGCCTGGAAGCCGTACGCCGACACCGAACCCGGTGAACTCCTCGCCACCGGCTCCGGCTGGGGCGCCCTCGAAGTGCTGCGCGCGGACTGGAAGCTGCCCGGCACGCCGTTCGCCCAGCCGACGCTGACCGAGGAACAGGCGCCCTGGCGCGAGCTGCTGCGCACCGGCACCCTGCCCGAACCCCGCCGGGTGCGGCCGCCCGGACCGACCCTGGTGGCCCCGCACTGGCGGGACATGCTGGAGACGGCCCCCGCCACCCCGCACACCGAGTACCACCTGGGCGTCGCCCAGTGGCACGCCGGTGACCGCGCCCAGGCCGTCCGCAGCTGGGAGCGGGCCCTCCCGCTCGCCCCGTCGCTCTGGCCGCTGCTGCGCTGTCTCGCCGTCGCCGACCAGGAGTACGGGCAGCACGAGCGGGCCGCCGAGCGGTACGCCGACGCCTTCGACGACCTGTGCCGAGAGCGCCGCGACGACGGCGAGACCTGGACCGCGGCCTGCGCGGCGCTCGGCCGTGAGGCCATCGAGGCGCTGCTGCGGGTACGGCGGGTCGCGGACGCCCGCGCCGTGTGGGAGGCGCTGCTGCCCGCGATCCGGGAGCGCGGGCGGTTCCGGCTCCTGGAGGCGGAGCTGCTGCTCGCGGAGGGGCGGCGGGCGGCGGCCCGGGCCGTGTTCGACGCCGGGTTCGAGGTGGCCGACCTGCGGGAGGGGTCGGATGCGCACGGCCGGCTGTGGGCGCGGCTCGGTGACGAGCCGCTGCCCGCCCGGTACGACTTCCGGATGCGGCCGCAGGGCCTCTGACCCGTCCCGGACCAGCCCCGGATCAGCCCCGGTGCTGGTCGACGTATTCGAACAGCGAGCCGTCCGGGTGCATCGCGAGCAGGTTACGGCCGGCGGGCGTGGCCACCGGCCCCGCGAGGATGCGGGCGCCGAGGTCGTCCAGCAGCCGGTGGGCCGCGTCGACGTCCTGCACCGCGATCGTCGCGGCCACCTTGCGCAGCACCTCCAGCTCCGCCTCCGGTCCGCTCATCAGGAGGAACGAGCCGACCGCGGCGACCTGGACACCGCCGCGTTCGAAGCGCTGTGCTCTGCCGCCGGAGAGGCGTTCGTAGAACGGGATCGCGGTCTCGATGTCGTCGACGCAGATGCGCAGGGAGGCGCCCAGAATCTCCATGGGCACGAGCCTAGTTGCCACGGGCCGGGATGGCGTCACCTCCGGTGATCTCCTGTTATGGCCATTCCGGTCCGGGTACCCGCACGGTATGGAACATCTGGATCATCTCGAACATCTGGACAAGGACCTCGTCGACGAGCTGGCACAGGTCGCCCGCGAGACCGTCCGGGACGAGCTGCGCGAGCAGGGCCGCAAGCGGCGGCGGGCCGCCGTGCTGTACGGCGCGTCCGGCGCGGTCGCCCTGTACGCCGGGGCCGCCGTGGCGCTGGCCGTGGGGCTGGCGTGGGCGATCCTGCTCCCGGCGTGGGCCGCGGCACTGGTCACCGCGGTGATCCTGGGCGCGGTGGCCGGTGCGCTGCGGGAGGCGGGGCGGCCGAGGAGGCCGCATGCGCCGCACCGGGTGGTCGGCGGGACGGCGCCGGGTGCACCGCCGAGCGGGACGGGGCTGCCGTATCCGCCCGTGCCGGCGGAGCCGCCGGGCCTCTCGGGCAGGCCGGGTGCGGATCCGGAGGCGCCTCATCACCGGAGCTGACGGGAGCGACATGCGGTCGGCTGTGCGCGGTCGGCTACGGGCCGGATGTGGTTGCTCGCGCAGTTCCCCGCGCCCCTGATGGGGCGCGCTTCGGCGAGCGGAGTTCGAGGGTCCCGCCTACGGTTACGTGGGTGGCCTTGGACCTCGTCGTATCCCCGGAGGCGCACCGTGAGTCATCGGCCCCGGATTGTGATCGTCGGCGCCGGGTTCGCCGGGTATCGCGCGGCCCGTACGCTTGCAAGGCTGGCCCGGGGCCGTGCCGAGATCACCCTGCTCAACCCCACCGACTACTTCCTGTATCTGCCCCTGCTGCCCCAGGTCGCCGCGGGGATCCTCGATCCCCGGCGGATCGCCCTCCCGCTGTCCGGTGCCCTCCGCGGGGTGCGGACCGTGCTGGGGGAGGCGGGCCAGGTCGATCTCGACGGGCAGGGCGTGCACTACACCGACCCCGAGGGCACCGCCGGCAGCCTCGGCTACGAGCGGCTGCTGCTGACCGTCGGCAGTGTCAACAAGCTGTTGCCCGTCCCGGGAGTCGCCGAGCACGCGCACGGCTTTCGCGGGCTTCCGGAGGCGCTCTACCTCCGTGACCACGTGATCCGGCAGATCGAGCTGGCCGCCGTCGCCCCCGATGCCGGCCTCGCCGCCGCCCGGTGCACCTTCGTCGTGGTCGGTGCCGGGTACACCGGGACCGAGGTCGCCGCCCACATGCGGATGCTCACCGTCGACCTGGCCCGCCGCAACCGGCTCCCGCACGGCGTGCGGCCGCGCTGGCTGCTGCTGGACGTGGCGCCCCGGGTGCTGCCCGGCATGGACGAGAAGCTGTCCCGTACCGCCGACCGGGTGCTGCGCCGGCGGGGGGTCGAGGTGCGGACGGAGACCTCCGTGAAGGAGGCCACCCGGGACGGGGTGCTGCTCTCCGACGGGGAGTTCGTGGCGTCGCGGACCCTGGTGTGGTGCGTGGGCGTACGGCCCGACCCGCTCGTGGAGGGCACCGGACAGCCCCTGGAGAAGGGGCGGCTGATCGTCGATCCATACCTTCAAGTGCCCGGCTGTGCCGACGTGTTCGCCTGCGGGGACGCGGCGGCGGTGCCCGACCTCGTCAATCCCGGCGCGTTCACGCCGATGACCGCGCAGCACGCCTGGCGGCAGGGCCGGGTGGCCGGCGAGAACGTGGCCGCCTCGCTCGGTGTCGGACGGCACCGGCGCCCGTACCGCCATCGCGACCTGGGGTTCGTCGTCGACCTCGGCGGCGTGCAGGCCGCCGCCGACCCGCTCGGAGTACCCCTGGCCGGGCCGCCCGCCGGGCTGATGGCCCGCGGCTACCACCTCGCGGCGATGCCCTCGGGCCGGGCCAGGGTCGCCGCCGACTGGCTGCTGGACGCCGTACTGCCGCGCCAGGGCGTCCAGTTGGGCCTCGTTCGGTCCTGGTCGGTGCCGCTGGACACCGCCTCGCCCGAGCTGCCGAAGGCCCCCGAATCCGTCACGGACCATCCTCCGGAAGGAGCCTCATGAACACCGCCGAACTCGTCGAACTCGCCCAGCAGTTGCGCGTGGACAGCGTGCGGGCGGCCGCCGCGGCCGAGTCCGGGCATCCGACCTCGTCGATGTCCGCCGCCGATCTGATGGCGGTCCTGCTCGCCCGCCATCTGCGCTACGACTTCGAGCGGCCCGACCATCCCGGCAACGACCGCTTCGTCCTCTCCAAGGGCCACGCCTCGCCGCTGCTGTACGCCGCCTACAAGGCGGCCGGTGCGATCGACGACGCCGAGCTGCTCACCTTCCGCAAGCTCGGCAGCCACCTGGAGGGGCACCCGACCCCGCGCCGGCTGTCGTGGGTGGAGACCGCCACCGGCTCCCTCGGCCAGGGACTGCCGGTCGGCGTCGGCATCGCGCTGTCCGGGAAGCGGCTGGAGCACGGCCGCTACCGGGTCTGGGTGCTGTGCGGGGACAGCGAGCTGGCGGAGGGCTCCGTGTGGGAGGCCGCCGAGCACGCCGGGTACGAGCACCTCGACAACCTCACCGCGATCGTGGACGTCAACCGGCTCGGCCAGCGCGGCCCCACCCGGCACGGCCACGACCTCGACGCCTACGCCCGCCGCTTCCAGGCCTTCGGCTGGCACACCGTGGAGATCGACGGACACGACGTGGACGCCGTCGACCGCGCCTGCGGCGAGGCCGCGGCGACCGCCGGACAGCCCACCGTGATCCTCGCCCGCACCCGCAAGGGCCGGGGCGTCGCCGCCGTCGAGGACCGCGAGGGCATGCACGGCAAGCCGTTGCCGGACGCCGAGGAGGCCATCGCCGAACTCGGCGGGGTACGGGATCTCCGCGTCCACGTGAAGGAGCCGCCGGCGGCCCGCGCGCTGCACTCGGTGCCCACCGGTGCGCTCGAACTCCCGCGCTACGACATGGGAGAAGAGGTTCCCACCCGCGACGCCTTCGGCAAGGCGCTCGTCGCGCTGGGCCACGCCCGCGCCGACGTGGTCGCGCTGGACGGCGAGGTCGGCGACTCCACCCGCACCGAGCTCTTCGGCAAGGAACACCCGGACCGTTACTTCGAGTTCTACATCGCCGAACAGCAACTGGTGGCCGGTGCCGTCGGCATGGCCGCGCGCGGCTGGGTGCCGTACGCCGCCACCTTCGCCGCCTTCCTCAGCCGGGCCTACGACTTCGTGCGGATGGCCTCCGTCAGCGGCAGCGGGATCAACCTGGTCGGCTCGCACGCGGGCGTGGCCATCGGGCAGGACGGGCCCTCCCAGATGGGCCTGGAGGACCTGGCGATGTTCCGTTCGGTGTACGGCTCGACCGTGCTCTACCCGTGCGACGCCAACCAGACCGCCAGGCTCGTCGCGACCATGGCCGGGCTCGACGGCATCCGCTATCTGCGTACCTCGCGCGGGGCGAGCCCGGTGATCTACGGCCCGGACGAGGAGTTCCCGGTCGGCGGCAGCAAGGTGCTGCGCTCCTCCGAGGAGGACCGGCTGACCGTGGTCGCCGCCGGGGTCACCCTGCACGAGGCGCTGAAGGCCGCCGACGCGCTCGCCGAGGACGGCATCCGGATCCGGGTCGTCGACCTCTACTCGGTGAAGCCCGTCGACCGGCAGACGCTGCGCACGGCCGCCGAGGAGACCGGCTGTCTGCTCACCGTCGAGGACCACCACGAGGAGGGCGGGCTCGGCGACGCGGTGGCGGAGGCGTTCGCGGACGGCAGGCCCGTGCCGCGGCTGGTGCGGCTCGCCGTGCGCACCATGCCGGGTTCGGCCGCCCCCGACCAGCAGCTGCACGCCGCGGGGATCGACGCCGACGCGATCGCGGTGGCCGGGCGGCTGCTGGTCGAGGAGGCGGTCGTGCGCTGACCCGGCTCGGACTCCACCCCGGTGCGGGCCCGGCCACGCACCCGCAGGACGGCCCGGCCCGCCGCAAGAAGAAGGAGAGGGAGGAGCAGGAGTGAGTACGTACGTCTACGGCATCACGACCGCCGCGCACCCCGCTCTGCCCGCGGGCATGGACGGGGTCGGCGATCCGCCGCGCCGGGTGCGGGTTCTCACGGAGGGTGGACTGGCCGCACTGGTCAGTGAGGCCCCCGACGGGCTCCGGCCCATGCGCCGGGAGCTGCTCGCCCACCAGAACGTGCTGGCGCAGGCCGGGGGCGGCGGCTGCGTGCTGCCCATGCGGTTCGGCAGCGTCGCACCGGACGACGACACCGTCACCGGCGTCCTCGCCGAACGCGCCGAACACTACCTGGAGCGGTTGCGCACCCTCGACGGCAAGGTCGAGTACAACGTCAAGGCCAGCCACATCGAAGAGGCCGTGCTGCACCGCGTGATGTCCGAGAACCCCGAGCTGCGCGCGCTGGCCGACGCCAACCGGAAAGCGGGCGGCGGAAGTTACCAGAGCCGGTTGCGGCTCGGCGAGATGGTGGTGGGCGCCGTACGGGCCCGGGAGGCCGAGGACGCGGCCGCGGTGCGGCAGACGCTCGAAACCGAGTCGGCCGCCGTCAGCGCGGGGCCCGGCTCCACCGGCTGGCTCGTCAACGTGTCCTTCCTCGTGGACCGGCACTCCGCCGAGACCTTCCTGGCCGGGGTCGAGCGGCTGCGCAGGAGCCATCCGCATCTCGACCTGAGCGTCAACGGGCCGCTCCCGCCGTACAGCTTCGTCGAACCGGGGCCCGCCGAGCCGGCGGTCAGCACGCCCGGCCGGGCCGCGAAGTAGCCGGCGGGGCCGAGAACCGGAAGGAGCAGGCACCCCGTCCGCGGCCACGAGGACGGGGTGGCCGAGGAGGAGAACGAGACGCCGGACGAGGAGCCGTAGGAGGACGAGGCCCTACGACGAGGCGGAGGACGCCGAGCAGGGGCAGGATGAGGAGTACCGGGACGAGGGCGAGCGCGAGGAGGAGGACAGATGACCGCACAGGGCGGACTCCGGTACGTGTACGCCGTCTGCCGTCCGTTCGCGGCGGCCCTGCAGGCCCAGCTCACCGGCGTGGCCGGGGTCCCACCGGGGCTGCTCAGGCACCACGGGCTGGTCGCCGTCGTCAGTACGGTCCCGGAGGGCGACTTCGCCGAGGAGCCGCTGCGGGACCACCTGGAGGACCTGGACTGGCTGGCCGCGACCGCCCGTGCCCATCAGGGCGTGGTCGACGCGCTCACCACGGTCACCACGCCGCTCCCGCTCCGGCCGGCCACGGTCTTCCGGGACGACAGCGGCGTACGGACCATGATGGAGGCCCGCGAGGCGGACTTCCTGCACACCCTCGACCGGCTCGAGGGGCGGGTCGAGTGGGGCGTGATGCTGTACGCCGACCCGCCCGAGCAGCCGCCCCCGCCGGCCGCCGAGGAATTCGCGCGTGTGCTGCACGAGCGGCTTTCCGGACGCGCCGAGGATTCCCGGCTGCACCCTCCGCAGAACGCCACGCTTTCGGGAGTGTCCGGGCAGAACCTGCTGAACGCTGCCTATCTGGTGTCCCGCGCGGCTTCCGAGGAATTCGTGGAACTGGTCGACCGCACGAAGGACGAGGCACCGGCGATGCGGGTGGAACTCACCGGACCGTGGGCGGCCTACTCCTTCACGGAGCTGATCACCGAGCCGGTCACCGGACCGTCGGATTCGACACCGGGGACCTCACCGAGCAGCAGGAGGAGTGCATCGGGCGCACCCTGATGCTCCTGGAGGACCGCATGGCCGGGCTGCGGCCCGCGGACCTGAACCTGGACCTCGGGCCGCGGGGGACCGCTGCTGCCGCGCGACTTGTTCCGCCACCGGTGGCGGCGGCGTCACCACCGGTACGCATGCGCGGATCAGGCTCACGTGCGGCAGAGAATCTCTCCGTGCAGTACGGCGAACCAGCCGTCCTCCTGCTGCGCCCACTCCCGCCAGGCCGCCGCGATCACCGCCAACTGCTCCGTGGTCGCGTGGCCACCCTCGGTGGCCCGTTCGGCATAGGAGGAGGCGACCGTGCGGTCCGCCCACAGCCCGCCCCACCAGGCCCGTTCCTCGGCCGTGCTGTACGTCCAGGTGCCGGAGGTGGCCGTGATGTCCGTCAGCCCGGCCGCCCGCGCCCAGGACTTCAGCCGCCGCCCGGCGTCCGGCTCGCCCCCGTTGGCGCGCGCCACCCGCCGGTACAGCTCCAGCCAGTCGTCCAGGCCGGGCACCGCCGGGAACCAGGTCATCGCCGCGTAGTCCGAGTCGCGTACGGCGATGAAGCCGCCCGGCTTGGTGACCCGGCGCATCTCGCGCAGTGCCTGCACCGGGTCGCCCACGTGCTGGAGCACCTGGTGGGCGTGGACCACGCAGAAGGTGTCGTCCGGGTAGTCCAGCGCGTGCACGTCGGCGACGGCGAAGTCCACGTTCGCCAGCCCGCGACCGGCCGCGGTCGCACGGGCCTGCTCCAGGATGCCCGGCGCCTGGTCGACGCCGGTGACCTCTCCGTCGGGGACCAGTTCGGCCAGGTCGGCGGTGATCGTCCCGGGGCCGCAGCCGATGTCCAGGATCTTCATGTGGGGCTTCAGCGAACCGAGCAGATAGGCCGCGGAGTTGGCGGCGGTGCGCCAGGTGTGGGAGCGCAGCACCGACTCGTGGTGCCCGTGCGTGTAGACGGCGGTCTCCTGTGGCTTGGACATGGCTCAACCCCTTCGCGTCACACCGGCGGACGGGGCCGGACGGCCCCGTCCCGCGGTATCCGCAACGCTACGCCCGCATGTCGAATGATGAGACCCGCGTTTCGCGATGTGGACTGACGCTCTGTCATGCCCGGTGGGCGGATCAGGGCAGCGGGCGGTACACGGTCAGTGCCTCCGGCAGCTTCTCGACGGTCATCTCGCCTGCCACGTCGGTGACTTCACCGTCGTAGGCGAGCGGTGTGCCGGCCGCGATACCGGTCAGGCGCAGTCGGCTCACCTTTGTCTGGGCGGGGCGGGGGTACCTCCCGCTCGGGCGAAGCCGGGAGTGGGGGAGGGGGAGCGGACCCGCGAGGGCGGCGGAGAGCAGGCGGAGCGCGGGATGCCGGCCGCCGTGCACCACGCGTACGTCGAGCTGCCCGTCCGCCAGGTCGGTGCGGCGGCCCGGGGTCAGGGCCAGCCGGTGGTAGAGGCAGTTGCCGACGAACAGCAGCCACAACGGGTGGGTCTCGCCGCGCAGTTCGACCCGGAGCGGATGCCGGTCGGTGCGCAGCACGCGCAGTACGGCCAGTACCTCGGCGGGCCAGGCGCCGATGCGGTGCGACCAGCGTTCCCGCTCTCGGACCAGTTCCGGATAGACGCCCAGGCTCAGCGTGTTCAGGAAGACGCCCTCCAGGTCGCCGGAGGCGAAGCGGCCGACGTCCACCCGGACCGCCTCGCCCTCGCGCACCGCCCGGCCGAGGCCCCGGCCGTCCTCCACGCTCAGGTCGTGGGCGAAGTGGTTGAGGGTGCCGCCGGGCAGCACCGCGAGCGGCAGCCCGTGGCGCAGGGCGATGCCGGCCGCCGCGTTCACGGTGCCGTCGCCGCCGCACACCCCGAGCGCCCGCGCCCGCGCCGCCGCCTTCGCCAACTCGTCCTTCACCTCGCCCGGTTCGCACTCCACCAGCTCCGCCGCGGGCAGCTCGCGGTGCAGCACCCGCATCCGGTCGGCGCTGCCGGAGGCCCGGTTGGCCACCACCACCAGCCCGTCCCCGCCGGGCAGCGCCGGGGCCGCGGCGCGCGGCCGGGGCGGTGGGCCGGTCTGCGCCCGGGTCGGCACCAGCCCCCGTACGGCGAACGCGGCGCCGGCCCCCAGAGCCGCGCCCGCGAGCACGTCGCTCGGGAAGTGCACGCCCGTGTAGACCCGGGACATGGCGACGGAGAACGCCACCGGTGCCACCACCGCGCCCCACGCCGGGGACTCCAGGGCGATCCCGGTCGCGAAGGCGGCGGCCGACGCGGCGTGCCCGGAGGGGAACGAGGTGGTGATCGGCTGCCGCTTCAGGTGCCGTACCGCGGGCACCGGGTCCAGGAGCGGACGCGGGCGGCGCACCGAGCGCTTGCCGAGGGTGTTGATGGCCAGGGAGGCCAGGGTGAGCGAGGCCAGGCCGCGGGCGGCGGCCCGGCGGGCCCGCGGCGTGCGGGCCGCGGCCACCGCGGCGGCCGTCGCGAACCACAGCACTCCGTGGTTGGCGCTCCGGCTGAGCCGGGGGAGCAGCGGTTCGGCGAGCGGCCAGTTCCGCTCGGCGCCGATCTCGAACAGCCGGCTGTCGAGGGCGAGCAGCCGGTCGCGCAGCGCGTGCCGGCCGGGCTTCGGGACGGTGAGGTCGACGTCTGGGCTCATACGGGTCCGGGTACCCTGAAGTGGCACTTTCCTGCCGGCCCGCGGTGCGGTCGAGTGAGCCGAGTGAGAGGAACCCCTGGATGCGCCTGCTCCTCATACGTCATGGGCAGACCCCGACCAACGTCGACTTCCTGCTCGACACCGCGGTACCGGGGCCCGGTCTGACCGCCCTCGGCGAGCAGCAGGCAGCGGCCCTCCCCGGAGCCCTCGCCGACGAGGACATCGAGGCCCTCTACGTCTCCACCCTCACCCGCACCCAGCTCACCGCCGCCCCGCTGGCCGCCGCCCGGGGCCTCGACCCCGTCGTCCGCGACGGCATCCGCGAGGTCTCCGCCGGCGACCTGGAGATGTTGCCCGGCCACTCCGAGCGGGGCGAGGAGTACATGCGCACGGTGTTCGCGTGGGCGGCCGGGGACACCGCGCCGCGCATGCCCGGCGGGGAGACCGGGGACGAGGTCCTGGGCCGCTACGACGCGGTGATCGCCGAGGCCGCCGCGAGCGGCGCCGGGACGGTCGCCCTGGTCAGCCACGGCGCCGTGATCCGCCTGTGGACGGCGGCCCGCGCCGACAACGTCGACGTCCCCTACGCCGCCTCCCGCCCCCTCGACAACACGGGCGTGGTGATCCTGGAGGGTTCCCCGGCCGACGGCTGGAAGGCGCTGTCCTGGCAGGGGGCGGTCGTGGAGCCGACGGGGGCGAGCGGGCCCACGGGGGAGCCGGTGGAGTAGGGCCGGCGACGTTTCCGGCGCACGCCGGGGTCGCCAAGCTGGTCGCCACCCAGCGCGAGCGGTTCGGGATCGGCCCGCACAGCCGGGTCCTGCAGTTCGCCTCGCCCAGCTTC